>NZ_BAFW01000252.1 GCF_000308535.1 Nocardia cerradoensis NBRC 101014 | reverse complement strand
CGGTGCCTGGCGACGCGGCGGTAGCGGCCGGGCGCCGGGCGGGTTGCCGCCTGCCGGACGCGGTGGCTGACCACCGGGTCCGGATTGCGGGCCGCGCGGGGGCCGACCGCCGTTCGGTCCATCGTCGTAAGGCGAAGTCACAGCCTGGATCTCCATAACTCGATACGGTCCGGATAGGTCGGTGCGGGCGTGCACGGCCGTCGTCGGCCGGTATGGGAGCCGCTCCACATATCAGTCGAGTGTGCCCGTCATTCGGCGGCAGTCCGACGAGCGCCGCCACCACGACGGCGCCGCGGTGCCGGGGTGTGTCCCAGCACATACGACTGCACCAGATGATTCCAACTACAGGTCCGGCACACCTCGACCACGTGCACCGAGAACTCTTCCCGAGTTTCGGCCAGCCGCACCAATTCCTCGGGGGTTCGGGCCGAACCCGCGATCGGTCCCAGCCCGTCACCGTAGACCCACGATACGAGCGTGAGCTGCTCTTTCCGGCAGATCGGACAGGTGACATCGCTGCCCCGCCCGTGGAATTTCGCCGCACGCAGCAGATACGGATTCGCATCACATACCTCGGCGACGTCCACACGGCCCGCATAGACATCGGCCAGCAGCGACCGGCGCCGGAGCGCATAGTCGACCACCTGCCGCTGAATTCGCACGGATCCCAGAGTACTTGCGTCGGCGGGGGCACGGCATGCCACCGAGAGAAGCCACACGTTCCTTCCCGCTCACTATATCGGTCCGATATAGTTTGAAATCGCATCCATCGGTTAGGTCTGTTCAATAGAGTCAGGAGGTGAAGCCCGTGCTCGAACTCGCGATTCTCGGGCTGCTCCTGGAGTCACCCATGCACGGCTACGAGCTGCGCAAACGGTTGACGGGCCTGTTGGGACCGTTCCGGGCCTTCTCCTACGGGTCGCTGTATCCGACGCTGCGGCGCATGCAGACCGACGGTCTGATCGCCGAGGAGAGTCCGGCCGGCGCGGTCACCCGCCGGGCCCGCCGGGTCTACCAACTGACCGAATCGGGCCGGGAGCGTTTCGGTGAACTGCTCGCCGACACCGGTCCGCAGAACTACACCGATGACGGCTTCGGCGTTCATCTCGCCTTCTTCAGCCGCACCCCCGCCGAGGCGCGGATGCGGATCCTCGAGGGCAGACGACGGCAGGTCGAGGAGCGCCGAGAAGGACTGCGGGAGGCGATCAAACGCGCCAGCGGAACACTGGATCGCTACACCCGCCAGCTCCATCAACTCGGTCTCGAATCAAGCGAGCGCGAAGTGCGCTGGCTCAACGAGTTGATTGCAGCGGAGCAATCAATGAAGGCGGCACCACAGAAAGAGGGAAATGTCGGCCATGAGTGATGTCAACCCGGCTGCTGAGATTCGCGTGGCCATCGTGGGCGTGGGCAACTGCGCCTCCTCGCTGGTCCAGGGCGTGCAGTACTACAAGGACGCAGACGAGAACTCGACTGTGCCCGGCCTCATGCACGTCAAGTTCGGCCAGTACCACGTGCGCGATGTGAAGTTCGTCGCCGCATTCGACGTCGACGCGAAGAAGGTCGGATTCGACCTGTCCGACGCGATCTTCGCCAGCGAGAACAACACCATCAAGATCTCCGACGTGCCGCCGACCGGCGTCACCGTCCAGCGGGGCCCGACGCTCGACGGCATCGGCAAGTACTACGCGCAGACCATCGAGCTCTCCGAGGCCGAGCCGGTCGACGTCGTACAGGCGCTGAAGGATGCCGAGGTCGACGTGCTGGTTTCGTACCTGCCCGTCGGTTCGGAAGATGCCGACAAGTTCTACGCGCAGTGTGCCATCGACGCCAACGTCGCATTCGTGAACGCGCTGCCCGTCTTCATCGCCTCGGACCCGGCCTGGGCGCAGAAGTTCGTCGACGCCGGCGTGCCGATCGTCGGTGACGACATCAAGTCCCAGGTCGGCGCGACCATCACCCACCGCGTGATGGCCAAGCTGTTCGAGGACCGCGGCGTGCAGCTCGACCGCACCATGCAGCTCAACGTCGGCGGCAACATGGACTTCAAGAACATGCTCGAGCGCGAGCGCCTGGAGTCGAAGAAGATCTCCAAGACCCAGGCCGTCACCAGCAACCTGAAGAAGGAACTGGGCGCCAACGACGTGCACATCGGCCCGTCCGACCACGTCGGCTGGCTCGACGACCGCAAGTGGGCCTACGTGCGCCTCGAGGGCCGCGCCTTCGGTGACGTGCCGCTGAACCTGGAGTACAAGCTCGAGGTGTGGGACTCGCCGAACTCGGCCGGCATCATCATCGACGCCGTGCGCGCCGCCAAGATCGCCAAGGACCGCGGCATCGGCGGACCCGTCATCCCGGCCTCGGCCTACCTGATGAAGTCCCCGCCGAAGCAGCTCGCCGACGACGTCGCCCGCACCCAGCTGGAAGCCTTCATCATCGGCGCTGAATAGTCTGGCCTCGCTTCGCTCGGCGGGTTCGCGGCCCCTAGGGCTCGCCGATGCGGCGCCGTGGCTTGCTCCTTCGTCGCGTACGCCACGGCACCGCATCGGCGAGCCGGCCGCGAACGGGGCCTCCTCGAGGTCGGCCCGTGCGGGGGTGGGGTAGGCGCTATGTCGCCTGGAACGTTGGCTGTCGAAAAAGGCTGGGCTACATGGTTTTCCCTGTAGCCCAGCCTGATTTCGTTTTCTGCGTCCGGCGGTCAGTCGAGGGACACGTACACCTCTACCGAGGTGGGGCCGGTGTAGCGTTCGATTTCCGCGGCGTGGGAGCGGGTGATGGTGCCGGCACTTTCGGCCTTGGCGACCTTGGCCCAGGCGGTGCGGAGCAGGTCGTACGGCTTGTCGGAGACGACGAACTTGGCGTAGCGGCCCGCGGGGATGCGGGTGATCACGTCGCCGGTCTCGAGGTCGTCCAGTCCGCCGAGTTCGTAGCCGAGGACCGCGACCGCGTGGTCGTCCTGGCCGATGTAGGCCGCCACGCGCGGGACGTTCTTCTCCCGTGACAGGTAGCGGTCCCAGGTGAAGTTCACCAGATCCAGATCCCGGGCGGTCACCTCGCGCCCGGCCAGCGGAACGGTGAGCCCGCCGACGAGGCTCGGTTCCAGGGTGACGATTTCGAAGTCCACGAGTCCCTACCTGTTCTCGGCGGAATCGGCCTGTGCCACACCGTTGTTCAGCGCATCGGTGAGCGGGTCGCTCTGCAGGGCGACGAACACCTCGACCGTGCGAGCCTCCGGATAGTGCTCGAAGTCGCCGGTGTAGGCCCGCACCAGCGCGCCGGCCGCTTCCAGATCCCACACCGCGCGCCAGATCGAGACGATGGTGTCACCCAGGTTGTCACCGGTGCGCAGGAAGCGCGCGAACTTCGCCGCGGGAATGCGGGCCAGCACATCGCCGGGCTGCAGATCGTCGAGGCTCTCACACTGGTAGCCGACGATATGGGTGAGATAGGAACCGATCTCGGGCGCGTGGTCGACATAGGCGGTCGCCGGCGGGCCGGGTAACCGGCGCGCCAGAGTTCGCTTCCACGCCTCCTCCACCTTCTGCCGGCGCGGTCCCTCGACCGCCAGCGCCGGGCTGCGTAGCACCGTGCCCGCCACCAGTGTTTCGTGGCGCTCCACCACTTCGAAATCCACCCGTGTCGCCCCTAATGTCTCGTGTTCAACCCCGTTCCACCCTATCGGCGTGTGCTGGGTGATGGCCGGATTACTCCAATTCGTTGCATCACAGCGTGCCGGATCGGACCGTCATCCCGGAACCGGGACGGTCAGCCCCGGAAAGATCTCCACCTGCCGCGGCGGCGGGGGCGGTGGCGGTGGTGGCGGCGCGGGCGGAATGACGATCACCGGCGGCGGCTGCTGCTGCTCGGACTGCGACGGCGGTTGCAGGATGTCGAACGGTGCGTTCCCGGTCGGCTGCGGCGGCGCGGCCGGTGGCTGCTCCGGCTCCGCGAACGGCCCGGCCGAATTCGGCGGCGGGGGCGCCGCGAACGGCCCGGCCGCGGCGCTCGGATCGGGATTCGCGAACTGCTCGACCGGCGTTCCCGCGAGGGCGCCGTCCATGGTGCGCTTCCAGATGTCGGACGGCAGCCCGGAGCCGTAGATCAGGCCACCGCCCGCCGTGCGGATCGGCTCGGGCTGATCGGTGCCCACCCACACCGCGGTGGACAGCGAGGGGGTGAACCCGATCATCCAGGCGTCCTTGTTCTCGCCGGTGTCACCGAGCTGCGTGGTCCCGGTCTTGGCCGCCGACGGCCGCCCGGCCAGATTGTGGCCGTTCGAATATCCGGGGATGGGCTGCATCGCCTTGGTGGCCGTATCGGTGATCCCGCGCGGGAAGCGCTGCTGCGGCGGCGGCAGCTGCCCCGGCCCGGGGGCCCCGCGATCGAGCAGTACCCGGCCGTCCCCGGCCACCACCCGCTGCACGAAATACGGCTGGTGATAGCTGCCCGACGCCGCGATGGTGGCATAGGCCGAAGCCATGTCGACGGGCCGCACCGAATACACGCCGAGGACGACCGTGGGCGCCGGCTGGCCGTCCGGCTCCGACAGCGAGGTGCCCGGCACACCCGGGATCTGCAGCGGAATACCGGCCTGGTGGGCGGCATCGGTCACCGACCGCGGCCCGATGGCCTGGGTGAGCCGGATGAAACTGGTGTTCAGGGAACGCTTGTAGGCCTCGGCGAGACTGCACGTTCCGCAGGATTCGCCCTCGACGTTGGTCACCCGCACCCCGTTCACCACGACCGGCGAACTGTCCAGCTGGGACGTCAGCGTGAAGCCCTGCTGCAGCGCCGCGAGCATGGCGAAGGTCTTGAACGAGGACCCGGTCTGCAAGGGGGCCTGCGCGAAGTCGTAGCCGACTCCGTCCTCACCGCCGTAGTAGGCCCGGATCGCGCCCGACCGCGGATCGATCGACACCACCGCACTGCGTAGCTGCGGCGGCTGGCCGTCGAGGGTGCGATGCACCGCGTCCACCGCGGCCTGCTGCGCCTTGGCATCGATGGTCGTCGTGATCTGCAGCGCACCGGTGTTGATCTCCTGATCGCCGATTCCCGCGGCGCGCAACTCCTTCAGCACCTGGGTGCGAATCAGCCCGGCGGGGCCGCGGGCGGCGTCGTCGTCGGGTTTGGGGGGCGGCGCGATCGTCGGGAATTGCACCTTGTCGCGTTCGCCGAGCGGCAGCACGCCCATCCCGACCATGCCGTCGAGCACATAGTTCCAGCGGGTCTTCAGCTGGTCGAGGTGCGTCTCGGGGTCCAGGATCGACGGCGTGCGCACCACCGCCGCGAGCACCGCGCCCTCCGCGAGGGTCAGCTGCGAGACCGGTTTGTCGAAGTAGGCGCGTGCGGCCGCCGCGATCCCGTAGGCGTCTCGGCCGTAGTAGATGGTGTTGAGGTATGCGGCGAGGATGTCGTCCTTGCTCCACTGCCGCGCCATCTTCGCCGAGATCACCAGCTCCCGCATCTTGCGCGACAGGGTGCGCTCCGAGCTGAGGAAGGCGTTCTTGACGTACTGCTGGGTGATGGTGGATCCGCCGCCCGCGTCGTCGTGGCCGAGCAGATTGTCGCGCGCGGCCCGCAGGAAGGCCGACGTCGAGAATCCGGGATTGCGGTAGAAGTCGCGATCCTCGGCCGAGAGCATGGCGTCGCGCATGGTCTGCGGCACCTCCGACAGCGGCACCGGCGTGCGATTCCCTTCGGGGGGAACGATTTTCGCGAGGACCGTCGTTCCGTCGGCGGCGGTGACGGTGGCGATCTGATTGGTCTGCACCGCACTCGGATCGGGTATCTCGGCACTCCAGTACGCCAGTACCAGCAGTAACGACGGAATCGCGACGAAGATCAGGAACAGCGCGAGTAGCAGGCGCCGAATTCGCTGCCCGCGAGTGCGGGGCGGGCGGTCGCCGGCGCCGGCGGGTTTCTCGCGGCGGCGGGGGCGACCGCTGTTCGGCCGGGACGCACCGTCGAGCTGTTTCCACCCGGCAATCGAGGCATAAGGCGCCGTTTCCGGGCGGCCGCGCCGCGGTTTGCGGGTCGAGCTCACGATCATCTCCTCCCGGAGCGTCGGCGAACCAGCGAGAAACAACGATCCCGACCAGCCTACGGGGCCGGTCGAACGTCAACCAGAACAGCTAATACCCAGTAAATCGCAGACTCACCCGGAAATCGGGCGCGACCGGCCGACGGCCTGTCGGTCCGGCAACTGCGAAGCGGCGGCACGGCTCGGCCTGCGAACCCTTCACTAACCGGCCCACCCGCCGATATCGAAAGACAGTTCGACCTCCGCGCCGGACACCTGATTTCGGGAGCACATGGGTAGCTCCCGGCACGCGGAGGCGTCGGAGCCCGACGTTCCGCTAGCTCTTGACGCCGCCCGCGGTGAGGCCGGAGATGATGCGGCGCTGGAACAGCAGCACCATGATCACCAGCGGCACGGTGACGATGATGCCCGCCGCCATGATCGCCGCATAGGGCTGCACCAGCGGATCGTTACCGGAGAACCGCGCGATCGCGACCGTCACCGGCTCGGTCCGGTCCACCGAGAGCAGACTGGCCAGCAGGTATTCGTTCACCGCGGCGATGAACGCCAGGATCGCCGTGGTGAACACCGCGGGCGCCGCCAGCGGCAGCATCACCAGCCGGAACGCCTGGAACCGGCTCGCGCCGTCGATCCGCGCCGCTTCCTCGAGCTCCCAGGGCAGCTCGGCGAAGAACGAGGCCAGGACGTAGACCGTCATCGGCAGCACGAACGAGATGTTCGGGATGATCATCGCCTGGTAGTGCCCGATCCAGCCGATGTTGGTGAACAGCTGGAACAGCGGCGTCACCAGGACGACCACCGGGAACATCGAGGCGCTCAGGATCAACCCGGCGACCAGCGTCTTACCGCGAAAAGCCATGCGCGCCAGCGCATAGGCGGCCATCATGCCGATCAGCAGTGCGATCACGGTGGTGGCCGCGCCGATGACGACGCTGTTGGTGAGCGCCCGCCCGAAGTCGTTGCCGCGGCTGGTGTCGAACGCGTTGCGGAAGTTCTCGAAGGTCACGTGGGTGGGCCACGGGGTGTTGTCGAAGGTGTAGTCCGGATCGCGGAAGGCGGTCACCGCCATCCAGTAGAACGGGGCCAGACCCCAGATCAGCACGATCAGCGCACCGACGTACACCCGTGCGGACCGCCACGGTTTGCGGCCGGAGGTAGCAGTGGTCATCAGTGTGCCTTCCGCTGTTCTTCCTGCGTCGCCACCGCATTGGCGCCCAGTATCTTCACCAGCACGAACGCCACCGCGAAGATCATCAGGAAGGTGAGCACCGACAGCGCGGCCGCACTGTTGGAGCCTTGCCGCACCTGATCGACAACGAGGATCGAGATGGTCCGGGTCGCCGGGTTGCCCTGCATCATGATGGCCGGCAGATCGTAGAGGCGCAGTGCGTCCATGGTCCGGAACAGCACCGCGACCAGCAGCGCCGGCTTCAGCAGCGGCAGCGTGATGTGGGTGAAGCGCTGCCAGGCCGAGGCGCCGTCGACCTTGGCCGCCTCGTACACGTCGTTCGGAATCACCTGCAGTCCGGCGAGGATCAGCAGGGCCATGAACGGAGTGGTCTTCCAGACGTCGGCGATGATCACCGCGAATCGTGACCACCACGGATCGGTCTGCCACAGGATGTGCGTGTGCAGTACCCGGTTGACCACGCCGTTGTACTGGAACATGAACTCCCACAACCGGGCCGTCACCGCGGTCGGGATCGCCCACGGGATCAGCACCGCGGCACGCAGCAGCGCCCGCCCGCGGAAGGTCTTACCCATCACGGTCGCCATGCCGAGGCCGATGGTCGCCTCCAGCGTCACCGTGATCACCGTGAACAGCAGGGTGATGCCGATGGCCGCCCAGAACTGGGAACCCAGGTTGCCGGTGGGGCAGGGCTCGGTTCCGCCGCCGGGCAGGGTGCACTGCTGCAGCAGCCAGTGCGTGTAGTTGCTGAATCCGGCGCTGCCGCCCTCGACGAACATGCCGGTGGCGGGGTCGAGTCCGGCGTCCTTCTGGAACGACATCCACACCGCGCGCACCACCGGATAGCCGATGACGACCGCGAGCGCCACCAGCACCGGTGCGACGAACAGCCACGCGCGGCCCGACCCCTGCGGGAGCCGTAAGCCCCGGGAGTTACTGTCGCGCTTCGGTTTCGGGCTCACCGGCTGATCGTCGGGTGGCGCGAGATCGGTCGCACCCGAAGGACTCGACACGTTCAACTCTCCTACGGGGCAGACTGCGGACAGGGTCAGGAGCCGGCGGCTTCGATGCCCTTCTGCATGCCGATGATCGCGTCATCGACTGATTTCTTACCGGTCAACGCAGCATATGCGTTGTCCTGGATGGCCTTCGACACCGCCGGGTAGAAGGGGGTGACCGGACGCGGCACGGCGCTGGCGATCGAATCCTTCAGTGCGGGCAGGTACGGGAACTTCGCGATCAGCGCCGGATCGTCGTACATCGACGACCGCACCGACGGGAACGCGCCCTCGGCGACGATCCGCTGGGCGTCCTCGCTGATCAGGAAGCGCAGGAAGTCCAGCGCGGTGGCCTTGTGCTTGGAGTAGGCGCTGATGGCGGCGTTGTAACCACCGAGCGTGGAGGCGCCGATGCCGTCCTTACCGGGCAGCGGGGAGACGCCGAAGTTGCCCTTCACGGCGGAGGAGTCCGCCTGCGCCACACCGTAGAAGTTCGGCCAGGTGCGCAGGAACAGCAGCTTGCCCGAGGCGAAGGCGTTCTGGCTCTCCGGCTCCTTGTAGGAGATGGCCTCCTTGGGGATGTCGCCGTTCTTGTAGGCGTCGGTGAGCACCTGCAGGCCGGCGCGCGACTGCGGGGAGTTCACGGTCGCGGTCTTGCCGTCCGGGCCGACGAACGAGCCGCCGTAGGCGTTGATCACCTCGGCCGCGTTCACGGTCAGACCTTCATAGGGCGCGAACTGTCCTGCGTAGCAACCGATTCCGTGATCGTGCGCGATATTGCAGTCGGCCAGCAGCTCCGGCCAGGTCTTCGGCGGATTCGGGACCAGATCCTTGCGGTAGTACAGCAGGCCGCCGTTGGTGTTGCGCGGCGCGGCGTAGAGGGTGCCCTGGTAGGTCGCGCTGGCGACGGTCGGCGAGAGCAGCGTGGAGGTGTCGAGGGCGAAGGAGTCCTTCAGCGGCTGGATCCAGCCCTTGGCCGCGAATTCCGCGGTCCACGGCACGTCCAGCGCCATCACGTCGTAGTCGGACTGCTTGGCCCGCATGTGCTGGGCCAGATCGTCGTACTGCTGGGAGGCGTCGTTGGACTGTTCCTTGAACGTCACCTGCTCGTTCGGATGGGCGGCGTTCCACCGGTCGATGAGCTGCTTGACCGCACCCGTCTCGGTGGTGTCCTTACCCTCGACATAGGTGATCGGACCGCGGCCGCCCAGGTTCTGGCCGGTCGGGTTGCTGCCGTCGCCGCTCGAACAGGCGCTCGTCAACCCGGCGGTCAGCAGCGCCACCGAGGCGGTGGCCAGCGCGGCGCGGGACACGAGGGACGAGCGTCGTGACACGGCGCGCGCGCGAACCGTGCGCGCCTTGTTCGAGGACGCCTTGTTCAAAGCCATCGATACTCCAGGGTCGTAACGAACACAGCTGTCAGGCGTGAGCGCCCGCACACTGCGCCGGTTGCACAAGGCAAGATACATTGTTCGGCTGCTGTATGGGATTCGGCGTCCGCGGACGGGTGCTACCGCCGGATGGGATTCGGCGTCCGCACCCGCCCCCGTGTCCCGCCCGATCATGTGGCGATGTCGGTGGGTTCTCGTATCCTGGCGCTCGATGTCGACCCAGATGCCTCAGGACAAGTTGCTCACCCGGATCGGTGGGCTGTTGCGTCAGGCCGAGTCGACCGACAACGAGCACGAGGCCGAGGCCTTCATGGCGGCCGCCCAGCGCCTGGCGACCCGTTCGTCGATCGACCTGGCGGTGGCGCGCGCCCATATCGCCGGTCGCGAACGCCGCCCGACGCCGATGCAGAAGGTCGTCCCGATCGGCGAGCCGGGAAAGAAGGGGCTGCGCACCTATGTGCAGTTGTTCGTGGCGATCGCCGCGGCCAACGACGTGCGCTGCGATGTGACCCGCACATCCACGCAGGTCTACGCCTACGGCTTCGATACCGATATCGCGACGTGCGAGGCGCTGTACACGAGCCTGCTGGTGCAGATGGTGCGCGCGTCCGACCACTACATCAAATCCGGCGCCTACAAATCGGCGACGGTGGAGAAGATCGTGGTGGAGACGCGCTGGGGTCGCACGGTGCAGCGTCGCATTCAGGCCCCTGTCGCAGCCGTGACGGCTCGGCTGAATTTCCAGATGGCGTTCGCCGACCGGATCGGCCGCCGGCTCGCACAGGTCAAGGCCGATGTGGAAGCGGAGGCGGTGGACGCGGATACGACCGCCGCCGAATCCGCCGGCACGGCGTTGGCGCTGCGCAACAAGGACCTCGAACTGACCGATTTCTACTCCCGCACCTCCGAAGCCCGCGGCACGTGGCGCGGTCCGCAGGAATCCACCGGGTACTCCCCGGCCGCGCGCCGTGCGGGCGACCGCGCCGGTCGCACCGCGCGCCTGGGCCTGTCGCCCGAATTGCCCTCGGCGCGCGGCACTCTGGAAGCTCCCGGCGCATGAGCCGCACACGAGCCCGGATGAAGGCCTCGGCTCGAGCGTGCGATCGGCTGCCCGGCCCGGGGCCCGTAGTCCGCGCTCGGTACGCGTGCGGAATCGGGTGCACCGAGTGAACGGACTCGAATGGTGCGGGAAAGCGCGGTGACGCAGCGGGATTCGCAGCGCAGCCGGGTCTACGACGCCGAGGGCCTGGTGCGGCGGATGTTCGATCGAGCCGAGGAGTTCGGCGCTCGCACGGTCGACCTGCACGGTTCGCAGCTCACGCTGCCGATCGAGCGGAAGTTCGCGTCGGTCGAGTCGGTCCAGAGTTATGTGGACCGGGTGCTGGCCCTGAATTGGATCCGCGCGCAATGGGTTCGAGCGGACACACCCCTCGCCGTCCGGGCCCGTGCGGGCACCGCGGCGGCGCATTACGAGACCGGCCGCTCGGTGCTGGCCGTCCCGTTGCATACCGGCGGAACCGCTTGGGCCCTACGGGAATTGGTCATCCTGCACGAGCTGGCCCACCACCTGGAGCCGCCGGGCGCCGACCTCGCCCCGCACGGCCCCGAATTCTGCACCCGCTACCTCGAGCTGGTCGACGGGGTCATCGGCCCGGAAGCCGCCCTTCTCCTGCGCGCCACCCTGCACGACTGCGGCGCTCGAGTGGGCTGAACCTGGTTCGGCAACAGGCGCGTGGCCGACGCATCCGGCCCCGGGGGGCGCATGTCGGTGCCCCGGGCCGTTGCGGACGACCCAGGGCATACCGAGCCCTACTGTCCCGGCGTTTCCGCCCGCACCGTCGGGTCGATGAGGCCGAAGATCTCGCCCTGGGGAGCCTGGACGACGGCCGAGCGGCCGAACGGGGTGTCGTCCGGACCCATCAGTACCGTGGCGCCGAGTTCGGTTGCGCGCGAGAGTTTCTCGTCGGTCCCGGCAACCTGGAACCAGGTGAGCCAGTAGGGCGGGTTGTCGCCGGGTGCGTTGCTCGCGTCCATGACACCGCCGGCGACGTCGGCCCCGGGCGGGGAGAAGGTCGAATAGACGAATTTCTCGCCGTCGCCGATTTCGTCGAAGGTCCAGCCGAAGACGCGGCGGTAGAACTCCTGGGCGGTGGCGTAGTCGCCGGTGTGCAGTTCGTTCCAGCAGTAGGAACCGGGTTCGTTGTAGATGCCGGCGCCGGTGTGGGCCTTGGCCTGCCAGACGCCGAAGATCCCGCCGGTGGGATCGGAGGCCACGCACATGCGGCCCACGTCCATGACGTCGAAGGGTGGCACGAAGACCGTTCCCCCGGCCGCGCCGATGGCCTCGGCGATCGCGTCGACGTCGTCGGCGGCGAGGTAGGTGGTCCACACCGAGGGCATCGGCGTCTCGCCCATCTTGGGGCCGATTCCGGCGGCCGGTTTACCGCCCAGCATCGCCATAAGATATCCCCCGGCCTCGGGTGGGCTGTCCATGATCTCCCAGCCCAGCAAACCGGAGTAGAAGTCGCGGGCGGCCCGCGGATCGTCGACCGAGCAGTCGACCCAGCAGGGCGTACCCTGCGGCCACGCAGAATCACGAGTGGGCATTGCGGAACTCCTATCGTGTGTTCGAGCACGTGAGAACTGCCGATGGCACACGATCAGCTAATCACAGTCGGGCGGGCGGGAAAACCCTCGTCCCGGCCCTGTCGAGACCCCGAGATACCGCTACCGGTCCAGAAGCCGCAGCACCCGCTCCAGTCGGCTCCGCCACCACGCCGCGCGCTCCGGATCGGGATGGCGGAAGCGTTCCAGCAGAGCGGGATCCGGAACCGGCGGGGTGCGCGGAACGCTCAGATATCCGTCGACCGGGCGCAGCGAATCCGCGACCACGTCGCCGGCGAACAGGTCGACGGTGCCCAGCCCGCAGGCGTGATCGAGTTCCGGCAGCGCACCGGCCAGTGCGAGCTGCGCCGACAGCCCCACGCTCGTCTCCAGTGCCGAGGAGATCACGCACGGCAGCCCCGCCGCCTGCGCCACTCGCAGCGCCCGCCGCACCCCGCCGAGCGGCGTGCATTTCAAGACGGCGATATCGGCCGCTCCCGCCACCGCGACTCGCAGCGGATCCTCGGCGCGCCGGATGGACTCGTCCGCGGCGATCGGAATGTCCACCCGCCGCCGGACCGCCGCCAGCTCCTCGATCGTCCGGCACGGCTGCTCGGCGTATTCCAAACCCTGTGCGGCACGGTCGATCCGGCGCAGGTTCGCAACCGCCGTATCGACGTCCCAGACCGCGTTGGCATCGACCCGCACGGCGCCGTCGCGACCGAGCGCATCGCGCACGGCCGCCACCCGCTCGATATCCTCGGCGAGCGATTCGGGATGATCGGCGATCTTGACTTTCGCGGTGCGGCAACCGGATTCGGCGACGATGGCATACGCGCGCTCGGGCCCGACCGCGGGAACGGTGCAATTGACCGGAATGCGATCCCGGACCGGTTCCGGCCACCCGTCCTCGATCTGCTCGACCGTGGTCGCGAGCCAGTTCGCGGCCTCGTGGTCGTCGTATTCGACGAACGGGCAGAACTCACCCCAGCCGCGCGGTCCTTCGAGCAACATGCCTTCGCGGACGGTGATGCCGCGGAAGCGAGTCCGCAGCGGAATCGCGTACACCAGCGCCGACGCCGGATCCAGATCGCTCACCCGAGCCAGCCTAACGATCGCGGCGTGGGAGTCCGCGCACCGCGGCTTCCAGAGGTCGACGCCCGCTCGGCTGCTCTCGACGTCGCGTCGAGCACTGCTGCCGCAACTACCGCACACCGGCACCTGCCCGGGGCAGCGAAATGGCGACGGTCCGGTGGTGCTTGCGAGCGCGGCCCGGGGGAGTTTCCATGTGTAGCCATGGAGTTCTGGCCGGAACGCCCGCCGCTGCGGCGCGGCGATGCCGTGCTCAGCGCCGTGGTCTATCTGGCCGGTTGTGGTGTGGCGTGGTTGATCTGGCGTTACGGCCTGCCGTACCGCGATATGGCGCAGCAGCGCACTCGTCCGGGGCCCAGTCATCTGCCGCTGGCCTACGCCGCGGTTTTCCTGGCCCTGGTGGGTGCGCTGCTGCTGGCCGGGCGGTGGACCCTGCGGGCATTGCGGGAACGCCGCCCGGCCTGGCGTTACGCGTTGCTCACCCTGCCGCTGCTCGCCGAGGCGTGGCTCCTCGGTTTCGCGGTGGCGCTGGTCGCGGTGTCGGTCTGACGATCACAGCCGCTCGTAGATGGTCGCGTTCGCCAAACCGCCTGCCTCGCACATGGTTTGCAGTCCGAAGCGGGCGCCGCGTTCGTGCAGCGCGTGGACCAGCGTGGTCGCCAGTCGCGCACCGGAGGCGCCGAGCGGATGCCCCAGCGCGATCGCGCCGCCGTTGACGTTCACCCGGGACAGATCGGCACCGGTGTCGGCGGCCCAGGCCAGGACCACCGAGGCGAAGGCCTCGTTGACCTCGAACAGATCGATATCGGCCGGCGACAGTCCGGAGCGCTGCAACACCTTTCGAGTCGCCGGGATCACCGCGGTGAGCATCAGCAGCGGATCGTCGCCCGCGACCGCGAAGCTGTGCAGCCGGGCCAGCGGCCGCAGGCCCAGTTGCGCGGCCTTCTCGCTGGTCATGATCAGTACCGCGGCGCTGCCGTCGTTGATCTGGCTCGCATTGGCGGCGGTCACGTTCCAGCCGATCTCGGGGAACCGGGCGGCATAGGCCTCACTGTAGTAGGCCGGCCGCAGCCCGGCCAGGGTCTCCAGGGTGCTGCCCACCCGGATGCCCTCGTCGGTGCTCAACCCGGCCAGCGGCGCGAGTTGTGCCTCGAAGGATCCGTTCTTCGTCGCGGCGGCGGCCTTCTCGTGACTGGCGAGGGAGAACTCGTCCATGGCGGTGCGTGAGATCCCCCAGCGCGCCGCGATCAGTTCCGCGCTGATCCCCTGCGGTACCAGCTCGTCCGGATACCGTTCGGCGAAGGCCACGCCGTTGATATCGGTCGCGCCGGCCACGCTCGACCCCATCGGCACCCGGCTCATCGACTCCAGACCGCCGGCGACGACGATGTCGTAGGCTCCCGCCAGCACGCCCTGAGCGGCGAAGTGGATGGCCTGCTGGCTGCTGCCGCACTGCCGGTCGACCGTGGTGGCCGGAACGGATTCCGGATAGCCGGCCGCGAGCGCGGCCCGGCGGGTGATGTTGACCGACTGCTCGCCGATCTGGGTGACCACGCCGCCGATGACGTCGTCGATCAGCACCGGATCGATCCCGCTGCGCCGCACGACCTCGCGCAGGCTGTGGGCGAACAGGTCGACCGGATGCTGGTCGTGCAGCGCTCCGGTGGCTTTGCCCTTCCCGATCGGGGTGCGTACGGCCTCGACGATCACTGCGTCTCTCATGGCGATTCCTCCGGTAGCGCGCCGTTGCGACAATCTGACTTAGTCGCCCTAAAGTCAGGGTAGGAGCTGACATTAGTTATGACAAGTCAGAGTTGGTATGATCGTCGTCATGCCCGTGAAACTGGAAGGACCCCTGCGTGACCTGAATTCTTGGAAGCCGGACGGCTGTTCCATCGTGAAGGCCCTCGACATCGTCGGCGCGCGCTCGGCGATGCTGATTCTGCGCGAATCCATCTACGGGACCACCCGCTTCGATGGTTTCGCGGCGCGGGTGGGTATCACCGACGCCGCCGCGGCCGCCGCGCTGCGCAAACTCACCGACGCCGGGCTGCTGCGCAAGCAGCCGTATCGCGAAGAGGGTAAGCGCACCCGCAACGAGTACGTGCTCACCGAGATGGGCCGGGATCTGCTGCCGGCGATCTTCGCGCTGTGGCAGTGGGGGGACAAATATCTGCAGGGCGGGGTGCCGCCGCTCGAGCGGGTCGAGGACACCACCGGCGAACCGGTGCGGGTGGAGTTGCGCGGTGCCGGAGGCGACGAAATCGGACTGGAGGACATCCGGATCCGTGTGAACGAGGATTGGCGCCGGCCCCGCGGCTGAACGGCGGCACTCGCCGACCGGCGAGTGCCCATCGCATCGCGAACTGCCCCCGAATGCCGAAAAGCGTTCGGGGGCAGTCTGTTTCGATACCTAGGTCAGGCGCCGACCGTCGGCCGGGTCGAAGAAGTAGGTGTGCTCCGCATCGGTGGTGAGCGTCAGCTTGTCGCCCTTCTGCGGCGGATTGCGCCAGTCGGCGCGCGCGACGATGGTCTGATCTCCGCCGGCCTCGCCCAGGGTGCGGCCGTAGATGTAGGCGTCGGAGCCCAGCTCCTCGACCACGTCGATCTCCATGGCGATACCGTCGGACCCGCCGGCCAGATCGAAGTGCTCCGGCCGGATACCGACCACCACGGACTCGCCCGCGGCATCGGCCACCGCGCGCGGCAGCGCGATCGAATGTCCGCCGAGGATGACCGAACCGTCCGACACCGGCAGTGTGAACAGGTTCATCGCCGGTGAACCCATGAAGCCCGCGACGAACAGATTCGCCGGATCCCGATACAGATCCCGCGGTGAGGCGCACTGCTGCAGCAGCCCGTCCTTGAGCACCGCCACCCGGTCGCCCATGGTCATCGCCTCGACCTGGTCGTGGGTCACGTAGACGGTGGTGGTGCCGAGCCGGCGCTGCAACTGGGCGATCTGCGTGCGGGTCTGCACGCGCAGTTTGGCGTCCAGATTCGACAGCGGCTCGTCCATCAGGAACACCTGCGGCTGGCGCACGATCGCGCGGCCCATCGCGACCCGCTGCCGCTGACCGCCGGACAGCGCCTTGGGTTTGCGGTCCAGGAAGTCCTGCAGGTCGAGCAGCTTCGCCGCCTCCAGCACGCGCTGGTTGCGCTCGGCCTTGCCGACCTTGGCCATCTTCAGCGCGAAGCCCATGTTCTCCGCGACCGTCATGTGGGGGTAGAGCGCGTAGTTCTGGAACACCATCGCGATATCGCGCTGTTTGGGTTCGGCGTCGGTGACGTCCCGGTCGCCGATCAGGATGCGGCCGTCGTCGACCTCCTCGAGTCCGGCCAGCATGCGCAGCGAGGTGGATTTGCCGCATCCGGACGGTCCGACCAGTACCAGGAATTCGCCGTCGGCGATCTCGAGATCCAACTTGTCGACGGCGGGTTTGGTGCCACCCGGGTAGAGCCGGGTGGCGTGGTCGAAGGTGACCGTGGCCATGGTGAATCAATCCCTTCACCGGCAGGAACGTGCCGGACGATCCGAGTAGAGGGGTCGGTGCGCGCCCCACAGTAACCCAGCGCCCCGCACGGGGCGCGGCGGGCGAGTAGCCTCGTCAAGGGCCGCTGACCGGCCGCGAGAGCAGCTCACGAGACGAAGGAGCATCGGATGACTCGACCGGTTCGCATCGGAGTTCAGCTACAGCCGCAACATGCTCCCGATTACGGGTTGATCCGGGATGCGGTGCGCCGGGCCGAGGATGCGGGCGTCGACATCGTGTTCAACGGGGATCACTTCTATCCGCTCACCGGCGATCCCGACGGCGCGCATTTCGAATGCTGGACCATGCTCGGTGCGATCGCCGAGCAGACCGAACGCGTCGAACTCGGCGCATTGGTGACCGGCGGCGGATATCGCAATCCCGATCTACTCGCCGATATGGCCCGCACCGTCGACCACATTTCCGGCGGCCGGCTGATCCTCGGCATCGGCGCCGGCTGGTTCCAGAAGGACTACGACCAATACGGCTACGAATTCGGCACGCCCGGAACACGTCTGGCGTTGCTGAAGGAATACCTCGCGCGTATCGACGCCCGGCTGCCGAAACTGAATCCGCAACCGACGCGCCATATTCCGATTCTGATCGGCGGCGGCGGTGAGCGAAAGACGTTGCGACTGGTGGCCGAATACGCGGACATCTGGCACAGCTTCGCCGATATCGAAGCGCTGGAACGCAAATCGAAGATCCTGGCCGAACACTGCGCCGAGGTCGGCACCGACGCGAACCGGATCGAGCGGTCGGTGTCCTGGCCCGGCGCCGAACAGGCCGAGCGGCTGGTGGCCGCCGGGGCGACGTTGTTCACCGTGGGCGCCGGCGGACCCGACTACGACCTGAGCGTGGTCGAGCAGGCCGTCGCATGGCGGGACAACTTCAATCCGGAGTCGGTGGCCGGTATCGCCTGATCGAATCACCGCCGGATCGAATCACCGGGATTCGATTTCCGGCGGGCGATGTGGCAGGGGCGGCGGCCCGTGGACCCGCGTCGCCGTCCTCGGCGCGCCGCCGGCCCCGCTAGGGTTCTCGGCTATGGCCCGTTTGCCCGTCTCGCGCCCGCGTGCGCTCATCGCGCTGATGGCGGCGATGATGCTGCTGTTCGCCGTCGCCTGCAGTTCCGACGGCGGCAGTTCGTCGCAGGCCTCGAACCTGTGCGCACCGCCCGGGCCCTCGGCCGCCTCACCGGCGCCGACGAAACTGGCGAGCGGTGCGACGGCCGGCACCGATCGCTACACCACCGCGACCACCGCGCCGCTCAATTCGATCGATATCACCAAGCTCGGCTTGTCCCAGCCCGGTGTGCTCAGCGTGGGCACACTGTCGGACGCGCCGCCGAGTATCTGCGTGAATCCGTCGGGAACCTTCACCGGATTCGACAACGAACTGCTGAAGGCGATCGGCGCGAAACTCGGATTGCGGGTGCAGTTCTCCGGCACCGAATTCGCCTCGCTGCTCTCCCTGGTCGCCACCGGCCGGTTCGATGTGGGGTCGTCGAGCATCACCACCACCGATGCGCGGCGGCAGCAGGTCGGTTTCACCAACGGCTACGACTTCGGTTACTTCTCGCTCGTCGTGCCCAACGGCAGTGCCATCCACGGTTTCTCGGACCTGAAGCCGGGCGTGCGGATCGGCGTGGTGCAGGGCACCGTGCAGGACGAATACGTCACCGGCACGCTGCATCTGGACGCGGTGAAATTCCCCGACTACAACACCGCCTACGCGAATCTGAAGACCGGGCAGATCGACGCCTGGGTCGCGCCCTCCCAGCAGGCCACCGGTGCGATCAAACCGGGTGATCCCACCTCGATCGTGCAGAACACCTTCAGCCTGGACAATTTCACCGCCTGGGCGGTGCGCAAGAACAATCAGCCGCTGATCGACGCCCTCAATTCCGGCCTCGACGCGGTGATCGCGGACGGGACCTATGCCAAGCTCTACTCCGACTGGGTGCCGCGCCCGCTGCCGCCGGGCTGGAAACCGGGCTCCAAATCCGCGCCGATGCCGCAACTTCCGGACTTCGAGAAGATCGCGGCCGAACATCAGCACAGCGATCAGCAGAACGCACCGAAATCGACGCTGACGCAATTGAAGGAAACGTTCTTCGATTGGTCGTTGTACCGCAAGGCTTTTCCCGATCTGTTCAAGACGGGTCTGCCGAATACGCTGATTCTGGCGCTGGTTTCGGGGGTGCTGGGCACGCTGATCGGCATTCTGCTGGCGGTGGCCGGTATTTCGCGCACCCGCTGGTTGCGGTGGCCCGCGCGGGTCTACACCGACATCTTCCGCGGTTTGCCGGCCGTGGTGATCATCCTGTTGATCGGCCTGGGTATCGGCCCGGTAGTCAAGGGGATCACCGGGAACAATCCGTACTGGCTGGGCGCGGTCGCGCTGGCGCTGCTGGCCTCGGCCTATATCGGTGAGATCTTCCGCTCGGGTATCCAATCGGTGGAACCGGGACAGTTGGAGGCCGCGCGCGCGATCGGATTCGGCTATCGGCAGTCCATGACGCTGGTGGTGATTCCGCAGGGCGTGCGGCGGGTGCTGCCGGCGCTGATGAACCAGTTCATCGCGCTGATCAAGGATTCCTCGCTGATCTACTTCCTCGGCCTGCTCGCCTCCCAGCGGGAACTGTTCGCCGTCGGCCGCGACCTGAATTCCCAGACCGGAAATCTGTCGCCGCTGGTCGCGGCGGGCCTGGTCTATCTGCTTCTCACCATCCCGCTCACCCACCTGGTGAACTACATCGACCGCCGATTGCGCACCGGCCGCGCCGAAGCCGCCGCCGACGAAATCGACCAGGCAGTCATCACGGAAGGACGCGGAGCGTGAGCGACCAGAATCCGAAGGGCGTGAGCGACCAGAATCCGAAGGGCGTGAGCGACCGGAATCCGAAGGGCGTGAGCGACCGGAAGAGCGCCGGCGTGGGCACCAGTTCCTCGCTGACCGGGGTGGATCTGCATCTGACCCTCGGCAACAACCAGGTGCTGCGCGGCGTCGACATTCACGTCGAGGCCGGTCACACCACCACGGTCATCGGCCCGTCCGGTTCGGGAAAATCCACCCTGCTGCGGGTGCTGAACCGCCTGCACGAACCCGATTCCGGTGATGTGCTGATCGACGGGGTGTCGGTGCTGGGCGAGAATCCGGATCGGCTGCGGCAGCGCATCGGGATGGTCTTTCAGCATTTCAATTTGTTCCCGCACAAGACGGTGGCGGAGAACGTGGCCCTGGGACCGCGGAAATTGCGCGGCCTGAGCAAGGAGGCGGCGCGGGCGCTGGCGTTGGAGCAACTCGAGGCGGTCGGGTTGGCGGCGCGCGCCGATACCCGCCCGGCGAATCTGTCCGGTGGTCAGCAGCAGCGCGTCGCCATCGCCCGCGCGCTGGCGATGAAGCCGGAATTGATGCTGTTCGACGAGGCGACCTCGGCTCTGGACCCGGAGTTGGTCAAGGGTGTGCTCGCGCTGATGGCGGATCTGGCTTCCGGCGGTATGACGATGATCGTGGTGACCCACGAAATGGGTTTCGCCCGTTCGGTTTCCGACAGTGTGGTGTTCATGGACCAGGGCAAGGTGGTGGAGTCGGGGTCTCCGGACCGCCTCTTCGACGATCCGGAAACCCCACGCCTGCAACAGTTTCTGTCCCAGATCCTCTAACTGCCCGAACTGCTGCCGCTGAACGGCATATTGGCGAACTGCGCGAAATTGCCCTGCGCCCCGCTGTAGACGTTGAGGTCGGTGTTGCCCGCGATACCGGGCACACTGCCGGAATCGGTGGTCTGCCAGAACGTCCACGCCGGCCAGCCGCCGGGCACCTCGGGCTGGGCGTTACCGCGGTAGTCGGCGATCCACAGCGGATATTGGTGGAACTGGTCGGAATCGGCCATCGCCGTCTGCCAGAACCGCGGGTAGGTGTAGATGATCGGCACGCGGCCGGTCAACGCCTGCACCGTGGTCAGGTAGCGATGGGTCCAGTCGATCAGCGCCGCCGGGGGCAATCCGCCGGAATTCTCCATATCGAGCACCGGCGGCAGGTCCAGCGGGCCGTTCTGGCCGAGGACGACCGCGGCGTAGAGGGCGGCCTGCGGTTCCGGCGGCAGATCCGGATGGGCGTAGTGATAGGTGCCGCGCGCCACCCCGGCCGCGCGCATGAGCAGGCTGTCGGGGACGAAATAGGGATTGACGTAGTTCAGCCCCTCGGTGGCCTTCACCATGGCGAAGTTGTGCCCGGAGGCGCGGACCGCGAACCAATCGATCAGACGGCCGTCGATGTGCTGCCAGGACGACACATCCGGCCCGGTGGGTCCGGCGGAGGCGATACCGGTTGCCGAGAATATGCCGGCAACGGCGAGCAGCGGCAGGGCTGCGGTGAAGCGACGGACTTTCGGACGAGCCACGGTGCGTCGATACATGGCTACGAGAGTAAGCAGCCGAGGCGGTTGTGACCAGTGTTTACGTGTGACTCATCCGAGCCAGTCGAGGACCGCGGCCGCCGTCCACGACTGCTGCATGCTCCCCAGTGGGTCTCCGGTGAAGGGGTCGTAGTACTCCGCGAAGCTGCCGTCGCCCGCCTGCCGCAAACCTTCCGCACGCAGCATGAAGGACCGTTCGGCCCAGCCGCGGCGGGCGAAGACCCAGGAGAACAGCCAGCTCATCACCGGCCACACCGGTCCGCGCCAGTATTCGCGCGGGCGGAAATCCTTCGACACCGGCGAGGTCGAGGGCGGCAGCGCGTAGCGCAGATCGGGGTGCCCGCAGAAGCGCGGTCCCTCGAACAGCCGCAGCAGGCTGCGTTCGGTGGCGCGTGGCAGTCCACCGCACAGCAGCGGTGCGAACATGGCCAGCGTCTCGGTGCCGATCCACTCGTCGGCGCGCAGGTCGAAGTCGCGTGCGGCGCCGGAGCGCGGGTCGGCGGTGGCGATCACGCCGGCGCGGAAATAGTCGGCCCACTCGTAGAGCTCGCGCACGTCGGCGTGCGGCATGCGGTAGTCCTCCCCGATTCCGGCCAGCACCTCACAGGCCAGCGCGAAGACGGCGGTGACGAAGACATCCTCCACAGCGAAACTCATCGTCGAGGCGAGCTGAAAATCGTCGTATCCACAACGGCGCATTTGTTCCACAAGCCACAGGTAGCGGTCGTATTCGCGATCGGAGGGACGCTGCGCCGGGTCGACCACGTCGATATCGGCTCGCCGGTACGGCGGCAGATCGCCGACCACCACGTTGGCGTAGGCGCGATCCCATCGCGGCGAATTGTCCATTCCGGATTCCCAGCCGTGATACAGCGTGATCCGGCCGTGCTGTTTGGGGTCACGGGCATGAGCCAGCCAGCGATGCCAGCGCATCAGATCGACCCAGCGCCGATCCAGGAATTCCGCGGCCACCGCCCGGGTGGTGCGGCCGTGGCGCCGGGAGTGGTCGAGGATGCGCTGAACCGCGATCGCGTGCACCGGCGGCTGGGTGATGCCCGACGTATCGGGACCGGCGGGAGCGTTCGTGGCCAGCCGGCGGCACTCCCACCGGCTCGGTCCCGGGAAATAGCCGTCCACCCCGTTGGCGAACACGATGTGCGGGATCATCCCGTTGCGCCACTGCGCCGACAGCAGGGTGTCGAGTTCGACCACGGCCCGCTCCACACTCAGCGGCGCCAGGCCGACCGCGACGAAGGCGGCGTCCCAGCTCCACATGTGGGGATAGAGCTTCGGGGCCGCGCTGGTCATGGTCCCCAGATCGTTGCCGCGGAGCAGATAGGAGGCCCGGGCAGCCAGTTGGGTGGGGGTGAAGCCGGGACCGTTCATTTCCCTATTCTGCGACGTCACCTTCAGATATGCGCGCCGCCCGGGCGTCGCGTGCCGCACACCGGCCGCTGCTGGGGCATGGTCCGGCCCGGTCACCTGTTCGGCAGTGTCCACCCTCATCGCCTCGTTCGTCGTCCCGCGCGGTGTTCGTCCCCCGACCGCCGCTGTGGCCGGTCGCTCGAATCTGGATTACACCCATCGGCCGGGGCTCGCCACCGGTGGACGACAGATGTCCGCTCGCGGCGGTGTGATTGTCCGGGACGTGCCTCCCCGGTGCGTAGCGCCGCGACAGTGCCGGTGCGTAGCGCCTTGACAGTGCCGTGCGTAGCGCCGCGACAGTGCCGGTGCGTAGCGCCGCGATGCCCGGGGCGGGTGGGGGTCTACGGTGAGCACATGGCCGCAACTTCGGAATCCTCTGCCGCACAGGATGTGCCGACCGCCTTGATCACCGGCGCCGGCCGGGGCCTGGGGGCCGCGATCGCGCGGGAGCTGGCGGGAACGCACCGGCTGCTGCTGGGCGCGCGCTCTGCGGAATCGCTGGCGGCGATCCGGACGGAACTTCCCGATGCCGAACCGTGGCCGGTCGATCTGACCGATTACGCCGCGCTGCCCGCCGCCACGGCGTCGATCGAGCGTCTGGACGTACTGGTGCACAACGCGGGTGTCGCCGAACTCGGATCGATCGCCGAATCCTCGGTCGAGCAGTGGCGAAACACCTTGGAAGCCAATCTGATCGCCGTCGCCGAGCTGACCCGGCTGCTACTGCCCGCGCTGCGCGCCGCGAACGGGCATGTGGTGCTGATCAATTCGGGCGCCGGCCTGCGCGCCAACCCGGGCTGGGGTGTGTACGCCGCGAGCAAGTTCGGGCTGCGCGCCTTCGGTGACGCGCTGCGGCTGGAGGAACCGAACCTGCGCGTCACCTCCGTCCATCCGGGGCGCATCGACACCGACATGCAGCGCGCGATCGTCGCCTCCGAGGAGCGGGATTACCACCCCGGCGAATTCCTCACCGCGGCGACCGTCGCCCGTGCCGTCCGCAATGCCGTCGAGACGCCCCGCGACGCACACCCGACCGAGATCGTGCTGCGTCCGATCGCCCGCTGAATCGGCGCTGCCGGATCGGCGCCGCCGACGCAGGGTGGATCGGCCCCGCCGGCGCAGGGTGGATCGGCCCCGCCGGCGCAGGGGCCGACGCGCCGGAACGACGGGCGCGCGAGTGGCGATGGCGCCGAGGGTGCGGTAGCTTAGGGCAGAAATGACCTCCTACCAGGGGCGACACCGTGATGGGTGACGCGCGGCCGAACCGGCGGCAGCTGCTCACGCTGCTCGCCGCGGGCACGGCGGCCGCCTTGACCGGCTGCACAACGGCCCACAGCGCGACCGGGGACAGGGCGAAACCCGCCGTTGCACCGGTCATTTCGCCTCCGGCGCCTCCGCCCCCGCTGCTACCGCCTCCGCCCACCGGGCCGAAGGCCGTGGTGCCCGCGGGCACGATGACCGCACTGCCGGGCGTCGGCGCGAATCTCGCGCTCACCGTGGACGACGGAGCGAGCCCCGAGGTGGTCGGGGCGTATATCCGGTTCGCGCGCGATACCGGTGCCCGCTTCACCTTCTTCGTGACCGCCGTCTACGACTCGTGGACCGTGCACCGGGACGCGCTGCGTCCCCTGGTGGATTCGGGGCAGATCCAGCTGGGCAACCACACCTGGGACCATCCGGCGCTCACCAAGATCTCCGGCAGCGCCGTCGCCGACCAGCTCCGGCGCACGAAAACGTTCCTGCACAACACCTTCGGCGTGGACGGCACGCCCTACTATCGCCCGCCCTACGGGTACCACAACGCCGCGGTGGACCGGGTCGCGGCCGATCTCGGATATACGGTTCCGACGCTGTGGTTCGGCTCGCTGTCGGATTCCTCGATCGTCACCGAGGACTTCCTGATGCAGATGGCCGCGAAGTATTTCAATCCGCAGGCGATCGTCATCGGCCATGCCAACCATCCGGCCGTCACGCATTGCTACGGCCGGTTGGTCGACATCATCCGCGAGCGCCGCCTCTCGATGGTCACCCTCGACGACGTGCTGTCGCCACCGCGCTGAATTCCCAGCCCCTGAAAAGGGCAGCGTGGAAACGGATTACGCGACGACGTTCACCAGCTTCCCGGGCACGACGATGACCTTGCGCGGGGTCTTGCCGGCCAGGAATTCCAGCAGCTTCTCGTCGGCGAGCGCCGCCGTCTCCACCGTCTTCGCATCGGCATCCGCCGGTACGCTGACCCGGCTGCGGACCTTGCCGTTGACCTGGATCGGATATTCGACCGAATCCTCCACCAGCAGCGCGGGATCCGCGATCGGGAAGGGACCGTGCGCCAGCGCCGTGCTGTGGCCCAGGCGTTCCCACAGTTCTTCGGCGATATGCGGGGCCATCGGGGCCAGCATCAGCACCAGCGGTTCCACCACGGTGCGCGGTGCGCCCTGCGGGTACTGCTTGGTGAGGTGATTGGTCAGCTCGATCAGCTTGGCGCCGGCGGTGTTGTCGCGCAGGGCGGCGTAGTCGGCATCGACACCGTCGATCGTCTTGTGCAGCAGGCGAAGTGTGGCATCGGCCGGCTCGGCGTCGGTGACGCGTGCGGCCCCGGACTCCTCGTCGACCACCAGGCGCCACACCCGCTGCAGGAAGCGGTGCGCGCCGACGACATCCTTGGTCGCCCAGGGACGCGAGGTGTCCAGCGGGCCCATCGACATCTCGTACAACCGGAAGGTGTCCGCGCCGTACAGATCGCACATCTCGTCGGGGGAGATGGCGTTCTTCAGCGATTTGCCGATCTTGCCGTACTCCTGGAAGACCTCGATCTCCACGCCGGAGGTGTTCGTCCAGAAGAACTTGCCGTCCCGCTCGACCACCTCGGCGGCCGGAATGTAGGTTCCGCGCTCGTCGGTGTAGGCGAAGGCCTGGATGTAGCCCTGGTTGAACAGCCGCCGGTACGGCTCCGGGCCCGACACCTCGTCCAGGTCGAACAGCACCTTCTGCCAGAATCGCGCGTACAGCAGATGCAGCACCGCGTGTTCCACGCCGCCGACGTACAGATCCACGCCGCCGGGATCGTTCGCGCCGTGTTCGGCCGGGCGCGGGCCCAGCCAGTAGCGCTCGTTCTCCGGCGCGCAGAACGCCTCCGAATTGGTCGGGTCGGTGTAGCGCAGCTGGTACCAGGAGCTACCCGCCCACTGCGGCATCACATTGGTGTCGCGGCGGTAGAGCTTCGGCCCGTCGCCCAGATCCAGTTCGACGTTCACCCAATCGGTGGCCTTGGCCAGCGGCGGCGACGGTTCGGAATCGGCGTCGTCGGGATCGAAGGTGACCGGCGCGAAGTCGCGCACCTCCGGAAGTTCCACGGGCAGCATGGATTCCGGCAGCGGATGCGCCGCGCCCTGCTCGTCGTAGACGATCGGGAACGGCTCACCCCAGTAGCGCTGGCGGGCGAACAGCCAGTCGCGCAGTTTGTACTGGATGGTGCCCTTGCCGTGGCCGTCGCGCTCCAGGCGCTCGACGACGGTGGCCTTGGCGGTCTCGACGTCCAGCCCGTTCAGGTAGTCGGAGTTCACCAGCAGGCCGTCGCCCGAGTACGCGGACTCCGAGATGTCGCCTCCGGCAATCACTTCCACGATCGGCAGGCCGAACGCTCGCGCGAACTCCCAGTCGCGCTGGTCGTGTCCGGGCACCGCCATGATCGCGCCGGTGCCGTAGCCCGACAGCACGTAGTCGGCGATGAAGATCGGCAGCTGCGCCCCGTTGACCGGGTTGGTGGCGTAGGCGCCCAGGAAGACGCCGGTCTTCTCCTTGTTCTCCTGCCGCTCCAGATCGGACTTGGCGGCGATCGACTTGCGGTAGGCGGCAACGGCTTCGGCCGGCGTGGCGGCGTCGAAGGACCACCGCGCGTCGACGTCGGCGGGCCACTGTGCCGCGGCCAGCCGGTCCACCAGCTCGTGTTCGGGAGCCAGTACCACGTAGCTCGCCCCGAACAGCGTGTCGGGCCGGGTGGTGAAGACCTCGATGTTCTCGCCGTTCGCGCCGAACGAGACCTCGGCGCCGCGCGAACGCCCGATCCAGTTGCGCTGCATGGCCTTCACGTTGTCCGGCCAGTCCAGCAGGTCCAGATCGTCGACCAGGCGGTCGGAGTAGGCGGTGATGCGCATCATCCACTGCCGCAGGCGTTTCCGGAACACCGGGAAGTTGCCGCGCTCACTGCGACCGTCGGCGGTGACTTCTTCGTTGGCCAGCACCGTACCCAGACCCGGGCACCAGTTGACGATCGAATCCGATTGGTAGACCAGGCGATACGAGTCCAGAATCTCGCCCTGTTCGGCGGGGGACAATTCGGCCCACGCGCGACCGTCCGGGGTGGGGCGCTCGCCGGCGGCGAAGGCGGCCACCAGTTCCGCGATCGGGCGGGCCTTGTTCGCCGAGGTGTCGTACCAGGCGTTGTAGATGCGCAGGAAGATCCACTGCGTCCACTTGTAGAACTCGGGGTCGGTGGTGGCGAACGAGCGGCGCCGGTCGTGACCCAGGCCCAGCCGGTCCAGCTGGCGCTGCATGGTGGCGATATTGGATTCGGTGGTCACCCGCGGATGCGCGCCGGTCTGCACCGCGTACTGCTCGGCGGGCAGGCCGAAGGCGTCGTAGCCCAGCGCGTGCAGCACGTTGCGACCGTGCATGCGGTGATAGCGCGCGAACACATCGGTGGCGATATAGCCCAGCGGATGGCCGACGTGCAGGCCCGCACCCGACGGATACGGGAACATGTCCTGGATGAACAGCTTGTCGGCCGGGGTCTCGCCGGCCAGCGGGCCGACCGGATTCGGCGCGTGGAAGGTGCCGCGCTCCGCCCACACCCGCTGCCACTTGCTCTCCAGGGCGCCGGCCAGTTCGGCGTTGTAGCGGTGCGCGGGCACATCGGTTCCGGGAAGCGTGGGCAGGCTGCTTTCGGGCCCGTCACCCCGGCCGGTCGATGCGCCGGCTGTATCGGTTGCACGAGTGTCCTGCACGGTCCTGCCTTCTTGTCGCCGAGTTCCCCTGGTGAACGTCTGTGGACAACGTCGTCACTCAGGGTAGAGCCTGCGCACGTCAGCACCCAAAAAGGGGTGAGCCGGGCGTTCGTGGCGGCGGCGAGCCCCGCGGGCGCCACGTTTTGATACCGGAGTACCGTATTCCGGGTGTTCGTGGTCGCGCTCCTCCTGTTTCTGCCGGCGGCCGTGGCCGTGGTCACGGGCGTGCTCGGGCTGACCGGCACCCTGCCACCCAATCGGTTCTTCGGTGTCCACACCGACGAGGCCCTGCGCACCGAAGAGGCGTATCGCGTGGCCAACCGCGTCGCCGGGCCGACTTCGGTCGGTGCGGGTCTGCTGCTCGCCGCCGCCGGTGCGATCGCGCTGGTCGCGACCGTATGGGTGGGTTTGGCCGCCGCCGCGGTGGCGTTGGTCGTGGCGCTGTTCACCCTGGGCGCCGGCGTGAACGCGGCGAACGAGGCCATCGCGGGCCTCGCTCCGGCCGAGGTCGGTGGCTGCGGCAGCTCCTGCGGCGCGTGCTCACTGCGCGACGCCTGCCAGCCCGCCAAGTGATCCGCCCGCCGTCCGGTACGACGGCGCCGCTCACGGTCGGCTTCGACCTCGATATGACGTTGATCGACTCCCGGCCCGGCATCCGCGCCTGCTATCGGGAATTGTCGCGCCGCACCGGCACGCCGATCGACAGCGATCTGGTCGTTACTCGCCTCGGGCCGCCGCTGGAACACGAGCTGGCCAACTGGTTCCCCGCCGAGCGCGTCCCGGCCGTCGCCGATCTGTATCGGGAGATGTATCCGGAATACGCGATCACCGGCACCGTGGAACTGCCCGGCGCCCGCGCGGCGGCTGCGGCGGTCCGGGCGCTGGGTGGCCGGGTGATCGTGGTCACCGGCAAATACGAACCGAACGCGAAACTGCACCTGACCCACCTCGACATCCCGGCCGACGCGGTGATCGGCGACCTGTGGGCCGAGCAGAAGGCCCAGGCGCTGCGCGACCACGAGGCGAGCGTGTACGTGGGCGACCATGTCGGCGATATGCGCGGTGCCCGCACCGCCTCGGCCTATGCGGTCGGGGTGACCACCGGTCCGTGCGACGCGGCCGAGCTGCGGGCCGCCGGTGCCGATGTCGTCCTGCGGGACCTCACCGAATTCCCCGGCCTGCTGCCCGACCTCGTGAGCTGACTCCGGCCGGCGCCTACCGCCGGTCCGTGTCGCACTCCGGTGCGCCGATCGAACGGGACAGCGGACTGCCGGCCGGAAGGACGTAGAACACGGTGAGCCGCAAGGGTTTTCGCGTACGGTTGCGGGCCGTGTGGGCGTGGGCGGCGCCGGCCGGCTCGCGGAATATCCGGCCCGGGCGATAGGTGACCGGTACGCAGTCGGTTCCGGGGTGGTGCAGGGTGCTGCCGGTGACCAGGACGAACAGGGTGCCGTCGTGATAGTGCCAGCCACTGTCACCGCCCGGTTCGATGATCGTCTGCCGGAGCAGGAAATCCCGCCCCGCGCACCGGAACCGCAGCAGCACCCGGCTGCGGGTGCCCACGGCCGGCGGTGGATTGGGCTGGAAACGTCCGGAAACGGGCATATCCCGATGATGCCGGACCGGTGCGGATCAGCCGCGCGGCGCGTACATGATGACCGCGACGCCGAGCAGGCACACCGCCGCACCCGCCACATCCCATCGGTCGGGACGAAATCCGTCGAACGCGACGCCCCACAGCAGCGATCCCGCGACGAAGACGCCGCCGTACGCGGCCAGGATGCGCCCGAAATGAGCGTCCGGTTGCAGCGTCGCGACGAATCCGTACAGCCCCAGCGCGATCACCCCCGCGCCCATCCACGCCCACCCACGGTGTTCCCGCACCCCCTGCCACACCAACCACGCCCCGCCGATCTCGGCGAGGGCGGCCAGGACGAAGAGCAGGATCGAGCGCACCACGGTCACGAGGCCGAGCCTATGCCCCCGGCGCCGCGGCGCTAATGCCCCGGGCGCCGCGGCGCTAATGCCCCGGCGCCGCGGCCTAGACGATGCCCAACGCCAGCATCGCGTCGGCGACCTGGGTGAAACCGGCGATGTTCGCACCGGCCACGTAATCGCCCGGGGTGCCGTACTCCTCGGCGGTCTCGAGGCAGCGGTCGTGGATGCCGCGCATGATCGTCTCGAGGCGTTGCTCGGTGTGTTCGAAGGTCCACGAATCGCGGGAAGCGTTCTGCTGCATCTCGAGTGCGCTGGTGGCCACGCCACCGGCATTGGCGGCCTTGCCCGGTGCGAAGGTCACGCCCGCGTCGATCAGCAGCCGGAAGGCCTCGGGGGTGCAGGGCATGTTGGCGCCCTCGGCGACGATGGCGCAGCCGTTCTCGATCAGCAGGCGGGCGTCGCTGCCGTTGAGTTCGTTCTGCGTCGCACACGGCAGCGCGATATCGCACGGCACCGCCCAGATCGAGCCGGAATCCACGAAATACGCCGAGCCGCGGGCGATATCGGGATATTCGTGGATGCGGCCGCGGCGGTCGTGCTTGATCTCCTTGAGCAGTTCGAGGTCGATCCCCTTGTCGTCGACGATGTAGCCCGAGGAGTCGGAACAGGCGACGACGGTGCCGCCCAGCTGGTGCACCTTCTCCACGGCGTAGATCGCGACATTGCCCGAGCCGGAGATCACCACGCGTTTGCCCTCGAAGCTGTCGCCGCGCCGGTCGAGAATCTGCTCGGTGAAGAAGACGGTGCCGTATCCGGTCGCCTCGGGGCGCACCTGCGAGCCGCCCCAGCTCAGCCCCTTACCGGTGAGCACCCCGGATTCGTAGCGGTTGGTGATGCGTTTGTACTGGCCGAACAGGTAGCCGATCTCACGCCCGCCGACGCCGATGTCACCGGCCGGCACGTCGGTGTATTCGCCGATGTGCCGATACAGCTCGGTCATGAAGGATTGGCAGAAGCGCATCACCTCCGCGTCCGACCGCCCCTTGGGGTCGAAATCCGAGCCGCCCTTGCCGCCGCCGATCGGCATTCCGGTGAGCGAGTTCTTGAAGATCTGCTCGAAGCCGAGGAATTTCACGATGCCCAGATAGACCGACGGATGGAATCGCAGGCCGCCTTTGTAGGGCCCGAGCGCCGAATTGAACTCCACCCGGAAACCGCGATTGATCTGCACCGTCCCGCTGTCGTCGACCCAGGGTACGCGGAAGATGATCTGCCGCTCCGGTTCGCACAACCGCCGGATCACGGCCGCGTCGACGTACTGGGGGTGTTTGGCGACGACCGGTCCCAGGCTGTCCAGTACTTCCCGAACGGCCTGGTGGAACTCCGATTCGCCGGGGTTGCGCTGCAGTACCTCGGTATAGATGTCCTGCAGCTTCTCGTCCAGGGCGGCCATGGACGCACTCCTTCCGGTCGTCGACTGCGCCGACGGCCCGAGCCGGATGGTGTCCGGCCCGGGCCGCTCGGCCTCGGTCCTACGTTCTCACGCGCGGACGATGCGGTTTCGACCGGTATGTCCGTTAATCACTGGGTGATAGCTCAGTTGGTCTTGCGGCGGAACAGCGAGCGTGACCACAGGTAGCCGACCACCGCGAAACCGACGCACCAGGCCACCGCCGCGATGCCGTTACCGCCGATGGCCGTGCCCATGAGGAGTCCGCGCAGCGTTTCGGTCAGCGGTGTGAAGGGCTGGTACTCGGCGAATTGCCGGACACCGGCGGGCATGGTGTCGGTGGGGGCCAGGCCGCTGCCGAGGAAGGGTAGGAAGATCAGCGGAGTGGGGGTGTTGCTCGCGCCCTCCGGCGTTTTCGCGGCCAGCCCGAAACCTACTCCGAGCCAGGCCAATCCGAAGATCACCAGGATGATGAGACCGAAGGCGGCCAGCCACTCCACGATCGTGGCATCGGGCCGGAAGCCGATCAGCACCGCGACCGCGACCATCAGCCCGACGCCGAGCACGCCTTGGGTCACGGTCCCGGCCACCTGGCCGGTGAGGATCGAGGAATGTGCCATGGGCATGGTCCGGAACCGGTTCACGATGCCCTTGGTCATATCCGAGGCGACGGCCACCGCGACGCCGACCACCAGATAGGCCGGGATGATGAGCATCATGCCGGGAACCAGATAATCGATGTAGCTGCCACCGGTGGCCTTCTCCAGCGCGCCGCCGAAGATGTAGTTGAACATCAGCAGCATCACCAGCGGCATGATGAACATGCTGATCGTCATGCCGGGATATCGCTTGGCGTGCAACAGATTCCGGCGCAACATGGTGCGGGAGTCGGCGAGGGTGTACGTGGTCATCGTGCGGTTTCCTTCTCGGGTGCGGTGTGGCCGGTGAGGGTGAGGAAGACGTCGTCGAGATCGGGGGTGTGCACCGAGAGGCTCTCGGGCTCGATGTGCGCGCGGCCGAGCCGGTCCAGGACGTCGCGCAGGGATGCGACGCCGCCGTCGCTGGGCACCGCCAGCGTCGAGTCCGTGGTCGTTCCGCCGAGTAGTCCGGCGGCGCTGCGCAGTTGTTCGTCGTCGCCGAAGGTCAGGCGGATATGTCCGCCCGGCACAAGGCGTTTCAGCTGTTCGGGCGTGCCCTCGGCGACGATCCGGCCGTGGTCGAGCACCGCGATCCGGTGCGCGAGTTGGTCGGCCTCCTCCAGGTACTGGGTGGTGAGGAAGATGGTGACGCCGTCGGCGACCAGCTCGCGGATGATGTCCCACATGCCGCGCCGGCTGCGTGGATCCAGGCCCACCGTGGGTTCGTCGAGGAAGATGATGCGCGGTTCGCCGACCAGCGTCATCGCCAGGTCGAGCCGGCGCGTCATACCGCCGGAGTAGCTTCCGGCGACCTTGTCGGCGGCGTCGCGCAGGTCGAAGCGGGCCAGCAGGTCCTCGGCGATGCGCCGGCCCTCGCTGCGCGGCAGATGGTGCAGATCCGCCATCAGCAGCAGGTTCTCGCGGCCGGTGAGCAGTTCGTCGACCGCCGAGAACTGGCCGGTGACGCCGATGGCGGTGCGGACGGCATCGGGTTCGGCGACCGGATCGTGGCCGCCGACGCGCAGACTGCCGTCGTCGGGCCGGGTCAGGGTGGCGAGGATGTGGACGGTGGTGGTCTTGCCCGCGCCGTTGGGACCGAGGAGCGCGAAGATCCTGCCCTCGGGCACGGTGAGGTCGATACCGTCGAGCACCACGTGGTCGGCGAACGATTTGCGCAGGCCGGTGACCGAGATGGCCGGTGAACTCATGGTCGTCCTTTCATAATAAGATAGCGATGAATGCATGCGTCGACCGAGCCGTGTCCGCGGGTTTTCCGGCGGACAAGGTGGGTCGATATCGAATTGTCTTGCGGCCGAGGCGGAGTCGGCCCTAGCGGCAGATCAGATGTCGAGATCCTCGATCTGCGGATGCGCGGTCAGATCGCTGATGCGGTCGTACAGCTTGTCGGGAACCCTTCCTTTCAGGTCGGCCGGAGAGTCGTAGATGTCCATGGTGAATTCCCCCCAGTCCGGATCCGTGACGCCGAGCATCCGCCGCCAATTGGTCAGATCCTTCAGCCAGTTCGTGTCGGTGGGGTACTCGGTCCATTCGGAACGCTGCCGGTGCAGCACGTATTTGCCCTTGCGCGATCGGAATACGCGGATCCGCTCGAAACGAGCGTCGCTCATATCGCTCGACTCGGTGAGCAGTGCCCCGGAGAACCGCACCTGCCGGGCGCCGTTGTGGCCGACCCGCAGGACGATCTCGTCGAATCCCTGCAGCCGCCCCTCCTCCAGTTCGATGTACCGGCGCAGTGCCGTCACGATCGCACCCGACAGATTGCCGCCGACCAGCTCCTGGGCGCGCTGGAACAGGGGGAGATCCTCATCGGAGACGTACACGGTCTTGTTCGGCATGGCCCAACTATACGTAGATGTATACGTAGACACAAGAGCGCCTTTTCCCGATGGCATGCGGCTGCGGTGAACCGGCCGGGGGCGTGCTTCGTATCCCCGCTGAGTGCGTTCGGTCCGGCAGCGCGGCCGGCTTCGGACCGCCCCACGGGAAGGAGCGGCGATGCCGACACGAGTGGTCGACTATCTGGTGCAGGCCGTATCGGACATGGGCGTGCGACACATCTTCGGTGTGGACGGCGCCAATATCGAAGATCTCTACGACGCGGCCTACGACGCCGCGGACCGGATCACCGCGGTGGTGGCCAAACACGAATTCGCCGCCGCCACCATGGCCGACGGATATGCCCGCGCCACCGCGGGTTTCGGCGTGGTCTGCGCTACCTCCGGGGGCGGTGCGATGAATCTGATTGCCGGACTGGCGGAGTCGCACGCCTCGCGGATTCCGGTGCTCGCGCTGGTGGGGCAGGCGCCGACCGATCTGGAAGGGAGAGGCGCGTTCCAGGATTCCAGTGGACGAGCCGGAACCTTCGACGCCGCCGAGCTTTTCGACACGATCTCCCTGTATTGCGCACGGGTGGAGACGCCCGCTTCGTTACCGGCGCATCTGTCCCGCGCCGTCGCGGCCGCACGGGCGGGCGGTCCGGCGGTCCTGCTGCTGCCGAAGGATGTGCAGCAGGCCGAACTCGACGCCGGTCCGTTCGTCGCGCCGCGTCCCGTGCACGGGCGAGACGACGCCGGTATCGAACGGCTCCTGGAGGGGCTGCGCGCGGCCCGGGTGGTCGGCAAGGTCGTGATCATCGCCGGCGCGCAGGTCGCTCGCGACGATGCTCGTGACGAACTGCGTGATCTGGCAGCGGTTCTCGACGCCGGGGTCGGGGTCGCGCCGGACGCCAAGGATGTGTACGACTGCACCGAACACGGCTTCCTCGGGGTCGCCGGAAGTATGGGCCATACGGAACTGGCCGATGCCCTGCGCGGCTGCGCGCTGTGCCTGCTGGTCGGCACCCGGATGCCGGTCACCGCCCGCGCCGGTCTGGAATCGGTACTCGGCGCGTCGACGGCGTCGGTCGGCGGCGAGCCGCCCTACCTCCCCGCGGTTCACGCGACCAGTACCGATCTGGCCGCCACCCTCCGCGAGCTGACCTCGGCGCTGACGACCGGCGCGGGCCGGGTGCACCGGGTGGAACCGCGGCGGCCGCGCCGGGCACCGGATCCACTACCGGTGCCACCGGCGGACGGGCCGGGGCTGCGGTACCGCGACATCGTCGAAACACTCAACGCCACCGTGCATTCCGATACCGATGTCTTCGCCGACGCCGGCAATACCGGCGCCTCGGTGGTCCATCACCTGCGCCCGCCGCGCGACGGCCGCTTCGTCGTCGCCCTCGGCATGGGCGGCATGGGCTACGCCTTCGGCGCTGCTATCGGCTCCTGTTTCGCCCGCCGGCACCGTGACGACGGTACCGAGCGCCGCACCGTGGTCGTGGCCGGGGACGGTGCCTTCTACATGCACGGCATGGAAATTCACACCGCCATCCAGTACGGGCTGCCGGTGACCTTCGTCGTCCTCGACAATTCCGCACACGGCATGTGCGTGACCCGTGAGCAATTGTTCTACGGAGATCGCTACAGCTTCAACAGATTCCACAAGGCGCATCTGGGAGCCGGAATGGCGGCGATGTTCCCGGATCTGCCCGCCTTCTCGCCGGCGACGCCGGCCGAGCTCACGACAGTGCTGTCGTACTGCCTGGAAACGCCTGGGCCCTCGTTCGTTTCGATCGACTGCGATCCGGACGAGATACCGCCGTTCATCCCCTTCCTGTCCGCATCGAGGAGGAATCCGTGACCACCAGCACCGCACCCGCACTCAGCGATATTCCCGACCACCCGCATCGGGTCATGCCCGGATTGTTGCGTATCGAGAATTCCGATCGCGAGACGACCACTCCGATCATCATGGATATGCTGCGCTCGGTCTATCCCCACGACCAGGTCTTCGGGCAGTTCTGCCCGGTGCAGGACTACATCGCCGCACCGCCGCGCGAATTGTACGAATACCTCTCGCACACCCAGAGTTTGGAGGAATGGACCTACAGCCTGCGCGGCTTCACCGAAACCGCCACCCCGGGGCTGTGGGAATCCTACGACCGGCTGGGCAAGGACACCCGGATCTTCACTCGCACCGAGGCCAACCCGGATGCGATGACCGTGGACTACCACTGTGCGTGGGACCAGGGTGAACACCTGTGGATGATCTATCTGATGCGCGTCGTCGACGCCCAGGTGGTGTTGAACAAGCCCGGTTCGGTGGTGCTGTGGACCAATTGCCGCCACCCGTTCTACGACGCGAATCCCTATCCCGACAAGGCCCCGGAGGGCCGCAAGGTCTGGGTCGGCGATTTCTGGGAGATGTTCTCCGCCGGACACCGGCTGGAGCTGGACAACCTGAAAGCGATCGCCGAATACCGTGCCGCGCACGGACTTCCGATCACCCCCGAGTGGATGAAGTGAGGATGCGCCGAAATGGATTTCACCGATCCCGCCCTGCGGCTCGCCCCGGTCAGTCTGGTCGATGTGGCCTGCTATCTGCCGGGTGAGCCGGTAGGTACCGAATACTTCACACAATTCTCGCGTTCGGAGCGAATGGCGAAGAACGTCATGTTCCGCGCGCCGCACGGCCGCCATCACAAGGGCCGCGACGAAACCGCCGTGGATATGGTCGAACGCGCGGTCGCGCCGTTGATCGAACGCCACGGCGCCGGCACGCTCGCCGATATCGACGTGCTGCTCACCCACACCCAGCTGCCCGACAATCCCGTCATGGGCGCCGGGCCGGAGGTGGCGCGGCGGCTGGGGATGAACCCGAAATGGGTGTTCGATGTGCACAACGGCGGCTGCGCGGCATTCATCCACATGATGATGCTGGCCCGGATGATTCTGCAGACGACCGACGCCCGCACCGCGTTGATCGCGACGACGCAGAACACCGCCGGACCGGTCTTCACGCAGACCGAGATTCGCAAACTCGCGCAGGCGCCGGTGCCGGGTGACGGCTGCGGAGTGGGTTTGCTGGTCAAGGACAACCGTGCGCCGATCCTCGACGTGGAATGCCGTACCTTTCCGGAATTCGCCGGGGATATGGATTTCTCCACCGGTTCCGAACGCAAGTACTGGGAACCCGGCGAGGGTCAGGGCTGCGTGAGTTTCACCGAATCGAAGGTGACGAAGGTCTTCGCGCGCGGCAACCGGCTGGTCCCCGAACTCGCCCTCGCGGTGTGCGACCGCATCGGGGTCAAGGGCCGCGATATCGACACCTTCGTCACCAACCAGCCGAATCGGCTGTTCCTGCGGAACTGGCACGATGCGCTGGAACTGCCCGCCGAACGCCATCCGGATTCCTTCGATCGGTGCGGAAATCTGTTCGCCGCGGGCATTCCCGTGACCCTCGATATCGAGAACCGGGCCGGCCGGTTGCGCAACGGTTCGGTGGTGCTGCTGGCGGCGTTCGCCCATGCCGGGGATTTCGCGGCCGCGGCCGCGGTGCGCTGGGGTGCGGCGTGATGGAGTTCGATCTGGCACTGAGCGAAAATCCGTTTCCGCCACTGCCTTCGGTGCTGGCGGTGGTGAACGAGGCGATTCGCGACGCCAACCGGTATCCGGAATTCCTGCCCCGGCGGCTGCCCGCGGTGATCGCCGCGCATCTGGGCGTCGATGCCGATCAGGTGGTGGTCGGGGCGGGCGCGACGGGGGTGGCGTCGCAGATCATGCAGGCGGTCGCGGGGCCGGGCCGGCGCATGGTGCTCGCGACGCCGACCTTCGACGGCTATCCGATCATGGCCGCCATGGCGGGACTGGATGTCGTTGCGGTGCCGCTGGATTCGAACGGGCGGCAGCGGCCGTCGGCGATGGCCCGCGCGGTCGACGACCGGACGGCTCTGATCGCGATCTGCCGCCCGCACAACCCGACCGGAACCGTGGTGCCCGCCGCTGAGTTGAAGGCCTTCCTGTTCGGCGTGCCGCGACATGTGCCGGTGATCCTGGACGAGGCCTATGTGGAATTTCTGGCCGATGCCGAGACCGTCGACCCGCACGAACTCATCGCCCGCTTTCCCAATCTCCTGGTGTTGCGCACCTTTTCGAAGGCGTACGGACTCGCCGGACTCCGCATCGGGTATGCCTTCGGCGCGCCGGAGCTGGTCGCGCGGGTGCGGCGGCTGCAACTGCCGTTCGGAATGCCCGACTACGCGGTGGCCGCCGTGCGCGCCTGCTATGCCGCGTCGGCCGAGCTCGCCGAACGTATCGCCGATATCACCGCCGAACGGGAGTCGCTGCGAGCGGCGTTGCGGCACAGGGGTTTAGCCGTGCCGTGCAGCCGCGGGAACTTCCTCTACCTGCCGGGGCCCGCGGTGCACGCGACGCTGGCGGGCGCGGGGATCGCGGCCAAGGGTTATCCCGACGGCAGTGCGCGGATCGCGGTCGGTGATCCGCGTGCCGATGCCGCGGTACTGCACGCCTTCGACGGCGGTGGTGAGCCGGTGCCGCGCCGGCGCCCGCCGTCCGGGCAGGCCGCCGGAGATCGGTGCACCGGCTATCCGGTGGGGGTCGGTAGGTAAATTTTCTAGCGGCGCTAGACAAGCTAGTCATCTCCATCTACTGTTGCATTAGAAGCTAGCAACGCTAGATGATGACTAGGAGTCCTCCCATGCTGACCACATCCGCCCAGGTGCTCGCCGTGCTGGCCGTTCTCACCAACGCCATCGTCTACGGCACCGATGTCGCCGCCGCCCTCATCTTCCGGCCCGTCTACGCCAAACTCGACGACGCGACGATGACCGTCTCGGCCGGATGGGGGCACTACTACGGCGACCGGCGGATGCCGTTCGCCGGTGCGGGCGGTGTGATCAGCACCGTCCTCGCCGTCCTGGTCGCGGCCGTCGCGGGAGCCACCGGCGCCGCGGTGGCGGCCGGGATCGCGTTGCTGGCGCTGCTGTCCTGGCTCGGCCTCTACGCGCGGATCGCCAAGCCGATCAACACCGCGCAGACCCGGGCGGCGATGACCGGCGTCATCCCCGCTGACGCCCGTGCGCTGCAGGACAAGTGGGAGAGCATCCTGGGCTACCGGGTCGGCCTGCAGGCGCTCGCGCTCGCCGCCCTGTGCACCACCCTCGCCCTGCTGTGAGGCCGGAAGCGGGTCGGAGCATCGCGCCGCCGGCCCGCACGGGCTGCCCCGAGACCGGTGCGTTCAGCGGTAGCCGTACTTGTGCCAGTTCGACAGCACCCGCTGCTGGATCTCGGCGGGCCAGCCGTTCTCGAAGCTGCCCTTGACCGGGCGCCTGCCGCCGGGATAGAGATCGGCGAGCAGACAGTTGTAGACGACCTTGCCGGCCTTGAAGCTGTGTGCCTCTTCCTCGGACAGATAGACCGCCAATTGATCGGATATCGCAGGTGGATAATGGAATTCGCCGCGATCGACATCGGGATGCGAGCGGGTGGCGAAGGCCCAGACCACCTCGTCGAGGGCGGTGATGTCGACATCGTCCTCGACCACCAGGATCTTCGGCGCGTTGACCGAGGTCTTCCCGGTGAAGATCACTCCCGCGATCCGATCGATCAATTCGTGTGAGGCCAGTCCGGTGCTCTCGTGCCAGTCCTGGCGTACCGCCAGTGTCAGCCAGTGCACGGCGGCCTCGAAGTTGTACCACGCCGAGGAGACCGGTAATCCGTTCTCCCGCAGCAGATACAGGATCTCCGCCGCGCTCGTGGTGCCGATGATCGTGTGATCCTCCTCGACCGGCGGACCTGCCGCCACGGTCGGCTGAATGGCGCCGTCGCGGTAGGTGATCGCGGAGACGTGGAACACCTGCTTCGGCGTCGCCTCGGTGGCGTTGTACCCCGGAAACTCGTTGAACGGGCCTTCCAGCACCGTCTCGTCCAGCGAAATATGGCCCTCGATCACGATTTCCGCGGTGGCGGGAACCATCAGATCGACCGTTTCCGCCGGGACGACCTTGATCCCCTCGCCGAACAGCGCTCCCAGATAATGGCTTTCGTCGGCGCCCTCGGGCAGCGGCATGCCGCCGACCCACGGCAGCGCCGGTTCGACGCCGATGGCGAGCGCGATCGGCATCGGGGCGCCGATCTCGGTCCATTTCGACCGGATGATGCCCAGATGCTGCGGCGCCGGAATCAGGCAGGCCAGCGTGTTGCGGTCGGCGATCATCATGCGGTTGATCGACCAGTTCGTCCAGGAACCGTCCGGGGTGCGCACGATATTCATGCCGTAGGTCTGGATGTAGCGGCCACCGTCGTTACCATGCAATTTCGGTGTGGGAAAGGCGAACAGATCGATGTCGTCGCCCAGCATCACATTCTCCTTGCACGGGGCCTGTGCGCGCTCGACCACGACCGGCTCGATCCCCGGCTTGCTCCGCGCACTCGCCAGCACATCGACGATCTGCTGCCCCGAGGCATCGGCGGGCAGACCGAGCGCGAGCGCGATGCGGGCGAGCGGATGCCGCGGCCCCGACAGCGCACCCGGTGCGCCGAGTACGCGGAATCCGGTGTCGCGGTAGCCGGTGATATCGGTGAAAAGTGGTGCGGGAGCGCGGAGATCATAGGAGCGCCGGATGATCGCGCCGATTTCCAGATCCCAGTCGACCTCGGTGTCGATGCGCTGAATTTCCCCGATCCGTTCCAGTTCGGCGATGAACTCCCGCAGGCTCTCGAGGTGTTTGAGCGGCGTATTCGATTGATTCACAATCGTTTCCCCATACTGTCATTCGCCCCAGCGGGGCATATCCGGTACATCGATGCCCAGCAGATCCAACGCTCGGGCGACGGTATGGTCGACGAGTTCATCGATACTGCCTGGGCGCAGATAGAAGGCGGGCACCGGTGGCATCACGATCCCGCCCATTTCGGTCACCGCCGTCATCGCCCGCAGATGCCCTAGCGTCAGCGGTGTCTCGCGCACCAGCAGGACCAAGCGGCGGCGTTCCTTCAACGTCACATCGGCGGCGCGGGTCAGCAGATTGTCGCCGTTGCTGTAGGCGATGGCCGACAGGGTGCGAATCGAGGACGGCGCCACCAGCATTCCCGCGGTTCGAAACGATCCGGAAGCGATGGCGGCGCCGATATCGGACGGCCGGTACACCACATCCGCCATCGCCGCGAGATCCTTGGCGCTCAATTCCGTTTCGTATTGCCGCGTCTGCTGTCCGGCCGGCGTGACCACCAGATGGGTCTGCACCCCGGCCTTGCGCGCGAATTCGAGCGCCCGCACGCCGTAGGCGATTCCGGTGGCTCCACTGATCCCGACGACCAGCCGCGTGGGCTGCTCGTCCACTCCTTGTGACACCGCCTCAGCCTCATCGGAGACGCCGTGTGACGGTAGGTCCGAACGTGCCGGTCACCGGACCGAAGGCGTCAGCTTCGCGCCGGCGACACGCCGACGGCCACTTATCATGGTCGGGTGGACAAGTCCGTACCTGCCTATAATGCGGTAATTGTCCGTTGTGTACTGAAAACCGCGGCGGACGGACTCGATATTCACGCGCTGTTGCGCGAATCCGGGGTTCCCGACAGCGTTTTGACGAGCGAATACGGCATGGTCACCAGCAGCGCCTATTTGCGCCTGTGGGAACGCGCCGAATTCCGGCAACCCGCCCCGGACAGCGGATTGCGCATCAGTACGACCTACCACCTCGGTAAGCACGGCATTTTCGATTATCTGTTCAGTACCGCGGCGACCGTCGGCGCGGGCCTGGACACCGTCCGCCGCGCCGGCATCGCGATGGCGACCAATCACCGCTACACGGTGCGCACCGACGAACTGCGGGGCGAACAGACCCTCGCGCTGGAACTGGTGGAAGGCGACGGCCGCGGCGCCGAGTTGACCGTGCAGGCCTCTTTCGCCAGCACCGTGGCCCGCATCCGGCACGGAAGCGGCCGACCGGTCTCACCGTCGCGAATCACCCTGCGGCAGAAGCCGCCCCGATCGCACCGGAGCTTCGCCGAAGCGTTCGGGACCGACCGCATCGACTTCGACGCACCGGCCGACACCCTGACCCTGCGCACGGCCGATCTGAACCTGCCGCTGCCGACCGCGGATCCCGCCCTGGCGCAGATCGTCGAGCGCTACGCCACGATGATGGCGACACCGCTGCTGTGCGAGCCGACCTGGCCGGATCGAGTGCAGCGCACACTGGCCCACGCCTTGGCCGAACGGGACGCGACCCTCGAGGCGGTGGCCCGCCGGCTCGCCGTGAGCCCGCGGACACTGCAGCGCCGACTGGCGGAATCCGGTACGACCTGGCGGCGGGAACTCGATCTGGCGCGGCGGTCCGTCGCCGGCACCGTCGCCGAGACGACGACCCAATCCGCACTGGCGTATCGGCTCGGATATTCGGACGCGCGGGCATTGCGGCGGGCCGCGCGGCGGTGGAAATCCGATATCGCCGGCGAAACCGCGATGGAGGGCGATCTCGATTCCCGGCGAACCGGATGAGGGCGGTCGCTCACACCGTTCCGCGCAGGAACACCTGATTCGTTGTGGTGGAACGGATTTCGACCGATCGGATCTGATCCGGCGGGGCCGATGTGATGCCGTCCGCGGTCACCGTCTGCCCGGGATGGGCCGTCCACTGCGCCACCATCGACTGCGTGCCGTCGGTGTGCACCACCCACAGGGCGCCGTCCCAGGTGTAATCCGTATCCGAGGGCGCGTAGTTGCACGACATGTTCACCCGCGTGCCGGAACGCAGTTGCGTCAGCGTGAAATTCGCGGTGATGGGCGACGGGATCACCTGATCCATCTGCCGCTCCGTCACCACCTGCTCGGCGGTGGGCGGATTGTTGTGCTCGGTGTGCGCGACGGTTATCGGGATGGTGATGGCGACCGCGGCCGCGGCGGCGGCCACCGCACCGGCGAGAGCGAGCCACGGACCGCTGCGGCTGCGCTTGCGCTCACGCGCGGCGGCCAGGGAAGCGGGGGCTTCCCCCGGCTCGGTGCGCCCGGCTTCCGGGGGTGTTTCGCGGACCGCCGGCGTCTCCGCGGCCCGGTCCGGCTCGGCTGTCCCGGATTCGGCGGCCGGGCCGGTGGCCGGATGCGATTCGAAGGGCAGCATCCCGGCGCCGTCGGTGGTCGCCTCGCTCGCGCGCACCCGGTTCAGCAGGGCGTCGAAGCCGGCGTCGCCGAAACTGCCGGCATGGTCGGCGGCGGTCTCGTCGTCGAGCAGCGAGAGCGCGACGTCGTCGGGTACGTGGCTGAGCAGTCCCGGCAGGCCCGACAGGTCCGCGACGGCGAGCCGGCATTCGTCGCAGTCGGCCAGATGCGCCTCGTATTCGAGCCGCTGGTCGCGGTCGAGGGCGCCGAGCAGATACGGTGCATCCCAGGTCGCGTAGTCGTCGTGTGACGCGGTGTCGGCCGTCATTTCGTCACCCCCATCTCCTGTAGGGCCGAACGCAACGCTCGCATCCCGTAGTGCATCCGGGATTTGACGGTGCCCTCGGGTATCGCCAATTCGTTCGCTATCTGCTGTGTCGACAATCCGCGATAGTAGGCCCGCACGATCACCTCCCGGTGATCGGAGCTCAGCCGAGCCAGCGCGTCGGTGATCACCCAACTGTCCACTGCGCGTTCCGCCTCATCCGGAGCCGTTTGTTCGGGCGGTGTGTCGGTGCCGTACTCGCGCCGATGCCGCGCACTGCGGAATTCGTCGACGGCGAGATGCCGGGCCACGGTGAACAGCCACGCCCGCGCCGACGCCGTCGACTGGTCGAGGACCTGCGGCCGCTGCCACGCCCGCAACAGCGTCTCCTGCACGATGTCCTCGGCGCGCCCGGCATCGCAGACCAGGCTGTAGGTGAATCGCCACAGCGTCGGTGCGTGCTCGTCGTAGAGGACCCGCAACAACTGCGCCCGGGAGGGCGCCGCGTCGACGGGGGGGATCGCGGAGTCAGACATCGGCGCCGACCGGGCGTATCCGCCGCCTCGGTCGAGGCGAGCGTCGGGGGACCACACTCCGTGGATACGTAATCAATTGCGTTCTAGTTCGATGGGGTGTGTCGCCAGGAGCGACAGCGGCAGCGGCTGCCGGCGCAACACGTGCGCCCACAGATCGGTGCGTCGCGCCAGCGGATCCGACGGCAACGCCGACAACACGATCCAGTCCCCGCGTTCCAGTTCGCCTTCCAGCTGACCGAAGGTCCACCCGGCGTAGCCGGCGAAGATGCGGATGCCCTCGACCAACGGTGCGATCAAATCGGGATCGGAGTCCAGATCGAGCAGCGCCACGCGACCGTCCACGCGGCGCAGCCCGCGGATGCCGTCGATCGAGGCACCGACGCGGACCGTGGTCAGGCACAGTGCCGAATCGCGCTTCACCGGCCCGCCCACATACAGGGTGCGGGGTCCGGCCGCGAGATCGGCCCAGCGTGGCAGCACATCCTGCACCGCGGTTTCGCTCGGGCGGTTCAGGACGACACCGAGACTGCCCGCATCGTTGTGTTCGACGATGTAGATCACGGTGCGCCGGAAAGTGGGCTCGACCAGCTCCGTTGCCGAGACCAGCAAGGTGCCGGGCCGCACCGCCTGTTCCTCGTACCGGGATTCGCGTCTCGGGCGGTCGCCGTGTTCCTCTGCGCGTGCCACGGTAGTCATCATCGCACCGTCGCGGGGCGCGCGCTGTGTTTAGTGGCGCGTGATTCGCGGTTCGATTCCGCAGCGGCCGCCTCGGCGCGCCGCCGGCTACTGCGGCAGGCCGAATCGCTCGCGCGCCCATTGCGGCACCATCGCCAGATATCGCGGCCGGGATTCGACGAAATGATGGACCATCGGACACAGCGGCAGAATGCCGAAGCCCTGTTCCACGGTCCGGTCGAGCGCGCCCTGCACCAGCAGGCGGCCGTAACCCAGGCCCTCGTACTGCGGGTAGATCTCGGTGTGCACGAAGGCGCGCTCGGAGGCGGTGTCCTGATACGCGGCCACCCCGGCATGCTGTCCGTCGACCCACAGTTCGAACCGGTCGAACTGTGGGTTGTCTCGAATCTCGGTGTTCTGCTGCGCAGCCTGCGTCATCCGCTGAGCCTAGAACGTGCCGCTCACCGCGGGCGTGCGACTCCGCCGACAACCTTCCCCGTGTCGGGCGTGGTTCGAGTTGTCGCACCCGGCGCGGGTGGCGACAATGCAGGGGCTCGAGTGGTCGGATGCTCGATGCGACGACGGCCGTCGACCGGCCGGACGGGGAGACGGCGCGGATGGGACGACGGGGACTACCTGTGGCGGCGCGATCGGCCACCGTTGCGGTGCTGACGGCGGTGCTCGCGGCGCTGGCACCGGCGAGCGCGCATGCCGAACCGGGGTTCGGGACGTGCCCGGCCGGTTCCGTCGGCGAGAGGACCCCGGTCCGCTGTGCGTCGATCTCGGTGCCGATGGACTACTCCGCGCCGGACGACGCGCGAATCGATGTGACCGTCAGCCGGATTCGCGCGAGCGGGCAGCGATATGGGACCCTCTTCGCCAATCCGGGCGGGCCCGGTGCGGACGCCCTCGACTACTGGGGCGCCCGGCTGTCCCAGCTGCCGAAGGACCTGGTCGAGCACTACGACCTGGTGGCCGTGCAGCCACGCGGTCTGCGCTGGTCGACGCCACTGACCTGCGGGGCCGAGATCGCACAGGATGCCGACCACGAGCGCGAACCGCTCCGGAAGGCGTGTGACACCGCCCAGCCCGGCTATCTGCGGACCATCACCACCGAGACCACGGCCCGCGATATGGACGCGGTGCGCGCGGCGCTGGGCGTGGACCGCATCGATTTCCTCGGCATCTCCTACGGGACCTATCTGGGTGCGGTCTACGCCTCGCTGTTCCCCCAGCGTGTCGACCGGATGGTGCTGGACTCCAACGTCGACCCGCACTGGGTGTGGACCGAACAGTTCGCACAACAGCAGCTCGCGGGAAAGCAGCGGCTCGACGATCTGTTCGGCTGGATCGCCCAGCACGACAACCTCTATCACCTCGGCGATTCCGCGCTGCGGGTGTACGAGACCTGGGTGCGGCTGGTCTCGGCACAGGGCGGTGGCTGGTACGCCAACCTGACTCCGCCCCCGGTGTCGGCGGCCGACCTGCCGCGCGAGCTGCCCGCACCGCTGCCCGCCCTGGCGCGCGAAGGTGTGAACGCCGGTGCCGAGGAGCTGGGCAAGGCGCAGAATCTCGTGCGCGCGTTGGCCTCCGGCGGCATGTCGGCCCAGGTGCCGTTGGTGTCGGCGACCACCGTGGCCGCCTACACCCGCGGGTTCTGGCCGAGTCTGGCGCAGGCGATGGCCGAGGCGAATACGCAGCCCGGCGATCTGCGGCGGATGCGCGCCATCGCGGGCGCGGCGACCACCGACCCGACCGGCCAGGCGGTGTTCGCCGCGATCACCTGCAATGAGAACGCGGTGCCGGCCCGGTTGGACGCCATCGGTTCGGCGGCCGCCATCGTCGCCTCCGGCGGCAACGCCCTCGACGCCCGCGCCGATCTGGTGCGCAGCGGATTGGCCTGCGCCGATCGGGATCCCGTGACCACACCGGTGCCGATCGCCGACCACGGCCTGGCCACGGCCCCGCTGGTACTGCAGAGCCGCAACGACGCGGTGACCGCCTATCCGGGCGGTCCCGCGATGGCCGCGGCTCTACGCGGGCATCTGATCACCGTCGATGGTGGCGACCACGGGACCTTCGGCCGCGGTAACGCTCCGCTCGACGACGCCGTGCTGCACTACCTGCGTACCGGCGAGGTGGGCATCGATCATGTGGATCAGGCGCCGATGCCGTGAGTCCGGCCGCCCCGCGACGGTCGCGGCTGGAGCGGCAGGCGGCTCCGGCGGATCGGGTTCCCGGCGTGCTCGGGGCACGCGCAGTACCGTGAGCGTGTTCGACTGCTTGCCGACGGATTGGGGTGGCGATGGTGCGTGCAAAGCCGTGGCGAGTGGTGATAGCACCGGACAAGTTCAAGGGTTCGCTGGCGGCGCCGGAGGTGGCGGCGGCGCTCGCCGCCGGAATCGCGCGCGAGGCGCCGGATGCGGAGGTCCGGCAGGTACCCGTTGCCGACGGTGGCGACGGCACCGTCGACGCGTTCGTGGCCGCGGGGTGGGAGCGGGCGCGGGTCGACACCGTCGGGCCGACCGGTGCGCCGCATTCGGCGAGCTACGCGGTGCGGGGGAATACGGCTGTCGTCGAATTGGCCGCGGCTGTCGGGCTGGTCGAATTGCCCGGCGGCCGAACGGATCCGATGGGTGCGAGTACCTACGGTCTCGGCGTGCTGATCCGCCACGCGCTGGAACACGGCATCCGCGAGGTCGTCCTCGGCTTGGGCGGTAGTGCGTCCACCGACGGCGGCGCCGGCATGCTGCAAGCGCTGGGGTTGCGCATCCTGGACGAGGACGGCGCCGAAATCGGTTCGGGCGCAGCGGCTCTGGCTCGCGCACGTCGCCTCGACTACGCCGCTCTGCATCCGGCCGTTCGGGAGGCGACCTTCGTACTCGCCGGAGACGTCGACAACCCGCTGCTCGGACCGGACGGTGCCGCAACGGTTTTCGCGCCACAGAAGGGCGCGTCACCCCGGCAGTGCGCCGAACTCGAAGCGATCCTGGCGCAGTGGGCGCACCTCGTCGACACGAGCGGTCATCCGTTCGGGACGTGGGGTGCGCATCAGCGCGGCGCCGACCTGGCCGCGCATCCCGGAGCGGGCGCCGCGGGTGGGACCGGATTCGGGGCCATGGCGGTGCTCGGGGCGCGGCAGCGGTCCGGGATCGAGGTGATTCTCGAGTTGATCGATTTCGCCGGCCGGGTCCGGGACGCGGACTTGGTGGTGACCGGCGAGGGGGCGATGGACGAGCAGACGTTGCGCGGCAAGGCGCCCGCCGGAGTCGCGGCCGCCGCCGCGGGTGCGCGGGTGGTCGCCGTCGCCGGACGCTGCACCCTGAGCCCGGAGCGACTCCGCGCCACCGGCTTCGCCCGCTGCTATCCCCTCAGCGACCTCGAACCCGATCCGGGGCGATCCATCGCCGAGGCCGCACGCCTGCTCGAAGAACTCGGCGCCCAGCTAGCGCGCGACTACCTGCGCTGACCCGGCCTCACGCCGAGACGGGGTCGAACAGTCCGTCGCGACGTCGTTCACCCCACTGCTCGAGCGGGCGCAGGGCCGCGGCCAATTCGACCCCCGCGGGAGTGAGCGAATATTCCACTCGCGGCGGGATTTCGGGAAACACCTCGCGGCGGACCACGCCGTGGGACTCCAGATGGCGCAGATTCTCGGTGAGCACCTTCTCGCTCACCCCGGGCAGCAGGGCGCGGATGCGGCCGAAGCGCTGCGGGCCCTCGCCCAGCACCCACATCAGGTGGAGTTTCCACTTGCCGCCGACCACGTCGATGGCCACCGACATCCCGCATACCGAGTGTTGTGTGTCACATTCGTTCGCCATGTCGGCCTCCTGACCATTTTCCGAACGTCGAGGTAAGCAACCGCACGTCGACGTGCGTTATTGCCGCGGACGCGGATCCCGGCGACGATCGAATCCGGCGCCGATCGGAAGAGCTTCGAAACAGCAAGGAGTACACCATGTCCGAACGTTCCTCCGTCACGGTGATCGGGCTGGGCCCGATGGGCCGGGCGATCGTGCGCACACTGCTGGCCGCGGGCACCGAGGTGACGGTCTGGAATCGCAGCGCCGGCAAGGCCGAGGCGATGGCGGAACTGGGCGCCCGTCGTGCCGAGTCGGTGGCCGACGCACTGGACCGCAACGAGGTGATCGTGCTGAGCCTGACCCACTACGCCGCCATGTACGACGTCCTGGGCGCGGCTCCGGAACGGTTGCGGGACAAGGTGATCGTGAACCTGTCCTCCGATTCCCCGGAGCGCACCCGCGCGGGCGCCGACTGGGTGCGCTCGCACGGGGCGCGGTTCCTGTCCGGAGGTTTCATGTCGGCCGGCGACAACATCACCCATCCGGCGTCCTACATCTTCTACAGCGGTCCGCGCGAGGTGTTCGACGCCCATGCCGACCTGCTGCGCCCGCTCAGCGCACCGGAGTACCTCGGCGCCGACGACGGGCTGGCGCAGCTGTTCTACCAGGCCCTGCTCATGCTGTTCCATCCCTGGTTGATCGGCTACAACCAGGCCCTGGCCGTGATCGAGCGCGCCGGCCACGACGTCGACCGCTTCCTGCCGTTCGCGCAGCGTTCCGCCGAGGCGTTCCCCTTCTTCATGGCCGAATACGCCGCCGCCGCGAAGGCCGGCGGCTGGGGTGACGAGGCCGCCGCCCGCATGATGGTGGCGGGTGCGGCCCACGTCGTCGAGACCAGCGAGGAGGCGGGGGTGGACGCCACGCTGTCGCACACCGTGCGCGAGCTGTGGGAGAAGGTGGCCGGCGCCGGGGTGCCGATGTACCGGCTACTGCGCGACGGGGTCTGAGCGAACGCTCAACGGGTGCAGAGGAATTCGATCGCTGCCGCGTATCCCCGGATCCCCATTCCGGCGATCACCGCGGTGGCGATCGGCGAGATGTAGGAGTGGTGCCGGAATTCCTCGCGGGCGTGCACATTCGAGATGTGCACCTCCACGATCGGCACCTCGGGAATCACCAGGGCGTCGCGCAGGGCGACCGAGGTGTGGGTCAGGCCGCCGGGGTTGATCACGATCCCGGCTTCCACCCCGCGAGCGGCGTGAATCCGATCGATCAGCGCCCCTTCGGAATTGGACTGGTAGGCGGTGATCTCGCGATCGAAGCGGGCAGCGGTCTGCCGGCACAACTCGACCACGTCGTCGAGGGTGTCCGAGCCGTAGACCTCGGGCTGGCGGGTGCCGAGCATATTCAGATTCGGGCCGTTGAGCACGAGAATCGGTGCCATGACCGGTACCCTAGCCCGGTCACAGGCCGCGCGGCCCCTCGGCTCGCAGGTCGTCCACCTTGCGCATCGCCGTCCGCAGTTCCGCCAACCACTCCTCGGCGTGCTTACCGGCCAATTTCACCGTCCACGCGAGTGCGTCGGCGCGGGAGCGGGCGACCCCGGCGTCGACGAGCGTGTCGAGCACCTTGCGTTCGGGCTGGCGCAGCCGCGTCATCACCGGAACCGACAGGTGGGTGAACAGGGTGCGTTCACCGTTGACCGAGACGCCCCACGCCACATTGCGGCCGTAGCGTGCCTGAGCCTCCTGGGCGATCTGCATGCGGGCCGGTCGCGTCGACTCGCGGAAGCGTGCGATCAGTCCGTCCACCGTCGCGGCCGACGGTTCGGAGCCGGCTGCGTCGTCGTCGCCGGATTCGGCGGCCGGCAGTGCCAGTTCGCCGATGACCACGATCTCGTCGCGGTCGATCTCGATGGTCGCCGGACCGTTGAACCACTCACTCGGCAACCTTCCGGCGAACCAGTCTGGAGCGTCGGCGGCGTCGGGGAGATCCGCCTGTTGCCAGCCGCCCGGCCGGCCGAATCCCCGTCCGTGTCCGTGTCTCATGATGTTTCCTCACTGCGAGAGTTTCGCTGTAACCGTGATTACAAGATTACGCCGCAAGATGGCTCGTCGGGTTTCGCTGTCGGAGGAAACGGGAAAGGTCCGAACACGTCCGCGGATTTCGCCGACCGGCTGCAACGGATGTCGGGGATCGGGCACTATTGTGGTCGCTGAGCATGGAAGATGCGGTCGGTGCCTAGGTGGGACCGCGGGCAACTCCTTCGGGTACCGTTGGTCTTGTTGCTGGAGTGACAAGAGTGAAGAGTGGGCGACATGGATGTGTGGGGATCCCGCCGCTTTCGCGTTCGGGGCGCAGTGGCACTGGCCGCAATTGCTGCCGTAGCGATCGTGATGGGGTCGTGCGATTTTCACAGCACGCCGAGCGGACCCGAAGGGGTCGTCGAGCATTTCACCCAGCTAATGGATGATCGCGACGCAGCCGGCGCCGCCGCACTGACCTCGTACCCCTCCGGTGCCGAGAGCACCCTGAAGTCCATGTTCGACGGACTCCAGCCCGGTAAGCCCGATTACAAGCTGGTTCAGTTCATCAGCCTCGACGGCGATTCGGCGATGTTCAACCTCAAAGCCGCCTGGAATTTCGGCCCGGGCAAGGACTGGAGTTACGACCTGCAGGGCAATATCCGCAAGCTGGCTATCGGCTGGCGGATTTCCTGGGACCCCACCGTCGTCATGCCGCAACTGGACTCCAAGCGCTCGGTGAAACTGGTCCGCACCGAGGCGACGCCGCCACCCAAGGTCAACGACAACGACGGCCAGCCGCTGCTGACCCAGCAGACCATCAACGTCATCAAGGTGGACCCCACCAAGACGGGCGATCCGGTCGGCACCACCAACGCCTTGGCCGATGCCATCGCGCCGGTCGCGCCGCTGATCACCGGTGCCTCGCTGATGCAGCAGCTGGCGGGCTCGCAGGGTAAGCCGATCACCGCGGTGAGCCTGCGCGAGGACGACTTCGCCATTCTCGAGCCGCGGATGGCCTCGATTCCCGGCGTGGTGATGGAGAAACAGCCGAGGCTGATCGTCGCCGACCGGCGGGTGTGGTCGCCGATGACCGAGGCGCTGCAGAAGGTGTGGCAGGAGAACCGGGATCAGCACGCCGGCTGGGGTGTGCAGCTGTTCGAACCCGACGGCAGGATGGTCACCCAGCTCGCCGGATATCAGGGCCCGCCCGGGCCGGACATCGCCTCCACGATGGACCAGAAGCTGCAGCGCGCGGCCGAGGACGCCGTGGTGAGTGTGGGTACGGCCGCATCGATCGTGGCGATTCAGCCCTCCACCGGAGCAGTGGTCGCGGCCGCCCAGAACAACTACGCCAGCGCTCAGGGCGCGCCCGCCTTCACCGCGACCTATCCGGTCGGCGGTGCGATGGACCTGTTCAAGGCGGTCGCCTCGATCCAGAAGAAGAAGGCGCCACAGGACGTTTCGGTGCAGGATGCGGCCGAGGCGGCGGCCATGCTGGGCGTCGGCATCGGATTCAAGGTTCCCGGACTGGACGAGACCACGGGCCGGCTGCCGATCGGTGGTCGCGGCGTCGAGCAGGTCAAACAGGGCGCCAACGATCCGATTCTGGCGAGCCCGTTCGGAATGGCCATCGCCGCCGCCACGATCGCGCGTGGATCGGTGGCGCCGCCGATGATCGAGATCGGCCGGCCCGGCACCACCGAGGCCAAGCTGGAACCGCTGCCCGGCGATGTGGTCGACAAACTGCGCGGGATGCTGCGCGACGCGACCGGTAGTCCGCAGGAGGTGACGGTCTCCCGCTACGCCGGCGTCACGGCCTTCACGGCGAACGCCGGTTCGGACGGGTGGCTGATCGCCAACGCCGGTGACCTGGCCTTCGCCATCCACATCGACGATGTCGACAGCGGTGACGCCACCTCCCGGATGGCCGCGCGCATGCTGCAGTCGCTGGCCACGCCGGACGACAAGAAGTAGCCCTCGCGAAACGGTCCGCGCGGAGTCAGTTCACGGGTGCGCCGGTGACGCGAATGCGCCGGGCGGCGACGGCCCACACCGCGCGCCAGCCCAGCAGGAAGACCGCGAGGACCGTCGCCGCGACGATGACGAAGCTGACCGCGGTGCCCTGACCGCTGAGCACGCGCAACACCATGCCGCCGATCAGCGTCGACAGCCACACCACCACTCCGGTCGGCCACACCGCCGATCCGTCGACACGCGCGAGCGCGGCGGACGGTCGCCCGCGGCCGGCGATCGCCAGGGCAATCACCCAGCCGATCAGCAACCCGGCACCGAACGGCCAGACCGTGCGCAGCAGACCCGCCGCCACCGCCTCGTCGTGGCTGCGCCGGCCGATCGCGCAGAACACGATCACCAGCACGATGTCGATCAGCAGCGGCAGCCATTTCCTCACGGTCGCCAGGGTAGTGACAGCGGTGCGGCAGCCGGAGCCCGGGACCGCTCAGGCCTGCGGCTCGCCGTCGGGCCGCTTGTCGCGACCGTCGGCGCGGCGAGGTTCGGCGAGCAGGGCCGAGCGCCGTTCGAATTCCTCCTCGAACTGCGCATCACCGAGCTGCGGATTACGGAAGCGGAAGGCGAAGACGATCCAGCCGACGATCGCGACGAGAATGAAACTCACCATGCGGTAGACGAAGGCGGCGGCCACCGCCTGCGCGGCCGGCAGTCCCGCGGCGGCGGTGAGGCTGTAGATCAGGGTGGCGTCGACGTAGACGATGCCACCGGGTGCGAACGGAATCGTGCCGACCGCCTTGCCCACGCTGAACGCGATCAGCAGGCCCGCCCAGCGCGGATCGGCGCCGACCGCGTAGCAGGCCGCGCCGAGGCAGGCCACATCGCCGAGCCGATGCACGACCGCCCAGAACGCGACCCACGCGACGTCGCGCCGGTTCAGGTCCACCGATTCCAGCTGATGCAGCACCTCGTCGACGTGCGCCAGACCGGAATCGGCCGGATGGCGCCGGATCCGGTTGACCAGCCGCACCCCGCGGCGCACCAGCGCCTGCAGCGCGCCGGGATTACCGGAGACGTATTTGCCCGCCCACACCAGCAGCGCCACCGTGCCCAGCATGAGGGCCAGCTTCCACGGGCCGACGCGATTGCCGACCAGCAGCGCGCCACCGACACCGAGCAGCAGCATTCCGCTCGTCGCGACCACACCGGACATCAGCAGCTGCCAGGACGCGACGATCGCACTCGCACCCCAGCGGCGGGTCTGGCGATAGGTGAAGGCGGTGGAGAACACCTGGCCCGCCGGCAGCGACACCGACATCGCGGTGGCTCCGTAGACGACCGAGACCGAGGCGCGCTGCGAGACGTCGACCCCGCCCGCGCGCAGCAGGCGCTTCTGGATGCGGCCGAATCCGCTCATCGACAACGCCTGCATCCAGATGCACAGTGCGACCCAGCCCCAGTGGATCTCCGTGAGGTTGCGCCAGGAATCGTGCAGGCGCGGCCACAGGTATACGCCCTCGGCGATCAGCAACGCCGACAGGGCAACGCCGAGGACCCATTTCAACCAGCGGAACCTGCGCCGCGCGGGCCGCGCCGGTTCGCCGCCGGGTTCAGCGTGGGCCGTCACGACGCCCAGCCTAGTGGGGCCGGGCCCGAAGGCGGCAGCGGACGCGTAACCACGAAGGCGGCAGCGGACGCGTGGTCCCGGGTCAACCGGCCGTGACAGCGCGGGACGGGGTGTCCGGCGCCGTCACGCGCGCGGCGCCGATGCGGTCGATCCGCGCACGGCCCCACGCGCCGAGCGGTTCGAGTGCGGTGTTCAGCGATCGGCCCAGGTCGGTGAGGCGGTACTCGACTCGCGGCGGCACCTCGGGGTGGGCCTGCCGGTCGATCAGACCGTCCTCCTCGAGTTCGCGCAGTTGCTGGATCAGCATCTTCTCCGAGACTCCCGGCAGGCCGCGCCGCAGTTCACCGAACCGCCGGACGCCGTAGTTCTCGAGTTCCCAGAGGATCAGCCCTTTCCACTTACCGCTGACGACATCCATCGCGGCGTCGATCCCGCAGAAGTACGGACCGAATCTTTTCGCGCCCATCCACCCTCGCTACCTGTTCACCTACCTGTTGGTGGGTACCGCACCGAATAGTAGGTACTTGTCCCGACAACTCGCGGTGACCAGGGTGGATGACGGCGCGCCCAGCATCCACCCGAACAACAGGAGTATCTCGATGACCGCGAACGCACACACCACCGTGGCCGTGCTGGGCCTGGGCCCGATGGGCCGGGCCGTCGCCACCGTCCTCACCGGGGCCGGCAATCCCACCGCCGTCTGGAACCGGACCCCCGGCAAGGACAGCGAACTCGTCGCGCTCGGTGCTGTGAGCAGCGTCGATCCCGCCGCCGCGATCGATGCCGCCGAGCTCGTGCTGACCGTGCTCAGCGACCATTCCTCGGTGCATCAGGTCCTCGACCCGGTGGCGGATCGGTTGCGCGGCAAGGCGCTGATCAACCTCACCAGCACCGCTCCGGACGATTCACGTGAGCTGGGCCGGTGGGCGGCGGCCCGGGGGATCGACTTCCTGGACGGCGGCATCATGGCGGTGCCGCCGATGATCGGCGGCCCCGGTGCGTCGATCCTCTACAGCGGGTCCGCCGCGGTCTTCGAGCGATTCCGGACCGACCTCGAAAAGCTCGCCACCGCAGAGTATTTCGGCGAGGATGCCGGCACCGCCGCACTGCTCGATTTCGCCCTGCTGGCCGGGATGTACGCCATGTTCACCGGCTTCTTCCACGGCGCCGCCATGGTTCGCTCGGCCGGGGTCACCGCCACCGAGTTCGCGCCGCGGGCCGCCGCCTATGTCACCGCGATGGCGGCGTTGATGCCGGCCTACGCCGCGGTGATCGACAGCGGCGACTACACCGACGAGGCGCAACCGGCGCGATTCCACAAATCCGCGTTCGACGCGATCGTGCGCGCCAGCCGCGATGCCGGGGTGGCGCTCGATGTCGTCGCGCCGATCAAGAACCTGATCGATCGGATGATCGCCGACGGCCGGGCGGAGTCGGGACTGGAGCGGATCGTGGAGGAACTGGCGGGTTCCGGGAAGGTGTAGCCGGAGCTGGTCAGCCCAGGGCCTTCGGCCACGCGAGCCTGGTCTTGCGGCGGCGACCGCGCAACTGCACCTCGTCGCCGGAGATCCACTGCTTCTGTTCGTCGTCGTCGGCGAAGTACAGGGCGCTGCCCGAGGCCAGGACGCGGCCCGGATGTTCCTTCGCCAATTCGGTGAGCCGCGAGGCCTCGTTCACCGGATCGCCGATCACCGTGTACTCGAAGCGATTCGCGGCGCCGATATTGCCGGCGACGGCGAGGCCGGCCGAGACGCCGATGCCGATGTCCAGGCCCTGCACCTCGCGCAGCGCCTCGCGCAGGTCGCGGGCCGCGGCCAGCGCGGCGGTCGGGGCGTCCGGACGGTCCAGGGGCGCACCGAAGATCGCCAGCGCGGCATCGCCGACGAACTTGTTGATCAGGCCGTTGTGCCGGTCGACCACATCGACCACCACCCGGAAGAATTCGTTGAGCAGGCTGACCACCTCGGTGGGCGGCCGCTCGGCGGCGGTGGCAGTGGAGCCGACCATATCGACGAACAGCACGGCCACGAACCGGGTTTCACCACCCAGTTCGGTGCCGTACTCCAGCGCTCGGCGGGCCACTTCCTCGCCGACGTGCTGGCCGAACAGTTCCTGCAGTTCGCGGCGCTGCGCGGCCTCTTCCATCATGCGGTTGAAACCGACCTGCAGCAGGCCGATCTCACTGCCGTCGAAGACTTCGACCTGCACATCGCGCGCACCCGCCTGCACCCGGTTGATCGCGCGGGAGAGCTGGCGCACCGGGTCGGAGATGCTCGACCCGGTGAGCATCGACAGCGCCAGCGCCTGCATGATCACCACGCCGCAGAGCAGCAGAATGGAGATGGCCAGCGACTGCGCCGAGAAATGCACCTGCGAGGTGATCTGGGTGACGCACAGCAGCACGATCGCGATGGTCGGCGCGAACGTACCCATACCCCAGGTCATCGCCATGCGCGTGCCGACGCCGGGGGTGAGGGTGTGATCGAAGGTGCCGGTGGTCAGCGCGTGCGCGGCGACCGGCCGCAGAATCCGCTCACCCAGCATGTAGGTGAAACCGAACACGATGGTGGCGGCCATACATTCGGTGACGATCACCGCGCCCGCGAGCTCGGGCGTTTCCACGATGATCCGCGCGGCCAGCACCGCACCGCCCACCAGCCACAACAGCAGGTGCAGGATGGACTGCCGCAGCGGCGCGTGCAGGGCCGCCATCTGTTCCTGGCGACTGGGCGGCCCGCCGCGCATCTGCCAGCGCATCACCGGACGCAGCATCAACGCCGAGGCGGTGACGCTCAGGAATCCGCCGATCGAGAAGACCAGCGCCGGAAGCAGCAGACCGGCGCGCCGCAATCCGTTCGGCGTGCCCTCGGGCGCGGGCAGCCCGTACTGGATGAACGCGTAGACCAGGACCGCACCGAAGGCATTGGCCGCCAGCATGGATGCGAGGTACAGCGGCCAGCGCGTTCGCATGGTCTGTTTGACCGCTTCCAGAGGCGCTGACACGTTGACCAATCTAGCGGGACGCGTCGTAGGTCACCGGATTCGGGCGGAGCGGACACGTGCCGGTTACGTCCCCGGCCGATAGGCTCGCGGCGTGAGTGCGGACAGCAAGACCTCGTGGAATCCGGCCGAGCCTGCCCCGGCGGGCGTCGCATCGGCGGCTTCGGGCCGTACCGCATCCGTTCGCGGGCGCGAGCGTACCGCCGCCGACTCGGTGCATCCACTGGTGCGCCAGGGCGCCGAATGGTGCTGGCGACTGTTGATCATCCTGGTGGCGGTGCTGGCGGTCGCCTATCTGGCGCACAAGCTGACCACGGTCGTCATTCCGGTCGCGATCGCCCTGCTCGCGGCGGCGCTGCTCTCGCCGCTGGTGGATCTGCTGCAACGCCTCGGAATCCCGCGCGGCATCGGTGTATTCGTGGCCCTGGTCGGATCGCTGGGCCTGCTGGCGGGGATCTTCACCTTCGTCATCGAGCAGTTCATCACCGGTGTGCCGCAGCTGACCGACGAATTCAAGACCAGCATCCACACCGTGCAGGACTGGCTGATCAACGGGCCGCTGCATCTGAGCAACGATCAGATCCGCAACGGCGGCAATACGATCATCAAAACGCTGGAGGCCAATCAGGATTCGCTGACCAGCGGCGCGCTGACCACCGCCGCCGCGGTCGGCGAATTCCTCACCGGCGCCTTCCTGACGCTGTTCATCCTGATCTTCTTCCTCTACGGCGGCGACCAGATCTGGAATTTCGTGACCCGGATCGTGCCGACCCCGCAACGCGAACGGGTGCGCACCGCCGGGCGGCTCGGCTTCGGCACGCTGATCGGATTCGTGCGCGCCACCGTCGTGGTGGCGGCCGTCGACGCCATCGGCATCGGCGCCGGGTTGGCGATTCTGAGTGTGCCGCTGGCTCTTCCGCTGGCGTCGCTGGTGTTCATCGGCGCGTTCATCCCGATCGTCGGCTCGCTGCTCGCGGGTTTCATCGCGGTTTTCCTGGCCTTGATGACGAAAGGTTTCGTCACCGCGCTGATCGTGCTCGGCATCACGGTGGCGGTGATGCAGCTGGAAGGCCATGTGCTGCAACCGTTGTTGCTGGGGCGCGCGGTCCGCATCCATCCGCTGGCGGTGGTGCTGGCGATCACGGCCGGCGTGGTGCTGGCCGGTATCGCGGGCGGTCTGCTGGCGGTGCCGTTCGTCGCGGTGATGAATACCGCGATCCGCTCGCTGCTGGTCGGCAGTCCGGAAGAGCTGTATCAGGAACTCAATACCGGCGAACCGGGGGAGCCGATGTTCCACGCCGATCCCGACCGGCCCGACCCGGGCCGGTATCGACCGGCCGAATCGCGGTCGGATGCGGGCGGCGGTGATGCGGACGAAGGCTGAGTCCGCGGGCGCCGCGCCGCCCGCCGACTCGACCGCGCCCGGACCGACAGCCGCGACCGCGCCGCTGTGGCGGGCGGCACAGGTGTTTCGTCTGGTCACGATGCTCTACGCGGTGGGCCAGCAGTTCGCCTCGGTGTCGTCGTACCAGCGGCAGCCGCTGAGCTGGGTGCTGATCGGCATTCTGGTGTTCTGGTCGGTCGTCTCGGCGCTGTGGCTCTCGCGCTGGTCGGTCACCGGGTGGGAGCGCCGCGCGGTGGTGATCGGTGATCTGGCGGTCGCCGCCGGGTTGATGGCGGCGACCCGGCTGGTCGCCGACTACCCCTGGTACCACGGCCATCAGACCGTGCCGACCACGCTGTGGGTGGCGAATGCGGTGATGTCGGCGGCGATCGAATGGGGTGCGCTCGGCGGTGTGGCGGCCGGGCTGGCGATCTCGGTGGCGAGCGTCGTGGTGCGCGAACAGTGGGAACTGGATCTGTGGTCGGATGCGACTGCGCCCGTGCTGGTTTCGGTCGGGCTCGCCATCGGGCTGGCGGCGGCGACGGCGCGGCGCGCGCAGCGGCAACTCGAACAGGCGATGCGGTTGACCGCCGCCACCGCCGAACGCGAACGACTCGCCCGCGAAGTACACGACGGGGTGCTGCAGGTTCTCGCCTACATCAGTCGCCGAGGTAGCGAAATAGGCGGCACCACAGCCGAATTGGCCGACCGGGCGCGGGAACAGGAAGTCGCGCTCCGGGTGCTGATCTCCGAACAGGGCCGAAACGGTTCGACTCTCGGCGCCCGCGAAGATCTGCGCTCCCTGTTGTCCGCGTTCGCCGCGCCGTCGATCTCCGTGTCCGCGCCCGGAGAGCCGGTGACGATCGGCGGATGGACCGCCCGCGAGATCGCCGCCGCTGTCGGTGCCGCGCTGTCCAATACCGCGCTGCACGCCGGAGTCGAGGCGAAAGCCTATGTGCTGCTGGAGGATATGGGTGACGGGGTGGTGGTCAGTGTGCGCGACGACGGGCCGGGGATCGCGCCCGGCCGGCTGCCGGCCGCGGTCGCCGAAGGACGGATGGGCGTCTCGCATTCCATCGTGGGGCGGATCGAAGCGCTGGGCGGCACCGCGGAACTGCTCGACACCACCGACGGCACCGAATGGGAATTCCGGATTCCACGCGACGGGGAGCGGCGATGAGCGGATCGGAAGACGCGGCAGCACACGATGTTTCGGTGATGGTGGTCGACGACCATCCGATGTGGCGCGACGGCGTGTCCCGCGACCTCACCGAGGCCGGTTTCCGGGTGGTGGCGACGGCCGACGGTGTCGGCACGGCGGCGCGGCGGGCCGCCGCGGTCGGTCCGGACGTCGTGCTGATGGATATGCAACTGCCCGACGGCACCGGCGCCCAGGCCACCGCCGAGGTGCTGCGCGTCTCGCCGCGCAGCCGGGTGCTGGTGCTCTCCGCCTCGGACGAACGCGGGGACGTGCTGGAGGCCATCAAGGCCGGGGCCAGCGGCTATCTGGTCAAGAGCGCGTCGGCGGCCGAACTGATCGACGCGGTGCGGGCGACGGCCGCGGGCCAGGCGGTGTTCACGCCCGGCCTGGCCGGTGTGGTGCTGGGCGAATTTCGTCGCATCGCCGGGGCGGGAGCGGGCACCGGCGCCGAGCGCCCGGTGCTCACCGAGCGAGAGACCGAGGTGTTGCGGCTGGTGGCCAAGGGGCTGTCGGCGAAACAGATCGCGACCAGGCTGAGCGTCAGCCACCGCACGGTCGAGAACCACGTGCAGGCGACGCTACGCAAACTGCAGCTCGGCAACCGGGTCGAACTCACCCGGTACGCCATCGAACAGGGCCTCGAATAGGGGCCGGATCAGGGATTGCCCTGATGTGCTCGGGCCGCGGCGTCGGTAGCCTCGTGGACATGGGTGGTGAGACCGTTTCCGCCCCGGGGTCCGCGGGAACCGGGGGAGCCGTGGGCGACCGTGACCTGCGGGTGTCGGATACCGAACGCGAACATGTCGGGACCCTGCTGCAGCGCGCGGTCGGGCTGGGCATGCTGTCGCTGGGCGAGTTCAGCGAGCGGATGGATACCGCGCTGGCGGCCAAGACGCGCGGTGAACTCAACGCCGTCCTGATCGACCTGCCCGGGATTCGCCTTGCGGGACAACCGAATCCCACCCAGCCGACCGGTCCGGCTCCGACATGGCGGTGGGGCGCTCCCGGTGGACGCACCGAGGCGGAAACCGCGATTCGGCCGCGGCTGTCCGGCGTCACCCGCAAGGGACCGTGGCAGGTGCCGCCGTCGCTGTATGTCAACAGCTACCTCTCCGGCGTCACCCTGGATTTCACCCAAGCCGTGATGTCGACCCAGGTGGTCGAGATCCGGGTCGACGATTTCTGCAGCTCGCTGACCATGATTCTGCCCGGTGAGGCGACCGTCGACCTCAACGGCGTGGAGTTGATCGGCTCCAGCGCCAACAACAAGGTGCGCACCGGCCCGCCGATCGGACCGCTGCACATCGTCGTGCACGGGCGCAGCCGGTTCAGCTCGATCACCGCGAAACATCCGTTCGGCGTGCAGTGGAAGAAGCTGATGTCGGGATTCTGATCCCCACTCGAACCCCCACTCGAACTGCGTACTCGACGACCTCGCCGAGTCCGATCATGTTGCCCTCGCTGTCGCGAAACCACGCACCCCGTTCCGCGCGCCCTTTGCTCGGGTAGTTCCCCTCGATCTCCATGATCCCGCCGACCGTGCCCGGATACTCCTCGAACACGACCCCGCGCTCCCGCAGGGCGGCCACGGTGGCCTCGATATCGTCGACGTAGAACGCCAGTTGGGTGAAGGAACCGTCGGCCGCTCCGGCCGACGCGAACAGGCAGAACACTCCTGCCGCCCCCTCGTAGCGCAGTCCGCCCGGCCGCTCCTCCACGGGGTTCAGCCCGAGTTTCTCGGCGTACCAACGCCGTGCTCGTTCCAGATCCTGTGTGGGTACCCGTGCCTCGATCCGCGCGGAGTTCAGCATGGGGGCATGGTAGAGCCGCGAGCCCCGGGCGGGGGCCGGTTACGGGAACCTTCCGGCCCGCGCCCGGGGATCAGTCCCGGTTCTGGCGGCGCAGCAGTTCGTTGACGCTCACCGTGCGGCCGCTGGTGCGGTGCTTACCCTCGTCGTCGGGATCGGCCGGTTCCGGCTCGGGGCGGCGGCGGGACGAGCGGAGGTCCGCCATCCACTGTTCGATGTTGTTGCGGTTGTCCCCACCGGGTCCGGCGGTGTGGTCGGACGGATTTCCGGAGGCATCGGATTCGGCTGCGGGCGTGGGATTCTCACGCTCCGGTGCCGTCGACGCTCCGGCTTCCCCGGCGTCGGACGTGGTCTGCTGCGGACCGGGCGGCATCGCGGAGCCGAGGTCTCCCCGGGGCCCCGGAGCCGGAGCGTTGTGGCCGCCGGCCGGTGGCCGGTTGCCCGGATTCGCGGGTTCGTGCAGCTCCTGGGTCGCCTCCGCGTCCCTCGGCTCCCGAGGCATGCCGGGCGGCACACCGCCGGGCCCGGATTCCGGTGTCCGCGTGGGTGAACGGCGCATGCCGTCGGTCGGGACCCGCCGCGGCGGCTGCACGGCGGGAGGGCGTCCTTCGGGGGCGACGCGCTGCGACGGGTCGGGACCCTGCTGGGGGCGTCCGGCCGGTTCGGACCATCCGGCGCCGTGCCCGGTAGGCGCGGACGCGCCAGGGGTGCCCTGCAGCGGGTTCGCGGGGTGTCCGGGGCCGTCGGGAGGTCCGCTGTGGCCGGGCCGTCCGGCGTCCGGCGTCTGCCCGGGTCCCTGGGCGGGCGGCTG
>NZ_BAFW01000253.1 GCF_000308535.1 Nocardia cerradoensis NBRC 101014 | reverse complement strand
GCCCGGGCATACCAGCATCGAGGTGCGGAGCCGCCGCCACGCGCACCTCGACCGACGTGTTGCCGGAGTCTCTGGTGAGCCGCCACGAGACGGCGAACTCCGAGGCATCCACCGCGCCCGGCGGGCACCGGCGCCAATCCCACCCCGACGTGCCCGTGGCCAGCACCAATCCGGTGCGCCCGGCGTCGGTGGGACCGGCTGCCAAGGCGTAGTCCTGCCGACGTGGGGCGACCGCCTCGGAAGGCGGCACCGGCCACGGCAGTGCGTCGGCTCCGTCGACGCACAGGTCGCAGGATTCGGTGAGAGCCGCGATGTCGCGGGCGAGCAGATCGGGATCGAGCGCGGGGATGCCGTCGATGGTGGATGCGGGCCACCAGTGCGCGGCCCACTGCGCATAGCCGAGTTGCCGTGCGGCGTCGGACAATTCGTCACGTGCTGGTGTCGCCACCAGTTCTCCGGACCGGCCGTCGGCGACGGCGAGCGCGACCGGTTCGCCGTATACGGCCCACAGCCACTCCTGTGCGGCGTCCGGATCGTGCAGCACAGCCGCCGGAAGGGTGTGCCCGGACAACAGGCTCCACGACAGATGACCGCCGATCACCTCGAGAACCAGCGTGTCGAGTCCGGGCGTCGTATCGTGGACGGTGGGAGCGCCGGCGGGGGAAACGGTGACGATGTCGTCGTCGCGGTGCAGGAATATGGCCTCGGACGTCATCCGGCCCTCGATTCCAGCGAATCGTCTACTGCCGCAGGAGAAGTGGCGGTGAGCGCCTTCCGTACCCGCGTGCGGTGATCGAGGATGACCGAGCGTGCCACGCCGTCGAGCAGATCCCAGAGCTCGGTCACATCCGGTGAGGCCTGCGACAGGGAGGCGTTACGGACGTCGCGCCCGTGCAGGCGAACCCACAGCCGCCGCAGATACGACCGCCAGGGGTGGCGGAGCTCGGCCGCGATCATGGACAGCGGATCGGCCGGTTCCGAGGTTTCGTGCACGGCGAGGCGGCGCGCCTGCAGTACATAGGCCTCGCGCCGCCACCTCCCGTTGATCACCCGATGTGCGGCCGTACCGCCCGGCCGAGTGGAAATGCTCTGTGGAGAGGAAAGGCTCTGGTGCGCAGACCTTTTCGGATCCGGGACGCGGTCGCTGCGGCCCGAGGTCGCCGGTTCGCCCGCGGGCGACGATACGGTTCCGGTCGCAGGGGCGAGGCCGAGCGCGAGTTCGACTCCCGCTGCCGCTGTCACCCGAAGCGATTCGTCGAGCAGCGCCCATGGTGCGCAACTTCGGGCGATCTCCTCGGTCACCAGTTCCGGGATCGTGGGCAGGTCCGAGCGCTCGGTGGAGGCCTGCAGCACCGTGAAAACACGTTCGTAGACAGTGCGGTCGAACGGCAGCGCCAGGGTCGCGGTCGATGCCCCGGTACCGAGCGCGGGGGCGACCGGCAGGCGGTGCACGGTGAGGCCCAGTTCCTGTGCCGAATCTCCAGAAGTGTTGTGCCACAGCGTAATTCCTGAATGGGTGCCCGCTCGCTTCGTGATCAGGGTGCGCAGTTCCCGGGCGGCGTCATCGGCTCGGGCGGTGGCGCACGCATCGAGTAGTGCGGCGAGGGCGGTGGTGTGGTCGGCGCCCGCGGGCGCGGACTGCGGTCGCCGCAGCCACGCGGTATCGATCAGCGCCGCGAGTTCGCCGGTCGTGGAGCGATCGGTGAGATGGTCCTTCAACGCCTGCGTGGTCCGTCCGGCCGCGAGGTGATGGATGTCGTGCAATGTGGCTGTGGCGGTGGGCCGGTCGCGTACCGGATCCGGCGCTCCCGACACCGTCGCGAGTTCGAAACAGCGTTGGAAATACAGGTCCTGCGGGTTGCCGTCGGTGATGCGCAGTGCCCGCCGCACCTGTTTGAGGAGGCTGAACCAGGCCGCGGTCGCGCGCAGGACATCGCCGGCGGCGTGGACACGGGCGGCGAGCAGGGTGGCACCGTCGGCGGTGAGCATCGGTCCGGCGCAGGCGGGGTACTGGACAGGGCGGATCACCAGCGGGTCGAGGATCAGTTTCACGGTGCGGCGCAGCGGCCCGCCCTGGGCGCCGCTGAGCGCCTCGACGCCGTCGATACCGCGCCACACCTCGTCGAGCACCATGGCGCGCGGTCGTCGCATTCGGTCAGATTAACCCACTGCCGCGACCACGGCAGCAGCCCGAATGATGCCCCGCGGCCGGGCCCGAAACCTGGGATCGGTAGGCGGCGAACCGTTCCTACCTTGTGACCAACGGCCCGATCCCAGGGCCGGACTCACCGAGAACGAAGGAACGAACACCATGCGCACCAAGCAGATCCGGATCGCCGCCGCCACCCTCGCCGCCGCCGGCCTGACGCTGGCCCTCGCCGCCTGCGGCGACGACTCCACCACCGCCGCCCCGGCATCGACCACCGCCGCACCGGCGACCCAGGCCCCGTCGGGCGGCAAGTCGGCGGCCCTCGTGGATGGCAAGGCGCTGAGCGCGAACTTCGACACCACGTGCGCCCAGCGCGGCGGCACCCTCGCGCTGGCCTTGACCGATGCCGCCAACCCCACCTACGGCCGGCTGAGCGTCAGTGCCACCCTCACCGCACAAGGAGGCACCGTGCAGGCGGTCGCCATCGGCGGCAGTAAGGGCGGCGCCTCCGGTATGCCGTATGCCGTCGGCTTCGGCAACGGCCAGCCCGGCGGCTCGGCCACTGTGTCCAAGGACGGCAAGACCTACAAGATCACCGGTGAGGGTGTCGCCGCGCCGGATATGACCAACCCGATGGCCGGCCCCGCCACCGCGAAGTTCGAGCTCACCTTTGCCTGCCCGACCATCGTCAACGGCTGAGCCAGGAGGAACAATCGTGCGCACCACAGTACGGGCCGGTGCCGTCGCCTTCGCCGCCTTCGCGGTCGGCGCCTATCTCTGGCACGGCTTCACCTACCGGACGGCCGGCCCTTGGGAGCCCGGTTTCGTGGCCTGGCTCAACGGTTTTCTCGCACTGCCGATCATCGCGCTCACCACTGTGGTGATGGTCTTCGCGTTCACCGGCGAGGGCGTGCTGTCGGCGCTCACCGGCCGCAACAGCGCGGAGTTCCGCAACGGCCTGCTCGGCCTCGGGACCGTCACATCGGCTCGCGAAACCGGACTCACCGTCAACGATCAGCCGCAGCTGCGCATCGAGTTCAGCGTCGAGGGCGCCCACGGCGAGATCTTCGATTCGACCGCCAAGATGATCGTGCCCCTCGCCGAACTGGCCCTGCTGCGCCCGGGCGTCGTCCTTCCGGTGCGCTATCTGCCCGGACGGACCGACAAGGTGGAGGTCGATCGATCCGGCGACAGCGCGTCGGCGCAGCAGGCGATGAACGAATCGCTGATTCGCAAGGGAGTCACCACGCGGGCCAAGATCGACATCGCCGGCCGTGGCGTGGCCGCGCAGGCGGTGGTGCAGTCGCTGTCGGTGCCCGGCGAAATCCGCAACGGTTACGCGAAGATCGACCTCGGACTCGCGATCACCCGGCCCGACGGCAGCACCTTCAGCACCCGCGCGGAGAAGTTCCTCCCACCGGCCGGCGTCGCGAACGTGCAGGTCGGAAGGGTCGTGCAGGTGCACTACCTTCCGGAGAACGAGCAGGAGGTGGTCATCGCGATCCCGCTCAACGCATGAACCAGACCGGTATGCCGCCCTTCGCAGAACCAGCGCTGCGAAGGGCGGCACGGTCATGTCCGCGGCAAGCGGATCACGTTGTTCGCCAGATGGTTGCCGCAACCGTGTGCCGGGGCAAAACTTGGTGCATGACGAAAACAGTGGCCGACCCCGTTCCCGGCGAACCCCTTTCCACGGGGCGTGCGGTGCGCGCCACCGTCCCCCGCTCGTCACTCGGCGAATTCCGTCCCGCCCCCGATCGCGATCCCATCGCGATCCTGGAGCGACAGGCCGAGACCCGGCTTCCCGAACTGGTCCCGATTCGCTATGCCCGAATGGCCGCGGGGCAGTTCCCGTTCCTGCGCGGCGCTCCCGCGATCATGGCGGCCGACCTCGCCACGATCCCGCACACCGGGTTGACCGTGCAATTGTGCGGGGACGCGCACCTGTCGAATTTCGGGATCTTCGCCTCAGCGGAACGGTCGCTGGTTTTCGATCTCAACGATTTCGACGAAACCCTGTCCGGCCCCTTCGAATGGGACGTCAAACGGCTGATGGCGAGTGTGGTCGTCGCGTCCCGGGAGAAGGGCTTCACCGACGAGGAGGCCACCGCCGCGGCCCGGACCGCCGCTACGGCCTACCGGGAATGTATGCGGCGCCTGGCCGGCATGGACTCCCTCGACGTCTGGTACGAGAAGGTCGACGAGGACACGGTGGCGAATATGGTGAGCCGACCCAAGTTTCGCGAGGGTGTGGACCGGGCCTTCGAGGCGGCCCGCAAACGCACCAGCCTCGGCGCGCTGAGCAAACTCACCTACACCGACGAGCAGGGAGCGTTGCGCATCCGCCATCGGCCGCCGCTGCTGACGCCGGTCGACTACGTCGATGCGCAGACCGTCGAAGAGGTGTTCAGCGCCTACCGGCGGTCGCTGCCGGAGGAGCGGCGGGTGCTGGCCGATCGGTACCGCATCGTCGACTACACGCACAAGGTGGTCGGCGTGGGCAGCGTCGGCACCCGCTGCTATGTGATCCTGACCGTCGACCGTGACACCGGCGGCCCGCTGTTCCTGCAGATGAAGGAGGCCGAGAAGTCGGTCCTCGAGCCGTATCTCGCGCCGAGCCGCTTCCAGCACCAGGGCCACCGCGTCGTGCACGGCCAGCGTCTGCTGCAGACCTCCAGCGACATCTTCCTGGGCTGGGTCTCCGGCCCGAACGACCGGAACTACTACTTCCGGCAGTTGCGCGATATGAAGGGTGGCGCCGACATCACGCAGATGGCGAAGACCGCCCTGCGCGACTACGCCGGAATCTGCGGCCACACCCTCGCGCGAGCCCACGCCCGTTCCGGCGACCGCATCGCCATCGCCGACTACCTCGGCGGGGGAGAGGCGTTCGACAAGGCCATGACGCAGTTCGCCCTGACCTACGCCGATCAAACCGCCGCCGACCATCGAGAACTGGTGCGCGCCATAGACTCCGGACGGGTGCAGGCAGCGGCGAACCCGTATTGAGGCTGTGTGCGCCCGGCTCCGGTGATCGAGGGCTGTTCGGGTCTCGGCGCGGCTGATGTGTGCAGTCGGGGCATGTTTCGCCTGGGAAGTCGGTTACTCGCCCGTATGGCATGCGGCCTCTACTGTGCTCCAGGACAACGGTGTCAGCGAATCGACCGCACGTCACCCGAACGGAATTGTCGCTGTGCCCGACACACTCACCGCTCCAGCGCCCGCCGCCCTCTCGACCGGATCTCGCGCCGAGGTGATCCACCGCTTCCTGGTCAAACCGGCCGATGCCGGCATCGTCGGCACCGTGGACGGCGGCAAGCTGCTCGAGTGGATCGACAAGGTCGCCTACGCCGGCGCCGCACAGTGGAGCGGCCACTACTGCGTCACCGCCTACGTCGGCAACATCCACCTCGACCGCCCCATCGAGGTCGGCGAACTGGTCGAACTGCACGCCAACCTGGTCCACACCGGCCGCACCAGCATGCACATCCTGGTCACCGTCTACTCGACCGACCCCACCCGCGTGAAGCCGGTCCAGAGCGCCCAATGCCTGACCATCTTCGTCGCGGTCGACGGCGATCGCCGTACCGTCGAAGTGCCGCAATGGAATCCGGTCACCGCCCTGGAATTGCGGCGGCACCGCCAGGCGAAGGTCAGAATCGCCGTCCGCAAGGAAATCGAAGCCGCGATGGCCGCCCAGCGCTACACCGCGGAAGGGACGGCGCCCAGCGCGACCCTGCGCTTCCTCGCCGCTCCCTCCGACATCAACTGGGGCGGCAAGGTCCACGGCGGCCGCACCATGCAGTGGATCGACGAAGCGGCCTATGTCTGCGGCGCGAAGTGGGCCGGCCAGCACGTCCTGACCTCGTACTTCGGTGGCATCCGCTTCTACCGGCCGATCGTCATCGGCCACGCCGTGGAGGCCACGGCCCGGCTGATCCACACCGGCCCCCGCAGCATGCACATCAGCGTGCACGTCACCTCCACGGATCCGCATTCCGGCGAACCGGAACTGGCGGCCCACGGCCTGGCCGTGGTCGTCGCCTTGGACCCGGACGCCAAAGCGCGCTCGATCCGCCAGTGGATCCCGGCCTCCGACGAGGACATCGCCCTGGATGCCCACGCCCGTCATCTCATCGGATTGCGTTCGCTGGTCGAGGATTTCACGCCCGCGGACGCTGTCCCGGAAGACGCCGAGCCGAACCACTTCGGGATTACGGCGAACCAGTGCTGAGTCCGGGAACGCCGCTGCGGTAGCCCGTGTTGCCGTCGTACAGCCTGAACTTTTCGTGCAAACGTCCGCGAAAATGGCGGAAAACTCGCAATAGTGGCGAGGTTTGCACGGTTAGTTCAGGATGCAGCACCGTCCGGGAGAACGCAGACCGCTGCTGAGTTACAGCATCAGTCCTGCTGGGCGCGGTGTTGGTTCAATCCGGGACGTGGCCTCCACAGGCGGTGAGAACCCTCTCTCGGGCGCTCGTCGCGAATGGCTGCCGGTTCACAGTGGGCGCCAACGGAACTCGTCCCCGTCGCGGAACGCGCCGAACGATTCCGCCAGTTCCCGGTGGCGCTGCACATCACCTGAGTCCGGTTCTCGATGTCGAGGGCGTGGCGCAGACTCGGCGCGTCCACCGTCTGCCACATCGTCTCCTTGGTCATCCACACCGCGAGCGGGGAATGGGCGGCGATCTCCTCCGCCTTGGCGATCGCCCGGTCCAGCAGTTCGCCCTCGTCGACCACCTCGAGGACCAGTCCGATCCGCTCGGCCTCGTCGGCATCGAAAACCCGTCCGGTGAGCAGCAATTCGGCCGACCGCGACGCACCCACCAGCCGTGGCAGGTGATAGCTGGTGCCCATATCGCACGCCGAGATCCCGTGCCGGATGAACACCGCCCCGAAGCGGGCACTACGACTCGCGTATCGGATATCACAGGCCAGCGCCAGCGCGAACCCGCCACCGACCGCGGCCCCGTTCACCGCCGCGATCACCGGCTGCCGCAGCCGATGGATCTTCTCGAACGCCGAGGCCATCAATTCCTGGCTCGCATAGATCTGCGCGACCGTTGACTGCGCCGCACCCAGCAGCGCCGCTGTCGGACTCGCATCGGTGGCCGTGAAATCCTCGGGCTTCGACTTCAGATCGGCGCCGGAGGAGAACCCGGCCCCCGCACCGGTGATGACCAGCGCCCGCACCTCCGGCTTCCCGTTGATCTCGTCGAGCACCCGATGCAATTCGGCGACGGTCTGATTGTCCAGCGCATTGCGCCGGTGCGGCCGGTCGATGGTCAACACCACGACACCCGAGGACCGATGGTCGATAGTCAGCGCGGACATGCCTGCCTCCTTCGCGGTTCAGCGCGCAACGGTGCCACCGTCGATGACGAAGGTTTGCCCGGTGATGAAACTGCCTGCGTCCGAACACAACAGCAGCGCGGGCCCGACCAGTTCGTCCGGCTCACCGAGCCGCCGCAGCAACGGTGCCGCGGCCATCGCGTCCACCACTTCCTGCGGATTGTTGCGCACCATATCGGTGTCCACCGCACCCGGTGCGATGGCATTCACCCGAATCCCGTCGCCGGCGAATTCGGCCGCCATCGAGCGAGTGAACGACAACAACGCCGCCTTCCCCGCCGAATACATCGCCAGCCCGCCCGAGAACCCGAACGCCCCGATCGACGCGAAGTTCAACACCGCCGCATGCTTGCTCGCCCGCAGATACGGCAACGCCGCCTGCACCAGAAACAACGGCCCCTGCACATTCACCGCGAACGACTTGTCCACCGCCGCCTTCTGCATGACCTCCAGAGGCTGAGCCAGCGCATTCGCCGCATTGTTGATCACGATGTCGACCCCGTCGAACGTCTCCACCGTCTTCGCCACCAACCCCTGCAACTGGTCGATCTCACCGAGATGAGTGGGCACCCCGATCGCCTCGGCCCCGAGTTCCCGCAACCGCTCGGCGGCTTTCTCGCAGGCCTCCGGCTTCCGGCTTGCCACAACCACGTTCGCGCCGGCGCAGGCCATCCCCTCGGCCAGAGCGAGCCCGATGCCCCGGGTGCCGCCGGTGACGATCGCGGTCCGCCCGCTGAGGTCGAAAAGTTTCCGGAATGAGCTGCGGTCCACTGGGTTGGCCTCTCTGCTGGGTGTCGCTCTGCCGAGCAGAACTGACGACGGTCGCAGTCAGTTCTATCAGGCGAGTCGCGTGGCGTGGTCCGAACAGGACGGATCGCCGCAGGTCCCTGTGCTGACCGTTTGTGGCCCATCCGACGGTCGCACGGCCTCACCACTAGCCGGGGCGGAGTTGTCGGTGGGTTCGGCAACACTGCTCTTGGGGTTGAGGCGGGAGGATTCGACATGGATTTCGTGATTTCGCTCGTGCTCTCGGCGATAGCGTCGAGCAGCTCGAAAGATGTTGTGGCACAACATGTCACGGACGCTTACGGTGATCTGAAGCGGCTCATCGCCGAGAGATATCCGGACGTCGATGTTTCGGCGCTGGAGCGGAAGCCGGATTCCGAAGCCAAGAGGGCGTCGCTGGCCGAAGATCTCGACGATGCCGGTGCGGCCGGCGATCGTGCGTTGGCGTCAGCTGCCGTGAGCGTTCTGCGCGCGGTGCATCGGCCGGAGGCGGCGCCCCCGGAACTTCCGGGAACAGCCCTTGCCGGAGCGGAGGAGTCGACCGGATCCGACGCCGCCGCCCTGTTCGGCGGGGCTGTCGCGGCCGAAGGCACGGGACGTACACAGGAAGCTGAAGCCCTGTACCGCCGCGCCGCCGACAAGGAACACCCCGGCGCGATGAACAACCTCGGGCTGCTTCTGGAAGATACGGGTCGGTCGCCCGAAGCCGAGGAGTGGTTTCGCCGGGCCGCCGACCTCGGGAACGCCAATGCGATGTCGAACCTGGGGGTGAGGTTGCGTGATGCCGGGCAGGTGGCGGATGCCGAGAGGTGGTTTCGCCGCGCCGCCGACCTCGGCCACGCGAGGGCGATGAACAACCTTGCCCTACTTCTCGAGGCAACCGAACGTTCGGAAGGTGCCGACGAGTGGTTCCGCAAGGCAGCCGACGCCGGGCATACCGGTGCGATGAATGCTCTGGGAGTTCAGCTGGAGGCGCGGGGACAGGTCGAGGAAGGCGAGGCCTGGTACCGCCGCGCGGCCGACACCGGCGATCCCAACGCGATGTTCAACCTGGGGTTGCTGCTGGAGGACGCCGGCAAGGTCGAGCCCGCCGAGCTGTGGATCCGCCGCGCTGCCGCCGCCGGCCATGCCACTGCCATGTTCAACCTGGGCGTGCTCGCGGATGACTCGGGCCGGAAGCCAGAGGCAGAAGCCTGGTGGCGCAAGGCCGCCGATGCCGGGCACCCCAAGGCAATGTTCAACCTGGCGATCACGTTGGAGGAGGCGGGCAGGTCGGAGGACGCCGAAACCTGGTATCGGCGGGCCGCCGACGCCGGACACCCGGCCTCGATGTTCAACCTGGCCTGCGCATTGCAGGAGGCGGGCAGGCGACGGGAAGCCGAGGCCTTGTATCGAAAGGCCGCTGATGCCGGAAACGTGACCGCGATGTTCGACCTGGGCGCGTTACTCGAAGCCTTCGGCGAAGTGGCGGAGGCCGAGTCGTGGTACCGCAAAGCCGCTGAGGCGGGCGAAGCCGTGGCAATGACCAACCTGGGCGCACTGCTGATGGAATCGGGCCGGCCCGAGGAGGCCGAGTGGTGGTACCGCAAAGCCGCCGAGGCGGGACGCCCCGTCGCCATGTGCAACTTGGCGGTAGCGATGGAGAAGACCGGCCGCATGACAGAAGCCGAAGCGTGGTACCGCCGCGCCGCCGAGTCCGATCATTCCAGAGCGATGTTTCTCCTCGGTGGCATCCTCGAGCATCGAGGACGAACCGATGAGGCCGAAACCTGGTGGCGCAGAGCCGCCGACGCCGGCCACCCCGGCGCGATGTCCGGCCTGGCCTACCTACTCGCGTTGGCAGGTCGTGTCGACGCGGCCGAAACCTGGAGGCGCAGAGCCGCCGCCGCGGGCGACCCCGGCCCTACTCCCGTCCGGTGACGCGCCCCGTTCCGATCGGCCTTCCCTGATCGGAACAGCAGCCCGGATCGGCCGCCCACTGGTCTACGGTGGAGACCGGCCATTCCACTCGTCACCCGGGAGGTGTCTTGCGCTCCACCCGCATACTGCCGGTCCTGCTCGTCCTCGTCGTCGCGGCCCTCCTGCTGCCCACACGCGCAACCGCCGACGCCGCCATCGACGACACCACCTCCCACCGCATCGATGAACTGGTCGCATTACGCGCCGGCGCATCCGGAGCGAGCAAAGGCGAACTACTCGACCTGCTGTCCAAGCAATTCCTGGGCACCCCCTACGCCGCGAACACCCTCATCGGCTCGGCAACCCAACCCGAACAGCTGGTCGCCGACTTCCGCCGAGTGGACTGCTTCACCTTCCTCGACTACGTGGAAGCCCTGAGCCGAACCACCGACCGAAACCGCTTCGAAGCCAACCTGATCGACACCCGCTACGCCGCCGCCCAAGTCGACTACACCCACCGCAAACACTTCTTCACCGACTGGGCGTACGTTGCCGACGTCGCCGCCACAGACATCACCGGGAGTTTGTCACCCGCCGCAGTCACCGTCTCCAAACATCTCAACGCCAAGGGTGACGGCAGTGTCTACCTACCGGGCATCCCAGTGGTCGACCGCGACATCACCTACATCCCCAGCGCTTCGGTAGACCAGGGCGTCATCAACGGCCTACGAACCGGCGACTACATCGGCGCCTACGCCGACCAGCCCGGACTCGACGTAACCCACGTCGGAATCCTGATCAGCACACCGAGCGGCCCAGTCTTCCGAAACGCATCCTCGCTTGCCGCCAACAACAAGGTGGTGGACACACCGCTGGCCGAGTATTTGCAGAGTGTCCCGGGCATTGTGGTGTTGCGCCCGCGTATCGCATAGAACTCAGCTACGCGTGCCTCGCGAATTCCATCGAGGCGCAGACAGCCCGATTGCGTTTGCCGCCGAGGAACCATCGCGAGTCTCCGGTGCTTCGGCAGCCGAAACGCATTACGCAACAACGAAACGAACTCGGCGCCATCCTCTGCGCAGTACACATGGTGGCCGACGCTACGCTAGGACAGCTGATGCATCGATATGTCTCAATAATGCACGTACGTCCGCGGTGTCCATGCCGACGCCGGCTGCCGGTTCCTCTTGCAGATCCGCAAGTTGTTGGACGCCAGGGTCATCGAGGATGCGCCCCATGAATTCCAATTTCTGCTCGAGCCGCATGCTGACCACCTCGTCCACGGTGCCGCGAGTCGCGAGTACGGTGACCCTGGTTTCGGTGCCTGGCGCCAGGCCGAGCCGGTGAATACGATCCAGGCTCTGCAGAAACCGCCCGGCCATGAAATCACGGTCGACATACACGGCGTCGTGACAGACCTGATGAAGGCTGATCCCCTCGCCGAGGGTAGCGGGGTTGGAGATTAGGACGTGACAGTCGGGATCTTGACGGAACCGGCGCAGTTGCTCGTCGCGATCGGGTGTTCCGCCGTGAACCATCGCTGGGTTGTAGCCCTCTAGCAACCTGTCCAGTGTCGTGAGGCTGCGAACGAATGTGGTCCACACCAATGTCTTTCGACCTGCAGCGACGTTGTCGGCAACGATCTTCGCAGTCTCTTGGTACTTCGGGGAAAGCTCCAGGCTTGGAAGCTTCTGCAGGAGCTCGAACAGCGAATCGCCAGGAGGCGGGTCCAGCGGCGGCAGTTGATATTCCAGTGGCTCGTATGGGCTGGCTCCCTCGAGTAGCAAGGCCGGACTGATGGCGGCCATCAGCAGGCGCAGCATCGCCCGGCCGAGCGCCTCGATACTGCTGCGTGAGCTTTCTGCGCGAGCGGTGAAGTTGCCTTTGAGCGCCTGGTAGACCTCGGCGTGAACAGGGGGCATTTCCAAGTAACGGACCTTGGGTTCGAACGGCGGTAGCCCCAGCTCGTGCTTTGTTGTGCGGGTGAAGAGAGGACGCAGCACAGTGCTCGCGTGCGCCAGATCGCCGCCGGCGACAGCCTCGGTGACTGCCCTTTTTCCGTGGCCAGGCCAGACGAAGGATAGAAGGCTTTCCAAGTCTCGTGCCCCGTTCGGAGCTGGCGTCCCAGTCAGGATGAGTCGTCTGGCTGCCAGGGGGCCCAACGCTAAGCAAGCTGCCCCGTAGGTGCCGCGAGCCCCGAGCTTCATACGATGGGCCTCATCCAGCACGATCATCGACGGTCCCGCCTTCAGCCAGTCCGCCAATGCAGTCAGCGATCGGTCCAGCCGCTCGTAGTTCGCGATTCGCAGCTCTGCGAGCGGATGAGTGGACTGCCCCAGCACATCTGCAATCAGCGGCTCCTCGAAACAGACTGAACTCTCATACTGCCATGCTTCGTATGCCGATTTGGGTCCAATTACCAAGAGCCGCTTTGCTTCTCCGCGGTTGCGCATCGCGGCATACACCGCGAGTGCGACGCGGGTTTTACCTGCACCGGGGACGCTGAAGTTGGCGCCATGGCGCAGGGAAAGGAGTTTGGCGATATCGCGCTGCTGGAATGAGGTCAGATCGGCGATCCAGTCCGAGCCCAGCAAACTGTAGACATCGGAAGGTCGTACACCCTCGGCTGTGCCGCCGGGAACCGTGTCCTGAAGCGAGCGGTCCACCGATTCCGCGTCGTCGAGCACGCCGTTGACCAGGGCTGCAAGGTCTGCCTCCCAATCGACGTCTGGATGTGGCCAACTGGCGAGTTGATCGAGATTGACCAAGAAGTCGTCGAGATCAATTTCCGCTGACAGTGGGCCATTCCGGCCATTGGCAGACATTCGGGCTGACAATTGCGCGAAGTCGCGCTGAAAAGCTGGGGTCGTGTGAAGCTCCACATGAGTACGGCTTGCCGCAAGCCCCAGTCGGAGTGATGGCGCGCTATCGGTAGTGCTCATGGCTGCGCCCACATCACGTGGACAGCGGCACTGAGCCAGGCCAGGCCGTCGCCTGGCAACTCGATTGTGCGCTGCGCTTCTGCTTCCAGCCTGCCGAGGACGTCGCGCAGCTTCTCGAGTGCGTCGTCCAGGGCCCCCTCGTCGAGGCTCGAACTGCCGCGTGACAGCACCAGATCAGTGATGGATTGTTCGAGGTCTTTGCAGGCATCGTTGATCCGGTCCGGCGCGGCCTGCCGCTTCTTCTTCAGCCGGGCAGTACGGCCGGCGACATCGATCGCGTCCTCGAAAGCCTCCTTATAGGAGGCGATCGTTGACGAGGCAGCAGTTTTGTCGGCAGGAGAGGCGGTATTGCGGTCCGACTCGATCGCTTTGGCTTGCAGCACTCGATCGGTCATGGCGCGGGCGGATGCGACACTCGCCCCGGCGCCCTTCACTGACCGGTTCAGGCCGGGGATGGCGACCGCGGCCGGCGCAGCGGCGGGCTCGCCCGGCTTGAGATCATCTGGCAATGCCTTGTCCAGGTATCGATTCTGAAAATCAGCTTCGATATACCGGACGTCGGTTTTCGAGAAGTCCAGTACGATCGCGGCCAGCCGGGCCTCTTTCAGGAGATCTGCTCGTTCCCGGCTCTTGGAATGCTCGTTGATGTACACGCGATAAAGCTCTGCGAGCTTCTCTTGCGAGTCCTCGAAGTCGACGAGCCGCAGGGAGGTGCCATCAGCAGTGGTGCTGCGGTCGATCAGTTCTCGTAGCTGGGCGAGAACCCAAAGGTCACGCTCGCACGATTTCGTGGTGGTGTGAAAGGCTTTTGCGATAACAGCGGGAGTGCGATTGAGCTGAACCCGCTGTTCCTCGATTGCGAGCAGCCTATTGATGTAGGAGTACTTACGCCGTTCATCCGGGCGGAGCTGCAACGCCAGCTCGACGTCGTTGATGTCGGTCCAGGTACATGATTCCGGTAGTACGCCGACACGCATCGTCGTGCCGGTCTTGAGTTCTCGCAGCGCGGCGCAGCGGGTGTTCCCGTTGACAAGAATCCCGCTACGAGTGATCAGCCCGGCCTCGATTTGTTTGTATTCTTCGAGACTGTCTTTCAGTTTATCGAAGTCAGGGTCCCGATGATCAGGCTCCGAGGGCCGGATTGTCAGCAAATGCTGAAGATAGTCTTGACTTTTAGGCGACCAAGGGTCCTCTGTGAGCGCGGCATCCCGTCCTGGATCCAGACTGCGCTGTGCCCTGATGCGGTGTGTACCAGGATTATAGAACAAGACTTCGAGTGGTACATCGATGACTGGCACATGGAGGGGTCGGTCGCGCCATTCAACCGTCAAAGTCTCGGCAACGCCTCGACTTTCGAGTTGCTCCTGCAATCGCTCTTCAACCAGCGACCGCGTAGTCTCGGCTGTCGGGGGCGTCCCGAAATCGGTGAACATATGTGGATTCTCCTCGAAGGAAGTCGGGTGTGTACGGGAGGGGACCGCTGTTGCCAACGGCCCCAATCCCGTTGGAGGGCGAACCGTCGTAGCTACTGCAGTGCCACACGAACCTCATCCCGAGCCTCGGCCGGCAGGGTTCGGTAGTGCGCCCACAGCTCCTCGACTTCGCTGAAGCTCCGGGCATCTTGTTCCACCCACGCAGCGAGCATCTTCCGTTCGTAAACGGGCAGGTGTTCGATCCGTGCCATGACATCTGCCAAGCTGGCCGTCAGGTCGCGACTTCCGATGCGGCAGCGATTGCACTCGACGACCAGCTGTGTCCTCGTGGCGCCGTCCGGCATTCGCACCGCGCGCCGGGCTATATCGAGCTGTGATGTTACGGAGGTGCCGGCATACTTCTCGCCCGGTCCGATTCCGCAGGACCGGCATTTGTGCCCATCCCGCGTCATGAGCGCATACCGCTCCGTAGCCGTCACGGCGATGTCCGCTCTCGATGACTGCCCTGGTTCCCAGACTGGCTTCCCGCGGCTGACGAACCGATGTTCATGCATCTCGAGGGAAGGATCCTCGCGGTTGGTATCGATGCGCCAGCCGGCGTCACGGAGTTCCCGCATCCGGCGGTCGATTTGCTGAGTGTCAGGGAACGCCTCGCGGAGCTGGCTTTTCGTGAATAGGTTGCCCTCGCCTACTACCTGCATAAGCCACAGCGCTACGCGCCTTTTTGCGCCGAGTCTGATGTCTGTCCACGATGGAATGGTCATGCGAGTCTCCCTTCGCCGGGGGTTTCGAGTGCTGAGCAAGATGACCCAAACCTCTGGGAACGATGGGTGCATCAGCTGGGCCGCATCCAAGAGAACACGAGAACCGTGTGATTGGGAAGCATCTTTCTGTCCTGACTTGTCCTGGATTTGCTTGAGTAGCAGAGGCTCTCGGTGCATGGCCTGGCCGATACTCAGGACAGAGTCGGGACACTTCTGCTCTGTACAGATTCGATCTCTACCGGCGAGAATTACAGGATTCATTGACATCTGACTTCGACGGGGTGGACAGGCGTGGGAAGAACAGGGGAGTACGGCGAGATCGACACCGATGCCACACCGGCGCAACGGACTCTCGCCTTCGCAGTGCGCGACTTGCTGCACATGACGGGCCTCCCGCTGAGACAAATCGAAAAGGAGCTGAAGGCGCACACGGAGAGGAGGCTCGAAGATTTGGAGCAACGCCAGAGGGAAGGGCAGCTTACGCGGGCTGAAGAGATCGACCTGGTAGAGCTGAAGGAGCAAAGATATTTCAGTAAGTCGGCCCTGCAGGAGCTGGCGAAAGGCAAGCGTAAACGCCCTCCCAAGGAGCGGGAGCTCAAGGAGCTCTTCAACTTCGCTCACGGAGGGCAAGGCCCTCGGCGCGACTGGGACCAGCTGAACCAATGGCGGCTCGCTCTTGCTGAGCCGTCGGATGGGAGTCAGTTGATCGTGTGCCCGACGTGTGGTGCGGCCACAGTGCCGACAGAAGGCTGCGCGGAAGCGAAGCCGGCCGAGAACGGGCTGACGGTGCCGACCAGTGCGCCGGTCCCCCTCGTGGAAGGGGACCGGCGCACTGGCGAAAGGTTCGACGTGATGTTGCGCCCGGCCGACGAGGTTGTGTGGAGCCCAGTCACAGTGTTGGCCGGATACGTTTCTGCCGGCAAGCTCGAAAATGCGAACGGCTTGATGCGCCACGTCGGCAGGGAGGCGGACCCCGGCGAAACTGCCGATGCCATCATCGCGTGTGGAGACGGGGGCATCTCTGAGGCAGTCGACACGATCATCAGCCATGCGGGAGCTCGGGACGACTTGCTCCACGTTATGCAGATTGTCAGGTCGCTGAACGAACGGGACAGGCGTGTCGACAGTGACGCGTTGCTGGACCACGCGCTGGCAAGACACGCTTCTCGGACTTAGAAGACGTTCGGGTAATCGCCAGTTCCGTCAGGAGAAGCGTACGGTCCGGGTGCCGCGTCGGCTACCAGTCCACCAGTGACCTTGCGAGGTTCTTGTAGTCGAGGAGTCGGCCCTGCTTCGTAACCTCCTCCCAGGCATTGTGCTGTTCTGAACTCCCATGTACTGCAACGGCCTTCGCGAGTTCCTCGTAGGCAATGTGGTAGGTCGCGTCTACCTCGCCTGTTCCTCGCGCAATGGACGCGAGGCGTGTCGGCAAGGGCTCGGCAGTGACAGTCACGAGGTGCGGTAGCCGCCCGCGCCGGTGCCTGATCATGTTCCCGTTCTCATGACGGATGTTCTGGACCCGATCGGAGCGGATGGTCCATTTGCATGCAATCGCTGCGTGGAGCCAGGGATGGGGTGTGCTGGTGGGTGTCCCGCGAATACCGACCAGCACATCGGGCTTGATCAGGTAGTCGGTGCCAAGCGTCACCCGCAGGTTCGGATCCTTGGAGATAGCGGCTTCTATGCCGGCCAGGTGCTGGTACTGCGCGTATCCGACGATGCTCTTTCCTCTGTCGAAGTCCCACTGCCTGCGCGGGTCCAAATCTGGGAGCTGGCTGGCCAAGTCTGTAAGCACCAGCGTTTCGAGCAAAGCACCCGGATTATTAGGCGCCGTAACAGGTTCGGAACCCGGATTCGGGTTGGGTTGACGGATCTGCTCGAGGATGTGCGCTGCCATCAAAAGGCTGGTCACATTGTCAGTATCGGCGGAGTTCGGAACCCACTTCCAGCCGAGCTTGTTCTTCTTGCTCGGCCTCCAGCCCAGCAGTTCGGTCCGAAACGGAGTCGTCACGTCCGCCAAATCTAGTCTGTTCGGTGTGCCTGACAGCGAGCTTCACGAGTTTCCCCTAGTATCGCTCACATGTTCGAGGCTGTCGCTCAAGGCACCGGTTACAGTGGCGATGGCGCTGTCCAGGTGCTCGTGTTCCCACAGGCGAACCACCCGCCAGCCTGCGGCTGTCAACGCTGCATCCGCGGCTCGGTCGCGTTCAATGTTCCTGCGGAGTTTGGGTGTCCAGTACCACTCGTTCGTCGTCGGCTGGCGGCCATGTTCGGGGCAGACGTGCCAGAAGCAGCCGTCTACGAAGACAGCCACCTTCCGTTTCGTGAAGACGATGTCCGGCCTGACCTTGAGCGAACCGAGATCCAGTCTGTGATCTTTCCGGTACCGATACCCAAGTCTGTGCAACGCACTTCGCAGTGCAACTTCGGGCTTCGTGTCCGATCGGCGGTTGGCTCGCATGTTCCGGGAGCGCCCCTCGTTGAGAGGGGCGGGGTACAAGCCCAGATCGTGGGCTTTTCGACGGGCGTCTTCCGATCGGCTTCCGGTCACGGCGGTCCCAGTTCGAAGTTGGGGCATGGCATACGGAAAAATACTCCCGCACCCACGTCGGCCCGGCCTCGGCCTCTGCATCGAAAGGTAACCGCGTGACCGAGCTTCGTGTCATCGAGACCACTTCAGACGATGAAGTGCAGGCAGGTGTGAGTTCGTTGGAGTCCGGGGCGCTCTTCGACTTGGTGGAACCCGATACGCCAAGCGCGGCACCGATGAGAAGCGGTGCTGGCTCCAAACGCCGTTCTGGTGGCAGCAAGCGCGCGCGCGGCACACGGAAGACGACGGACTTGCGCAGTGCCGGCCTGGTCACGGCTGAGCGCGACTTCACTTCGATCGAGATCTGTGCCGGGGCCGGCGGCCAAGCAGTAGGACTTCACCAGGCTGGCTTTCGTCATCTGGCATTGATCGAGATCGACGAGTACGCGGTCGGTACGTTGAGGCTCAATATCGAAAAGCACGAGTTGTGGGCGTGGGAAAGAGATAACTGCGACATTATTTCGGCGGATGTCAAAGAGTTCGATCCAGTTAATGGCCTCGATAAGGGTTCTAAAATTCTGAAAGAGCGCGGTTTGGATCTTCTTGCGGGGGGTGTTCCGTGTCCTCCATTTTCGCACGCCGGTAAGCAGCTCGGAGAGCGCGATGAACGAGATCTATTTCCGCGAATGTTGGAGCTTGTTGGTATCCTGAATCCGCGAGCAGTTTTGATCGAAAATGTGCGCGGGCTTATGGATCCTAAATTCTCTACCTACCGCGCTTGGATTAAGTCTCAGATTGCGGATCTCGGATACAATCTCGGTGCATGGGAGATACTCGAAGCCAGTAATTTCGGGGTACCGCAACTCCGGCCGAGGGCGATTCTAGTGGCGTTTCGTGACGACGTGATCCGTGATATTGATTATACAATGCCTGAAAAAACCTGCGACGATCCTGTTAGTATTGCGGAAATATTGGAGCCTTCGATGCGGGAGCGCTTCGACAACGTTAACGCAGAACACTCGGAGCGCGCTCGCCAAGCATTTGAACGGTGGCGTGATACCGCGCGCAATCGTGCCTCGGAGCTCAAGGGCAAGGGGGGCGGAGTTGCGCCTACCCTGGTTGGGGGGTCGAAGAAGCATGGCGGCGCAGACCTTGGTCCGAGCCGGGCAAGAGCGGCATGGAAGCAACTCGGCATCTCAGGTATCGGAGTTGCCAACGACATTGAAACCTGCTTGAACAAGGGTACCGAAGAACGTGATCTTTTTCGTCCGGATGGCCCTATGCTCACTGTTCGGCAGGCGGCCATTGTTCAAGGATTCCCTGACGAGTGGGAGTTTTCGGGCGGTAAGACTGCGCAATATCGTCAGGTAGGAAATGCGTTTCCGCCGCCGGTTGCGAAGGCCGTAGGGGAATCTATTATCAAGGTTCTGAAGGAGGCTGACGAGCGGAATCGGAATAACGAGGCGGTAGAATGCCTGACGGCTAATGTAATGTGACTACAAATGATCGGCTCCAGCTCGACGAGGTTGCGGTTATCGAGCGCTGGCGAACAAACCGGTATGGCCGCGTGTTGCATTCGAGTGATGAATCTTCCAATCATTAGTATTATCTCGCTGCGTGCGATAAAGTAGCCAGGGCTCATCCCAAATTAGGGCGGATCGTCGGATTGCGGCGAGAACCTGGTCGGACTATCCGACGCAGCCGGGCAGGGTACATGGAGGAGCCGATTGATCCAATCCGTCGTTTTCGATGTAGGCGAGACGCTCTTAGACGACACTCGCGAGTACGCCGCGTGGGCTGATTGGATCGGCGTTCCGCGGCACACTTTCTCCGCGGTGCTCGGAGCGGTGACCGCCTCTGGGCGAAACAATGCCGAGACGTTCCAGTACTTCCGGCCAGGGTTCGATCTCGAACGTGAACGCCAGTTGCGTGAGGCCGCGGGCCGTGGAGAGGACATCGAGGACGGCGATCTGTATCCGGACGTGCGATCGGCGTTGTCTGCCTTGCAGAAGCGTGGGATTTGGGTCGGTATCGCCGGCAATCAGACTGCTCGAGCGGCGCAGCTGCTGCGCTCGCTGAATCTTCCGTGCGACGAGATCGCCACATCAGGGGAATGGGGAGTCGCTAAGCCTGACTTGAGGTTCTTCGATCGGGTCGCCGAGTTCGCGCCCGGCCGCCGGGAGGAGATCCTTTACGTCGGTGATCACCGGGACAACGATCTAATCCCGGCACGTCGGGCCGGCATGCGATGTGCCCTGATCCGGCGCGGGCCGTGGGGATATCTGTGGGCAGACGATGTCATCGCGGCGGGGGAGGCCGACTGGGTTGTCGGCTCCCTCACCGAGTTGGTGGACGTGATCAGCTAAACACTCAGGCGCGCAAGTATTTCCTTTACGCGGGGATGACAGTTGGTGTGTTGGGGTGCGATGGATCGTGCAGTGTGGATGGACTGCATAGCGCCGTCTCGATCTCCGGATTGCATGCGGGCCCGTGCGAGGTCGATGTGGAAGTGCGAGCGACGCTCGGCAGGGACGTCGTCGGGCGGTGTCCAGTTTTGGGCGGCTGTGAGCGCCCCGCCGATGTCACCGAGTTCGACGCCCAAGGAGACCTGGTGAATACGGACGGACGAGCGGCCGAACGCTGTGCCCAAATAGGTCGATTCCGCGACCATTTGCGCTGCGCGGGTTGCTTCCGCGATGTGGTCATGGGCTGAGTCCGCCCGAAACTCGCACCCGGCGACGACAGCGGCGCGCATGTGTAGTGAGCCGTAGGTTGCGGCCGCGCGGAACGATTGGGACGGGTCGATTCGATCTGCTGCTCGTTCGAGTAGCTTTCGCCCAGTTGCGAGGTCCATGTTGTTGAAGAAGAGTTCGGTGCGGACGTAAGCGGTCGTCGCGGCGAGCAGTGGGTCATCGCTGTCCGGCGCGGCGGTCTCCATCATGCCGATGATCCGGGCGGACAGATCAGTGAATCCATACTTGTCCGCGATCGCGTCGGCCGCTCGATAAGCCTGGACGAGAAGACTATTCACATCGTTTCGGATTAGATCTGCGGAGAGGCGGGCTCGGTGCAGCTCGTCCAGCAGAGACGGAAGCTCGATAACTAGGCGGAGATAGTTCGAATCGAGACGATCTCGGACAGTCGACGCCACAGCCGCGTGCAGTAGATCGAGCGAACGGATCGGTCCATCGGGCGGGGCGTCGTGAGTGTCGAGGGCCTTCCGTAGATCAGGAAGGCGGATTTGTACCGCTGTTGCCGCATTGTCTGTCGTCCCGACTACGGTCGAATGTGGTTGCAGCGCTTTGTGGAAGCGTGCGGCTTGGTTGTCGTCGAGACGCCGATAGGTGGTGTCCATGGCGTCCGCGAACTGCCGGACGAGAGTGATTGTCTCTTCGCGGCTTTCCCACTTCCGAACGACACCTTCACTGAACCCCAACCGCTCGGCGAACTCGCGCTGAGTCATACGCAGCGCCTCGGTACGCAGCGCGCGTACCTCCCGTCCGGTCCACTTCGTCACGCTCATTGCGATCCCCCTCGCCTTGGCTCGACGGTCCGTACCTGCAGCGTAGCGGCGCCGTAGCGGTTCCATGCCTTCGGTTTGTGGTGTTTCTCCGTGAAGCTCGAATCGGCCCCGCCGCCGGGTCGATGTCCGGATATCTGTGACGCCATCCACGACCGGCGGTGATCCTCGGCGGCGGGTGGCTGCCAACGAAAATCGAAGGAGCCGAATGTATCTCATTGTGACGACCAGGAGTCCGGTATGACGCTGCCTACCGCTTATGTTGCCTCGGCTGAACTGCCGAAGGGGCCGCCTCGGGCGCTCGGTTATATCGACCGGACCTTGCCGGGGTGGCCGGCGAATGAGCAGCGGGTGCTCGCGCATGCGGTGAAGTTGGGGTACTCGTTGGTGCGGGTGGTGTTTCGGACGGCGGGGGATATCGATGATCCGATCATGCGGCTGCTCGATCGGATCGGTGGGTACAACGTTGCGGCGGTGGTGGTTCCGAGTGTGGAGCATCTCGGGGAGCGGCTTCGGATTGTCTGCGCGGCATGCGATGTGGAGGCGGTTGAGCCGGAGGTTACCTATGCGCGGGCGCGGCCCACGATTTCATCGGAGCCGGCCTCGGCTTCGCGTGCTTCGCGGGTCGAGCCTGGTGATTGAGATGTCGGTGTTGATCGTCTCGGTTGTGACGGTTGTCGGTGTGGCCTCGTTGGCGGTTGCCGGGGTTTCCTGCGCTTGGCCGGATGTCGGGGGCGGTCGGAGGTTCGGTGAAGCCACTTGTCCCACTGTGAAAGCCGTTGTGCGTCCTGACATCCTGTGGTTCTCGTTGACGCACGCCGCTCGGTCGCCGGTGCCGACGGTGGTGGAAGCGCACGAGGATATGCAGCTGCACTTGGAATGTGATCCTTCCTTGTGCGCCGCGAAGGCGGTGGCGGTGCGGACTCTCGTGGCTGCCGGGCGGGTGCGTCCGGACCGATCGCGGCGGCTGTGAGCGTCAGCGCCTTGCTTCGCGCACGGCCGATTGCCCGGCCGGTGGTCGGGTGTCAGGCCGCGCTGGTGTCGGGTGGTCGTGCGCGCGACTGCACCCAACGCTGGTGTTGTTCGCGTTCGCGTTGACGGCGTTGTTGTCGTTCCTGTTCGTCGCGCAGGTGGATGCGCGTGAGTATCGCGGCCAGGAGTTCGTCGGGGTGGTGGCGGTGATTGATACGGGGAGTCTGGCTGGGATCGATGTGCTCGGGGGCGATCCATGCCGTTCGACCCGGGAACGGAGAAAGCTCGTCCTGTGCAATGGTTTTCCAGCCACCTGGCCCGTCGTGGATCAACGAGTGGCAGGCGTCGCAGGCGAGGACGAGGTTGGTGATGTCGGTGGGGCCGCCTTTGGCGTAGTCGCGGATGTGGTGGGCGGCGCAGAGGCTGGCGGGGGCGTCGCATCCGGGGCGGGAGCATCCGCGGAGGGCGGCGATGAGTGCCAGGCGTTGGGTTGGGGAGGCGAGTCGTTTCGTGCGGCCGAGATGCAGGGGGAGTCCGGCGTGGTCGAAGATCGCCAGATAGGGGCGGGATCGTTCGGCCAGGCGCAGCGCTTCGCGGATCGGGACGACGCCGCCCGTGGCGGTGGTCGCGGTGCCCGAATCCTTCTCCAGGTCTTCGAGTTTCATCGTCAGCACGGTGGTGACCGGCATGCCGCGGTGGCGGCCGAGGTCTTCGGCGATCAGGCCGGAGCGCAGGACGGCGGTGAGGGCGTCGTGGTTGCGTTGGGCGGTGCTGCGGTGATCGGCTCGCGCTGCCTCGGCCAGTGTCGCCGGGTCGGTGGTGTCGATATCGACGGCGGGGCTGTTCGGGTCGTCCGGGTTGCAGACGCCGGGGCGTGCGTATTTGGCCAGCAGTGGGTCCAGTAGGGCACGGAGCGTCGGGTCGATGTCGCCGCGTACGGGGGACATGCCGTCCGGGCGTTGCCGGCCTACGACGATGCCTCGCATTCGGGCGCGGTCCTGGTCGGTGGTGAGGCGGCCGTCGGGGTCCAGGTAGGCCAGGATTCGGTCGCCGACCTTGCCGATGTCGTCCGGTGAACCCGATCGTGCGAACTCCGCCAACAGTTGTTCGGCGGCTTCGCGATCCGCGTCGGATACGCCTCGCGGCACCCGGTTCATGACCTGCGCGATCCCGCGCACGTGGTCGGCAGAGATCTCGCCGTGTGTCAAAGCGGCTGCGGTGCTGGGCAATTGCGGATCGCGTATCTCGCCGTCGAGATCGTGGAAGGTTCCTACCCAGCGCGCCGAGTTCACGCGGCTGCCCGCGTCGGCGCTCGATATGCGCAGTGTCTCCATCAGGAACCGCTTGACCGTCTTCGCGCCGGTGCGTGACGGCAGGGATCGCTCCTCGGCCTCGATCAGCAGCCGATGCTGTATCGCTGTCAGTCGGCGCGCGCAACTCTCCACATCCCGCATCGCCTCTACCAGTTGCCCATCCGACAGGGGTGTCAGCGATCGCTCGAACAGCTCGGAGACCGCAGCGAGGAGCGGTCTCGCGACCAGCTCCGCGTCCTCCCCGTTCGAATGCATGTTCGAATTCTATCAAGAGCGAGGGGTGGTGTGCACCCCTTCGATCCGCTCGAACCCGGAAGTTCCTCCTGAACAAGTGACCGAAAGGGATTGTGTCGCAGGAGATTTCACCGGCGCAGACCGGACAAGCCCGGGTGTTGAGCAAGCCCGGCCGAGTGAGACGTTGCTCAGAGCGGAATCGCGCGGCAGTCGTTCCCGCAACCGCCATCGCCGGATTCCTGCCCAGGCGCGGCGACACGGTGCAGGATCGCCCGCGTGGGCGCGATGACGAGCCGATCGTTGTCCAGTGTGCCGAGACCGTCCACGATCAATGAGTAATCAGCAGGCTCTCGCGGCGCCCACACCAGGCTGGCCGCAGGGCGGGGCGCGACGTTGTCCCGGGTATGGCTGCCGGGCGCGGTATCGAGCGTACTTCGGCGCAGGCGGTGAGCCGCTCGGCGAAGCGCGGCCGCTCCTCAGGCAAGCTGCATCATCAACACCACCCCCAGCACGAACATCGTCCCCGCCACGAAGACGTCGAGCACTCGCCACGCCGCGGGTAGCGACAGGACCGGCGCGAGCAGCCGAGCACCGTATCCCAGCCCGGCGAACCACACTCCGCTCGCGACCATCGCGCCGACTCCGAAGGCCCAGCGTAACGGGCCGTGCCCGGCGGCGACCGAGCCGAGCAGCAGGACGGTGTCCAGGTAGACGTGCGGGTTGAGCCAGGTCATCGCCAGGCAGACCAGGATCGCGGTGCGGACGGACGCGGTGGATTCGCCGGTGGTCGCGAGGGCGGCGGTGGCGGGACGCAGCGCGCGACGGGCTGCGACGGCGCCGCAGGCGATCAGGAAGCATCCGCCGGCGAGTCCGGCGACGGTCAGCGCTGCCGGATACGCGCTGACCAGCGCGCCCAGACCGCCGACACCGCACATGATCAGAATGGCGTCGGAGGCGATGCAAATGGCGACCACGGCTGCCACGGCTTGTCCGCGCACACCCTGGCGCAGGACGAACGCGTTCTGCGCGCCGATGGCGACGATCAGGGATAAGCCGGCACCGAATCCGGCGAGGGCCGCCGAGAAGATACCGCTGTTCACGCAGCCGACGGTATGGGTCTTGACGTAATCAGTACAGCTAAAGATTCTTAGCTACCATTAGCGACCGTGATGTCCGAGCTGCCGGTTGATCAGGTCCGCACGCTGCTCGCCGTCGTGGACGAAGGCACATTCGACGCCGCCGCGGCCGCGATGCATCTGACGCCCTCGGCGGTGAGTCAGCGGATCAAGGCGCTCGAACAGCGCACCGGGCGCGTGCTGCTGTTGCGCACGAAACCGGTTCGGCCCACCGAGTCCGGTCAGGCGGTCGTGCGGTTCGCGCGGCAACTGGCCGCATTGCAGGAGGCCGCTCAACGAGAGCTCGGAATCGCTGGAGATTCCGGGTCCACCACGCTGTCCATCGCGGTCAACGCCGATTCGCTGGCGACCTGGTTTCTGCCCGCGCTGTCGCGGGTGCCGCAGGATCCGCCGGTCTGTTTCGACCTGCATCGCGAGGACGAATCCCACACCGCCACACTGCTTCGAGAGGGAACGGTGATGGCGGCGGTGACGTCGCTGGCCGAGCCGGTGACCGGATGTACCGCACGGCTGCTGGGCCTGGCGCGGTACCTGCCGGTCGCGAGCCCGGAATTCGTCGAGCGGCATTTCGCGTCCGGACCTCTGGAACAGTCGCTTCCCGACGCGCCGGTCATCGTTTTCGATCGCCGGGACGAGTTGCAGGATCGCTACGTCCGCACTGTCACCTCCGGCAGGGCGGGGGCGAGCCGGCTCCGTCATTACGTACCGACCTCGGAAGGGTTCCGCGACACCATCGTCGCCGGGCTCGGGTGGGGTCTGGTGCCCGAAACGCACGCCGACCCACTGCTGCGGACGGGCGCGTTGCGGAATTTCGCGCCGCGGCAGTGGGTCGACGTGCCGCTCTACTGGCAGCAGTGGAAGTTGGATGTACCGGCCCTCGCGCTCGTCGCGCAGACGATCGGTGTCGCGGCGGCCGACTATCTGCGACAGTGAAAGGACTCTCCCGCAGTGGATGTCGATTAGAGCCGTTCGGGTGGTGTCGTCAGTCGATCAACTGTGATGCGACCGCCCGGGAGCTGCCGGGAACCGCTCGCGGCGATGCCGAGGTGAGCAGTGCGATTCCCGCCCCGAGCAACCAGATGATCGTGAATCCGGAAACGGTTGCGGTAGTGCCCCATCCGTTCGCCGCGTAGAAGTTCGCCGGAGTGTTCCCGAAGAACATCGACGGTACGAACGCCACGTTCACCACCGCCAGGACCGCGGCAGAACGCCCCACCCACGCGGGCAGAATCCGCGTGCGCAGGATCGTGACAGCGGCCGTCGCCATGAACAGGGCGGTCAGGAGCCGGGAGACCGTTCCGTACAGGACGTAGGTGCCGGACACGGTGACGGTGGGATCGATCGGCTCGGGCGCCTGGATCGTGGCGCCGATCTCGAGGCCCATGGAGACGAAAGCGACTGTGGTCCACATCAAACCGGCGGTCGAGGCCAGTGAACCGAGCCATTCGTAGCGTCGGTCCGCGGCCTTCACCAGGTGCCCGAAGGTCGACAGGAACACCACCACCGCGAGGAGCCCGGCCAGACCGATCAGGCCGCGGGTCAGGATGTTCCAGTCCGGGGGCGGGCCGTCGTAGACGAAGTAGAGCGGCAGTTCGACGAGCATGAGCGCGGCGCCGCAGACCGCGGCGATACCCGCGGTGCGGCGGAGGGTTTCGGTGTGCACGGATCGTCCTTCCGATCGGCGGAAATAGTAAGTATATGGCTTATACTATATCGGCCATACTAAACTCCCGAAGGAAGAATTGTCGACGACGGGATACGCGCTGATGACCGATCGGGAGGTGCCCGACCATCTGGCCCGGCTGTGGCGGCTGCCGGTGGACGCCAAACTGGGCCGTCCGGCCGCACTCGATGTCGATCGGGTGGTCGCGACGGCGGTGGAGCTGGCCGACCGGGACGGCCTCGCCGCCGCGACACTGCCGAAAATCGCTGCTGCTCTGCGGGTTACACCGATGTCGCTCTACCGTCACATCGGGTCGAAGGACGAACTACTCGTACTGATGGCCGATGCCGGAATGGGTGCCCCGCCCGAATTGCCCAGCGGCTCATGGCGTTCGCTGCTGCGCGCCTGGGCACTCGCACAACTCGATGTGCATCGAGCCCGCCCCTGGCTGACCCAGCTGCCGATCACCGGGCCGCCGAATGGGCCGAATACCGTGGCCTGGATGGACGCGGGGCTGCGCGCCGTGCGTGAGACCTCCCTGGACTGGCCGGCGAAGGTCGGGGCGATCATGGTGGTCAGCGGATACGTCCGCGAGGCGTTCGTCACCGCTCGCCAACTCGAACATGCCATGGCGGCAGCCGATCTCGACCCCGCCGGGGCCCTGCACGACTACAGCCGAAATCTGCGTGCGCTCGTGGATCGAGAGCGGCTGCCGGATATGGCCGCACTGCTGGCCTCGGGGCTGTTCGACGCCATCGAACCCGCCGAGGCGGAACCCGACTCGGACTTTGCCTTCGGCCTCGACCTGATCCTCGACGGTGTGGCGGCGACGATCGCCGCAGCGACGAGATCCTCGGGGTGCGGCTCGACGTACAGGTAGGTGTCACCGAAACGACGAACGGCCCGGCGCCGCGAAGGCGCCGGGCCGCGAGCGGCGTCGGATCAGCTGCTGCCGAACCAGCCCGGAGGAACGACCTGGCGGAAACCGTTCCAGCCGTTGCCGTGCCGGTCCCACGGGTTGCAGTCGTCGCCGCGGCGGTGACGATCCCAGTCGCCGCGGTGGTCCCAATCGCCACGGTGGTCCCAGTCGCCGCGACGATCCCAGTCGCCGAGGCCGCCGAACGGGCCGTGCCCGTGACCCGGGTGTGCGATGTCGGTGGCCGCCGGAGCGCTCACCACGTCGGCCTGGGCCGGAATGGCTAGCGCGGCAAGCGGCGCCGCGACGATGGCGCCGGCGACGGCGATGCGCGCCGCCGTGCGCTTGGTGCGATGTTCGGTTCTGGCAATCACGGTGAATCCTTCCAATCAGTTACACCGCACGCAGTCTCTCGCAAATCGGACACCGCGTCACGGGTGGTGGCACGAGGTTCAGGGCCGAATCGGCCGCGGGGATGACGGGAACTCGGGGTTGCCCCTGAGTCCAGCGATTCAGCTGCTGCCGAACCACCCCGGCGGGTAAACCGGCCTATACCAGGAGTAGTACGGCCGATACCACGGATTCCAGCCGTACCAGAGCTCCAGCGGCATCGGATCGAACGGTGTGATTCCCGGGTAGTACCAGCCAACCGAGCTCGGCTCGCTCACCGGCGCCTGCGCCGAACTCTGCCCGGCGGTCGCGGTGACCATCCCGACCAGGATCAGTCCCGCTGTCGCCGTCCTCGCCAGGATTCGGCGTACCCGGACGGATGCGGCAGTCGCGAACACGACCAGCCCCTTTCAACTCGCCTGTCCCGCAACCCTCGCCGATTTCGGCGCGAACGTCACGGCCGCGATACGCCCAGGGCTGAGAAGAGGCTCAGCTCACATCCCGCGCCTCGCCGTCCGGATTCGCGGGATCGATATGCCAGCTGCGGATCCGCCGCGGATGGATGCGAATGATGGTGTGCACGAACCGGTCCGGCGCCACCGGAGGCGTATCGACGTCGAGAATCTCGCCGACGCCGCGGATCTCGACCCCGCGCCCCCAGCCGGGCTTCACCTCGGCCGGATCGTCCGGCGTCATATCGTCGACCACCAGGCTCACATTCGGATTACCTCGCACATTGCGGTACCGCTGGGCACTGGGACTCGGACCGCCGATATCGATCGTGCCGTCCTCGTTCACCCGAAACCCGACCGGGACCAACTGTGGCCGCCCGTCCGCCGTCACGGTGGCCAACCGGCCCAGCGATTGGGAAGTCAGATACGTGTGCTCGGCCGCGGTGAAAGTCATGCCGCCACGCTAAGAGCTCGAGTGCGGTTGAGGTCAAGTGCCGCGCTGTCCGGTCAGTCGCTCGCTTTCGTGAAATGAATATCCGCCGAGGCGGATGTCCTTGCCGCCGGCGGCGGAGAAGGCTTGGTCGAGAACGTTTTCGGACGTGTTGTCCACGAAGTGGAAGGTGGTGCCGCCGTCCATCTCGAGCGGCGGGCGCGGGTGGTGGGTGAGCGCGAAGACCGGGTGGTGGTATCAGTTGTCACGCCGTGCGCTGCCCTGCCGACCAGGCGAATGCGGTCAGGGCGGGATCCAACGGCGCCGCGGTGAGTCGATTGCCCAGTGTGGACAACGTGTAGGTGCCGATGCCCAGCACCACCTCGAGGGCTTGTTCGGGGGTGTAGCCGTGGGACAGGAAATCGCTCGCACGCTCGTCGGGGACGTTGCCGGTGGTTTCGACAACGGTGAGGGTGAATTCCTGGAGCGCGGCGAGGCGGGGGTCGGGCAGGGGGCGCTGGTCGCGCAGTGCGGCGATCAGTTCCGGGTCGGCGCCGATCGCGGTCAGCTTCGCGGTGTGCATGGCGACGCACAGGTGGCATTCGTTGCGCGTGGCCACCGTCATGACCAGTACTTCGCGCGACAGTTCGTCGAGTGTGCCGCCTTCGAACAGGGCGTTGAGTTTCATGAAGCCGTCGAGCAGTCGCGGTGAGGTCGCCATCTTCGCCACCGCGGCCGGGAGGTAACCGATGTGGGCGGCGCTCGCGGTCATCGTGCGACGGGCCTCCGCGGGCGCGGAGTCGAGGGTGTGGGTGGGGAAGTGCATGGGGCGTTCCGTTCGATGTAGACAACCAAGTTGTCTAAACAGTAAACCTGGTTGTCGAATTGGGCAAGCGTCGGCACCGCTGGGGCGCCGGTCAGCCGCCGAACCACCCCGCGACATCGAGCCGGAAGGATTCCGGCGGGACCATCGTGCGCAACGCGGACTCCATATCCCGCACGCGCTGGGCGCCGAGCTCTTTCACCCAGCGGCGTCGCAGCCGCTCGAAGATCTCGGCCGACTGCCGGAGTGCGTCGATCCCGTGCGGGGTCAGGCGGACGATCTTGCGGCGGGCGTCCTCGGGATCCTCGACGCGTTCGGCATAGCCCAGCGCGGTCAGTCGCTCGACCGTCTTACCCGCCGCCTGTTTGGATACGCCCAGCTTGCGCCCGATATCGCTGGCCGTCGCGCCCTGCACGCCGATCGCCTGCATCGCGAATCCGTGGGCCGGGCGCATGTCGGGATGTCCCTGCCGCGCCAGTTCGGCGTGCAACTCGTCGATGAGCGAGCGGAACCCCGCGAACAGCAGCAACGGCAGTTCGAATCCGGGGCTGTCGATCGGGGCCCTCCCGCGCTTTCCGACAACCATGTTGACGAGGGTAGTCCAGCGGTGACGACGCATACGCCGATGCGGCGCGTGGGCGCGTGTGACCGGTCGCGGCCGGTCCGGTGGTGTTCAATACACCTGGAGTGCTCGGAAACGGGCACACCTCGTTCTGCCGAATGCCCGGAGGCGCCATGACCACACGGCCACACCGGATTCCCGGCCGTCCTCGCGCGCCACGCCGTCGTCGCGGCCTCGTGCATCGGCTCGTGCCGTGGCTGGCTTTCACCGCGATGCTCGCAGCGTGCAGTGGTCCGGGCGCCGATGTCACCGAATCGCCCGCTCCTGCAACGGTTTCGACCGCTCCGCTGAGCTCGGTCGCCGTGGTCACACACGGCAGCCCGGGCGACGCGTTCTGGAATGTGGTGAAGAACGGTGCCGAGGCGGCCGGGAAGGATCTGGGAATCCGGGTCGGCTACAACTCCTCGGGCGACCCCGGGGAGCAGGCCAA
>NZ_BAFW01000254.1 GCF_000308535.1 Nocardia cerradoensis NBRC 101014 | reverse complement strand
CGCTCCATGGCCTTGTCGTAGTCGACGAGTTCGTCCTGGATCAGTGTCAGCGGCCGCGCCCTCATGATCCGAGAATACGACCGAGGCCGGCAGCGACGTCGCGCAGCGGTTCGCGGTACGCCATTTCCCAGTACGCCATTTTCAGTACGCCATTTCTCAGTACGCGTCGGTGTTGAGCTTGTCCCGCGCCGGCAACGCGTCGCCGCGCAACGTGACCCGATCGATGGGCAGGCCGCCGTCGAGACTGGACAGCGTGCCGGTATCGCCGCGCAACGTCAGCTCGTCACCGCCGAGGGACAGACGTTCCAGCTCGGTCTCGGTGGCAGCGGGCGTCCGGTGGCGCCGGTTGTGGACGATGCTGCTGAGGTAGGCCGCGGCGATGATCCCCACTCCCAGCAGTCCGGTGACGACCTCGTTCAGGTGGTGGCCGGTGGAGACCAGCAGGATCGCCGCGAGCGCGCCGATCGCCCAGTGCGCACCGTGTTCGAGATAGATGTACTCGGCCAGCGTGCCGCGCCGGACCAGATACACGGTGATCGAACGGACGAACATCGCGCCGATCAATCCCAGCCCGAGTGCGATGACGATCGGATCCGCGCTGATGGCGAAGGCGCCGATCACGCCGTCGAAGGAGAACGAGGCGTCCAGCACTTCGAGGTAGACGAAGCCGAAGAAGGCGGCGCGCCCGGTCAGCAGGGCGGCGCGCGAGGGGCCCTGGCCGGGCTGTTCGTTCTCGAAATGGGCGCCGAGGCCGTCGACGAGGAAATAGGTGGCCATGCCGAGAGCGCCGGAGACCATCACGACGTCGGCCTTGGTGTTCGGCGCGAGCACACCGGCGGTGAGCACCAGCGCGATGAGCGCGATCACCACGGTGAACATCGAGAATCGCCCGATTCGCGCCAGCGGCCGCTCGAGCCAGCTCAGCCAGGTGACCTCACGCTGGGCGCAGATGTAGTTCAGGAACAGCAGCAGCAGGAACATCCCGCCGAACGCCGCGATCTTCGGATTGGCGTCGTTGAGCAGCGTTTCGTAGCTCGGCCTGCCGTCCGGGAAGAAGGGCGCGCCGCCGGCGGGTGGGTTCATCGCCAGCCGCAGCGCCTCGATCGGGTCCAGATGCGCACCGATCGCGACCACCACCAGTGGGAACACCAGGCGCATGCCGAAGACCGCGATCACCATTCCCACGGTGAGGAAGATGCGTTGCCAGAACGCGCTCATGCGTTGCAGGACACTGGCATTGACCACCGCGTTGTCGAACGACAGCGATACCTCGAGAACGCCGAGGGCTGCGACCAGCACCACGGCCTCCGGCCCGCCGTACAGCACCGCGACGACCAGGGACGCCGCGGCAACCAGGAACGACAGGGCGAAAACTCGCACGAACATGCCGATGCCTTTCGTCAATTCGACACC
>NZ_BAFW01000255.1 GCF_000308535.1 Nocardia cerradoensis NBRC 101014 | reverse complement strand
CCTTCCACTGGGGTCCGCAGCAGCAGATGATCTGGAACGCGGGTCTGACCTTCACGCCGTACAAGCCGTACGACCGGTCCGACTGCCCGCGCTACGGCGACATGGCGGCGCCGAGCTGTGGCACCGCTCCGGTGGTCGCCGATATCGGCCCGCCGACGCCGGCCCTGAAGCCGCGCACGCTGGACGCGTCGCAGGGACTGCCCAAGCTGCCGCCGATGCCGGGCCTGCCCGCCATCCCGGGCGTCACCACCGGTGACACCGCGCAGACGGCCGCGCCGCAGCAGGCGCCCAAGCCGGGTAACCCGTTCGCCGGAACCCCGTTGGAAGGGCTGTTCCCGCAGCTGCCCGGCCTGCCGGGTGCGCCCGCGGCCCCCGCGCCGCAACCGGCTCCGGCCGCTGCTCCGGCCGCGGACGGGCAGAAGCCCGCCGCGGGGCCGATCGCCTACTACACCGGACGTGACGCGATGAGCGCGCTGCTCGGCCGGGATCCGACGACTGCCGAATATCTGCTGCTGAGCTCGATCCTGAGGGGTGGAACCTTGCAAGTATCCGAAAGCGGTGCCAGCTGATGAGAGGAATTCGCAAACCGCTGATCGGGTTCGGTATCTTCGCCATCGTCTCGGTCCTGGTGACCGTGGTCATCTGGAATACGCTGGCGCGCACCGTGAACGGTTCCACCCACAGCTACTCGGCGATCTTCACCGATGTGCTGGGCCTGCGCGAGGGCGACGACGTCCGGATGGCCGGCGTGCGCGTCGGCAAGGTCACCAAGATCGAGGTCGAGGGACAGCACCAGGCCAAGGTGTCGTTCATCGTGCAGACCGACCAGACCGTGTACGGCAACACCAAAGCCCTTGTCCGGTACCAGAATCTGATCGGCCAGCGCTATGTGGCGCTGGCGCCGGGCAACAAGGGTGACAATTCGGCGCTGCGCAACAACGCGACCATCCCGGTCGACCGCACCGAACCCTCGTTCGATATCTCGGGTCTGCTCAACGGTTTTCAGCCGCTGTTCGAAACCCTGCAGCCCCAGCAGGTCAACGATCTGACCAACACCTTCATCCAGGCGTTGCAGGGCGACGGTGTTTCGCTGAGCTCGTTCATCACCCAGGCCGCCGCACTGGCCGGTGACTTCCAGCGACGCGACGTCATCCTGGCCGATGTGATCACCAAACTGTCGGGCGTGATGTCGGGACTGGCGAAACGAGGTGACGAATTGGAGACTCTGGTGACCCAGACCCGTGCGCTGATCGGCGGGCTCTACGAGCAGGGGCAGTCCCTGCAGGCTTCGACCGTCCAGATCGCGAATGCCACCAGCTCCCTGGTGAACATGGTCGATCAGGTGCAGCCGAAGATCAGGGCCGCGCAGAACTCGTCCACCGACGCGCTGACCATGTTGATCAACAACGGCGCCAAACTGGATCAGGCCGCGGTCGACCTGCCGGGCATCCTGGCCGACGTGGGCAAGTTCACCTCCGACGGCGCCTATGCCAACGCCTACCTGTGCACGCTGGACATCTCGCTCTACGGGGTGCTGTTGCCGCGAGGTCTGGTCAGCCAGATCGGTGGACCCAACCACTCGGCGGTGTGCCGCCCATGACGACATTCGGTACGCGAATCAAGAATCGCTTCCAGGGCAACCGCTTCTTCTGGCTCGGCGTCATCGGCGCCGTCCTCATCGTGGTGCTGCTGGTGGTTTCCAGCGGGTACAAGAAGCTGGGCGTCGGCACCAAGGACGTGCAGGCGGAGTTCGTGCAGACCGCCGGCGTCCAGACCGGTGACAAGGTGAACCTCGTCGGTGTGCCGGTGGGCACGGTCGCCGGGGCGAAGCTCGAGGGTGACCACGTGCTGATCACCCTGCACGTGAACAACGACGTGAAGCTCGGCCCCGATGCCCGCGCCTCCATCAAGATGGCCACGCTGCTGGGCGCGCGCTACGTCGATCTCGACCCGGGCAACGGGAAAGGCTTGCCGGGCAACCGGATTCACAAGTCCAACACCAAGGTTCCCTACGACCTGGCCGATGTGGTGCAGATCGGCACCCCGAAGTTCGAGGCGCTCGACACCCAGAAGCTGGCCGAATCGCTGAAGGTGCTCGGCGACCAGATCGACGGTTCGCCGCAGCTGACCGCGCAGGCGCTCGACAGCGTCGGCGCGCTCGCCAAGACCATCAACGATCGGCGCGACCAGGTCGACGGTCTGCTCAAGGATCTGGACAAGGTCACCCGGATCCTCGGCGACAACCGCAACAGCGTGCTGCTGGTGATCACCCAGGGCGAGGCCATCGCCGGCCGGGTGATGGAACGCCAGGAGCTGCTCAAGCAACTGCTGAACAACACCGCGACCCTGACCAAGCAGCTGCAGCAGATCGGCGCGGAGAACAACAACCAGCTCGGCCCGACCATCGAACAGCTGAACACCATGGCCCAGGGTCTGCAGAAGAACAAGGACAACCTGGACAAACTGTTGACGATCATGCCCGCGTCGCTGCGGCAGTTCAACAACGTCTTCGGCAACGGCCCCTACGGTGAGGTCGGTGTGCCGTGGCTGTTCCCGGACAACTGGTTGTGCTTCGCGCGAGTGATCGAGGGGTGCCAGGGATGATGCGGAAAACAAGGCGGGACCGCGCCCTGAATACATGGCGGGCTCGCGCCGCGAAGACGGTCGCGATCGGCGCGGTCGCACTGGTGGCCGGCAGCTGTGGTTCGGTGCAGAACGCGGTGGGCGGTTCGACCCACATCACCGCCGACTTCCGCAATATCGCGGGTGTGTTCGAGGGCAATCCGATCACCGTGCTGGGCCTCGAGGTCGGCAAGGTCGACAAGATCATCCCCAAGGGTGAGTTCGTCGAGGTGCACATGACGGTGAACCACGACGTGGAGATCCCGAAGAATGTGACGGCGGCGATCGTGTCGCCCTCGATCGTGACGAACCGGCACATCGAGCTGACCCCGCGCTACACCGGCGGGCCCAAGCTGCCGGACAACACGCACCTCACGGTGCAGCAGACCCGCACGCCGGTGGAACTGGACACGATGATCAAGACCATCGACCAGTTCACCGCCGCGCTGAAGCCGGCGCCCGGCCAGACCCAGGGCCCGCTGTCGGGCACGCTGCTCTACGACATGGTCAACGGCCAGGGCGAGCGGATCCGCGACACGCTGAACGCGCTGTCGGGAGCCTTGAAGGTCGGCGTCGACAACAAGGACGCCATCTCGACCATCATCATCAAGCTCAACGAGCTGACCGCGATGCTGGCCGACAACGACCAGTCGGTGCGCGACTTCAGCAACAAGGTCACCCAGATGTCGTCGCTGCTGGCCGAGCAGGCGCCCGGTCTGCAGGCCACGCTGGACCAGCTCAACGACTTCCTGGCGAACACCAGCGGCGTCTTCAGCCAGTACCAGAGCCAGCTGTCGGAGAGCCTCACCGGGCTCACCAAGGTCACCGACCAGCTGCGGCAGAACGCGGCCGGTGTGGTCGAGACCGTCGACGTGGCGCCGCTGCTGCTGCAGAACCTGGACCGTTCGATGGACCGCAACCGCGGCTTCGTCCGCCTGCACGCGGTGCTCGGCACCGCTCTGTCCGGTGAGGTCGTCAGCCTGTTCTGTGAACGCATTCAGATGAAGGCCGACGGCTGCCGGACCGGCAAGATCGAGGATTTCGGACCCGACCTCGGGTTGTCCGCCGCACTGTTGGGACTGACGAAATGACGGTATCGACGCGCCTGCGGCGCACCTGGCTGGCCCTCGGCGTCTCGGCGACCGTGGCGGCCTCCGGCTGCGGTCTGACCGTGGAGAGTCTGCCGCTGCCCAAACCGGGGCAGTCCGGTGAGACCTATACCCTGCACGCGATTTTCGCCAACGCGCTCAACCTGCCCGATCAGGCCAAAGTCAAGATCGGTGGTTCCGATGTCGGTGTGGTCACCCACATCGCGACCAAGAACTACCAGGCCATCGTCGACATGGATGTGCGCAAGGACATCACGCTGCCGCGCGATTCCACCGCCGAACTGCGCCAGGCCACTCCGCTGGGCGACGTCTTCGTGGCGCTGTCGAAGCCGAAGTCCGACGAGACCACGCCGATGCTGAAGGACGGCGACACCATCGGCATCGACCACACCTCGGCCGGGGCCACCGTCGAGGAGTTGCTGCTCTCGGTCTCGATGCTGTTCAACGGCGGCGGTGTGGCCGCGCTGACCAAGCTGACCTCGGAGCTGGACTCCGTGGTCGGCGGCCGGCCCGAACAACTCGCGAGCCTGATCAAGCAGATGACGAGTGTGGTCACCACGCTGCACGCCAACAGCGATCGCATCGACAGCACGCTCAACGGCTTCGACGCGCTGACCAACACCATCGAGGCCAACCACGACCAGTTGGGCCAGGTGGCGGATTCGCTGCCGCAGATGATCGGCGCCATCGCGGAGAACAACAAGCAGATCGGCGATCTGCTCGGCAAGATCTCCACCACCAGCGCCGCGCTCGGCGACTACGCCGAGACCAGCCACGATCAGCTGGCGAGCCTGCTCGAGAACGTCCACAAGCTGATGGACGCGCTGTCGCGGGCCGGTAACGACCTCGGCCCGGCGCTGGACGCCCTGCACGAGATCCGGCCGAAGGTCGACGCGTCGTTCAAGGGCAACACCCTCGCCGTCGCCGCGACCCTGACCCAGCTCGACGTCGGCCTGCTCACCGACCCGCCGCACAGCAAGTTCTGGGATCTGCGCGATCTGCAGGACATGGCGGGCAGTTTGATCCAGGTGCTGCAGATCGTCTACGGCCGAGTGACAGGGGGCCACCGATGAGCTGGCTGCTGCGACACAAACTGCTGCTGTCCACGATCGGACTGGTGATCGCGTTCGTCGTGGGTGCGACGTACCTGGCGGTGGACGTCATGCGGATCAATCCGCTGCGCAGTACCTACACGGTGACGGTCGCACTCGACCGCTCCGGCGGCCTGCAACCGGGTAACGACGTCACGCTGCGCGGATTCCGTGTCGGCAAGGTGAATTCGATCAAGCTGGCGGACCGCGGCGCCTCGATCGCGGCCGAAGCCCAGATCGACACCCGGTACAAGATCCCGAAGGCCACCCAGGTCGTCGTGCACGCCCTCTCGGCCGCCGGTGAGCAGTACATCGACTTCCAGCCGGAAACCGACAAGGGGCCGTACCTCACCGACGGTTCGGTGATCCCGTTCGATCCGCAGAAGGTGCAGACCCCGACCCCGGTGTCGGCGGTGCTGGAGAACGCCAGCGGGTTCTTCGATCAGATCGACCCGGACCGGTTCAGCACCATCCTCACCGAATTCGACACCGCGCTCAGCGGCGGGCCGGATCAGCTGCGCGACATGGTCGACGCACTGAGCCTGGTGACGGCCGGTCTGGACAATCTGCTGCCGCAGACCACCAACCTGCTCACCAGCCTGCGGACCATCGCGGCCACCACGTCGAACGCGCAGCCCGATCTGAGCACCCTGACCCAGAACTCGTCGACGTTGTTCATCCAGTTCAACAACGCCAACGACGAACTCCGCAAGGTGCTGGACCAGGCCCCGGCCCAGATGAAGTCGCTGGGCGCGACGCTGGACGAGACCACCGATCCGATCACCAGCCTGGCGACCAATTTCGTGGCCGTCACCAAGGCGGCGCAGCTGCGGCTGCCGGCGCTGCGGGCGCTGTTCCCGTCGCTGGTCGTCGGCAGTTCGGCCATGGGGGTGCCGGCCCACGACGGAGAGTTCTATACGATCCTCGATATCTGGCCGCGCCCGTTCTGCCAGTACTCGCACGCGCCGGTCGCACCGAGTGTCGTGACCGACGGTTCGTTCCCGAAGTACAACTATTGCACCAACGCACCTCCGGACCAGCAGATTCGTGGTTCGGCGAACGCGCCGCGGCCCGACGTTCCGAACAACGGAGCGCAGATGCCGTCGGGTGCCGATCCGAACGCTCGGACCCCGAAGCCGGTGCGGTAAGTAGAGTGGCCCGAAACATACGGCGTGGTTTCCACATGCCGGGAAGGTGACAGATCGATTCATGTCCGATGACGACACCGCCAAGGACAAGGCGAACAACGATGCCGAGTCGACCGAGAAGGTCGATGCGGCGCAAGACAGCACCGCCGCGGACGCAACGGTCAAGTTCGAATCGGACTCGTCGGTTGCCGCCGATAAGGGTGCCGATACCGCGAAGACCGCCGATGCGGACGAGACGGTGAAGCTCCGGACCGCGGACCCGGCGCCCGCCGCCGCGTCGGCCTCCGGGAAGAGCACTCCGTGGGTGCCGATCGTGTCGGCCTTCGCCGCGGGTGTGCTGCTGGTGGCCGCGATCACCGCGGTGGTGGTCTTCTATCTGAAGGCCGACAACCGCGAGGATCAGCTCGCCGCGCGCGACGACTCGACCAAGGCGGCGTGCGATTTCGGTAAGGCCGTGGCCAGCTACGACTCGAAGGATCTCGACGCCTACTTCAAGAGCGTCAACGATCTTTCGACGGGTGAGTGGGGCAAGTTCTTCAGCGGCGCCTCGGACACGCTGAAGCAGGCGATGGTCAGTGTGCAGGCCAAGTCGAAGCTGGACGAGATCCACTGCGCGTGGGAGTCCGGCAACGACAGCCAGGCCAACGTGGTGCTGGTGATCACGCAGGAGCAGACCAACCAGGCCGTTCCGCAGCCGGACAAGCTGACCATTCCGGGCGTGGCCCAGATGGAGAAGCACGACGGCAAGTGGCTGGTCGCGAAGTTCGATTCGCCGGTGACCAAGGGTATGGGCCCCTCCGGCCCCGCTCCGGGTGCGCAGCAGGCGGCTCCGGGTACCAGCCCGCAGGCCAACGGTGGGGCGCAGCCCGCACCGGCTCCGCAGCCGGGTAACTGAATCCGGTTACAGGACAACACTTTCCGGCCCCGTGACGGTTTCCGTCGCGGGGCCGGAACGCGTTCGGCGAGATGATCGGTTGTGAGCACGAGACCGAGGTGGTGGCAACCGGGCGCCTCCGGCGGTGGGCCGACCCACCACCGCCGGAAGCCATTCGGTTGGTCTGACGCGTGCCCGGTCAGAAAAGGGTGAGGGCGTCCGCGGTTTCGGCTGTCGCACGTCCGCGTTTCGGCGCCGGCTTGTCGGTGACGACGACCGTCAGCGGCGTCGTCGCGGCGGTGTCCGACAGCGTCTCGGCGGGTGCGGCGGCGGGGCGAACCGCGGAAGGCAACGGCGGGAGATCGACGATGCCGTTCGGGGTCGCATCGGCCCGGCCCGCGGCGGCGCGCGCGGCCTCCCCGGCGAGTTTGTCGGCCTGCTCGTTGAAATAGTTGCCGACGTGTCCGCGCACCCAGCGGAAACGCACCGGACCCGGCCGGGTGGCGATCGCATGATCGATCCACTGGACGAGTTCCACATTCTTCACCGCGCTGCCGGTGGCGGTGCGCCAGCCGTTGAGACGCCAGCTCGGTAGCCATTCCGACGCACATTTGATCGCGTACAGCGAATCGCTCTCGATGAACAGCGGTTCGGGGCCCGGATGTGCGCGAATCGCCTCCAGAACCGCGCGTAGCTCGGCCACCTGGTTGGTGCCGGAGGCCGCGCCGGCGCTGGCCGAACTGCCCTGATGATTGACCCACGCCCAGCCGATGGCGCCGCCAGGATTGCGCAGGCAGGATCCGTCGGTGCTCACGATGATCATGACCGGTACCCTACGCAATCCTGCCGACAAGATCCGTGCCGTGGAATTCCTCGATCTCCCTGCGCAATTGCGTCTCGCTGCGACGGACCGCCGCCTTGGCCAGCGCATCGATGGCCTTCGCGGCCGGGCGGGCCAGCCAGCCGTGCGCCGGCGGGTAGTCGGCCTCCGAGGTCAGCACCGACCGGCCGTACCCGAGCGGATCGAATCGCAGTGTCAGCGTGGCGAGCGCGGGTGCGGCTTCCGGGTCCTGCGCAGGCGCCACCTTCCCCGGCCGGCGCCTGCGCAGGGTGTACCCGATGACCGCGTTACGGCGGTATTCGGTGATCTCACAATCGACCGTGGGATGCCACAGCCCCAGCCGGAACGTCGCCGCGTAGACCGCACCCGGTCCGTGGCCGGCCTCGCCGACCGGTTCGAACGCTGCGATACCGAACATCCAATCCGGGACGAACAGATGGTTGTCGGTATACGTGAATGCGACCTCCACCGGAGCCCCGACGTCGCTCGCGTACCTGATGTGGCCCATAGGCCCTCCCTGCTCCACGCTTGCCACAAAAGTACTACAGAATTCCTCTTTATTAAATGGTTACCGGGGAATAACGTGCGGTCCGCGGGCCAAGTGGCGGATAACCGCTGACGAGGACAAATGCGACAAACGACCAGTACGTTTCGAGTGTGCTCGACGGGAGCGGGCACAGACGACAACCGGCCGGGCACCTTGACGGTACCCGGCCGGAGGAAGGTCGAAACGCTATGCCACTGTGGAATCCGGCGCCGCCGGAATCACCGCCCCCTGCGTCGAATCGGCGGCCGGATCGCGGGTGTGGTCCGCGGGAATCTGCTCCGGACCGTCCGAGGGCACCGGAGCGGGGCGCGCGTGCCGCTGAACCTGTACGTCGTGGCGGCCCAGCAGCGGATCGCTCATCGCGACGCTGAACTCGCCACTGTGCACGTCGACGTCGGTACGGAATTGGGTCACCGCATCCTGCGCGGCGCCCTGCCGATGGTCCGGGGAGCCGTTCGCGCCCAGGGCGGCCGGCACATTCGTGTCGAGGGTGACGGCGAACGAATGCTGTTGTGTCCTGGACAGATTCGCCCCGAGGTAGGTGTCGCCGGTGAGGTTCAGGCGTCCCCCGACGCCGCCCGGACGGCTACTCGCGGGCGCTGTGTCGAGGTTCGGTGAGCGGTCCGCCGGTCCGGGCACGATGCGCACCGGCGCTGCCGCGCCATCGGCCGAGAGGACCGGCAGGCGACGGGATTCGGCGGCCGGGCGCCACGACCCGTTGGTGGCGGGAGTGCTGCTCGGTGACGCCTCGGATCGGTCTGTGCCGGGCGCGGGGACGATGGTGTCGCCTCGTTCGCCGGAACCGATGACGCCCGGCAAGCCGGTACCGCCGATCTGGTTGACGATGTAGGTGCCGGCGGCGACGGTCAGGCCGATACTGGCCATCCCGGCGAGTACGACGGCGGTGTGTTGCAGAATTTGGCCGGTGGACCGGGACTGCGCGGACTGAGCCATAGCGGTGCGTCCTTCCCTCTCCCCTGGTTCCCCTCGTTGCCGACCCGCACCGTTGAAAGTCGTACGCACGTCCAGGTTACTGCCTGTCGACGGGGGATTCCGAGCCCTGCGGTCAAGATCACAACAGCGGGCGAAGCGGCGTGAAAACCGCTGTTCAGGTCGTCCGGACGGTGCCGGTGCGCCGCCTACGGCCGCCGGCCGCGCAGGTTTGCGCCGGAACGGCGCCGGGTAACCCGACAAAGCTGGCGAGCGTCAACTTCGAGATGCGATCTCGAAGTCCTCCGGCCAACGGCGTCCGGTCGGCCACAAGCACGTCGCACCCTGAGTCGGCGCTCGCCCGCTCTATCCGAAGTCTTCAGGCGCACCTCGTCAGGCGAACTGGCCCACCTCGCGCCCCGATCCCGGGGGCCCGGCGAAGGCCTGCGCGATCGTCAACCATTCCGCGGCGTCGCTTCCGGTGGTCACCAGCGGGAGATCGTCGCGATGCCGGCGCTGCGTCACCAGCAGGCAGAAGTCCGACGCCGACCCGCTCACGCGCTGCGCGGCATCCTCGGGACCCCAGCTCCAGATCGACCCGTCCGGTGCGGTGAGTTCGACCCGGAACGGTTCCGCGGGTGCCTGGCGACCGTGCACCGCGTAGGCGAAATCGCGGGTCCGCACGCCGATATGCGCGATATTGCGCAGTCGCGCCGTCGGCGTCCGCACCACGCCCAGCGCATCGGCGACGTCCTGACCGTGCGCCCAGGTCTCCATCAACCGCGCGCTCACCATCGACATCGGACTCATCGGCGGGCCGAACCAGGGCAACTTCGTGCCGGCGGGCACCGCGCGCAGCGCCTGCGCCAAACCGGCCCGGCCGCGACGCCACCGTTCCAGCAGTTCGGGCGCTGGCGTGCCCGCAACCTCGGCGGCGGCGTCGTCGACGAACGTGGCGATCGTGGCGGTCGCCTCGCGTAGTAGCTCGGCGAACGCCGCGGCATCGGTGGCCGCGATCGTCGATACCTCGTCGGTCCAGGTCAGGTGGGCGATCTGATGTGCGATGGTCCAGCCCGGGGCGGGCGTTTCCCGCGTCCAGCCGGCCGGATCCAGCGGCGCGACGAGACGGTCCAGGTCCGCGCATTCGGCCTCGAAGTCGTCGAGCAGCGCCTCTAGGTCAGCCATGACCGAAAGCATGGCAACGCCCCGAAAAAAATGCAAGCACGCGTGCTTGTATTTCTCACCAACCGAAGATCAGCAGGTGCACCGCGCCCACCGCCAGGCCCAGCGCCGCGCCGTGCAGGTACAGCAGCCAGGCGTCCTGTTCGACCGAGGCGTAGAACATCTCCATGAACTCCCCCGGCGTGAGCTGTTTGAGCTTCCGCGCCGCGAATTCGTCGATCTTCTTCGCCTGATCCAGGGCGAAGGCCTCGTCCTGCACCAGACTCGGCGCCAGGCTCACCGCGGCTCCGGCGGCGCCGACCTGCAGGTTGTCGAATTGCCGCGCTCCGAAGGCCGCGCGCACCACCGAGCGGGTGGGTCCCAGCTGGGTGCGGATCTCGTCGGCGATCAGATGTTCCACCAACTGGCGGGTCTTGTCCCCGTTGGGACCGTCCAGCAGTTCCGCCGCCAGATTCGGCAGGGTCAGCACCTGGTAGGCCAGAATCTGAGCGAGGTCGTCGGCGGCCTGCGGTTGCCGCTTGGCCAGCAGCGCCTGCCGCCAGAGGTATTTGTAGCGCGGCTGCGGATCGCCGGGTTCGAACACCATCTTGATGGCGATCATGTTCACCAGCACGCCGATGGTGGCGGCCGCGGCCAGGACCACCAGCCAGCCCGGGATCCACCCGATCACCGGAATGTCGTGATGGACATGCATATACAGCGCCAGCAGCACACCGAACGGGGCGCCGAGCAACCCGATCCGCACCATGAACCGCAGCTCCGGCGCGGCGATAGTGGTGGTCAGATCCTTGAGGATCTCCGGATTGGCCTGCAGATAGCGGATGACGAAACTCTTGATATCGATGAGCTGGTCGACATTGTCGCCGAGTTGCTCGAAACCGCGCCGGCACAGTTTCGGCAGTTCACGGTCGATGCGCTGATAGAGAATCTGTTTGGCCGGCCGCGGTACGGCCCGCCACAGTTCCGGATTCTCCCGGTACATCACATCGTCGACGATCTGCTGCAGTTGTTCGTGCGCGCGGTCGGCGATGTAGTCGGCGATACCTTCCAGATCCAGTTCGTGGATGAAATCGCGCGGACTGCCGATCCGCATGATCGCCATATCCACGCAGATGCTGGCCATCTTCTCCGCGCGGGCGGGAATGAAGCCCTGGAAGCCGAGCCGCTTACCGTCGCCGGAGAACGTCGGCAGCACCTGCACCCGGCGCGGGAAATAAGGATACAGCACCTTCAGTCCCGGAATCCGGACGCCGCGAAATTGCAACGGCCAGAACAACATCAGCACACCGGTCCAGTTGGTGAGCCAGCCGGCCACCGCGCTGAAGATCGGGAAGGTGATCAGGTCCACGACGAATTTGGACTGTCCGGTCAGTTGTTCCCAGTCGATGAACACACCGCCGGCGACTACCGCCATCGTGGATCCCCCTTGCGCCGAGCGGACTTGCGAGTTGACTGGGTCCCCACATTCTCACCGGCACCAGACGGTGTCAATGCGGCGGGGCGGCACTTGCCCTGGTCGGCGGGGCAAACGCACCCCGTTCAGGGGCGCAGGACGAGTCGAATCGGATTGCCCTCTTTGGTTTCCAGCGCCCGCACCGCGGCCGGGGCTTCCGAGAGCGGCAGCACCGCGCTGACCGAGCGGGCGAGATCGAGACGATGCAGCCGCCGCAGCGTCACCAGTTCGGTGACATGTTCGGGCTGCGATCCGTAGTGCCCGCGCAATTGCTGCTGGAAGAAGCTGAAGCCGATACCCCCGGTGATCGTGATCGGCTTGTCGGTCAGGCCGACCAGCACCAGCCGCCCACCCGGCCCCAGGCAGGTGACGGCCTGTTCACGCACCGCCGCCACTCCGGCGAAATCGAAAGCGGCCGCCAAACCGGCGCCGCCGGTCGCGGCGAAGATCCGCGACCGCAGTTCGGGATCGGCCGGATCGAAGGCCAGATCCGCACCGAAACCGAGCGCCCGTTCCCGCGCCGCGGGCAGCGGATCCACCGCCACGATGGGCGCCGCGCCGACCATGCGCAGCAATTGCACCCCGTGGGCGCCGAGACCGCCCACGCCCCACACTCCGACCGGTTCGGCGGGCCGCACCTGGGCGGTCGCCGTGATCGCGGCCCACGGCGTGGAGACCGCGTCGGGGATGAAGCAGGCCTGTTCGAAGGGCAGATCGTCGGGAATGGGAACCAGGGTGTCGACCCGGGCCAGGGTGTACTCCGCCCACCCGCCGTCATAGTCGACCCCGCGGGTGAACACCGCCCCGTCGCGCAGTTCACCCGCCTGCAGCAGCACCCGGTCCCCCACCTTCGCGCCGGTCACACCCGGGCCGAGGGTGTGGACCGTGCCCGCGACCTCGTGGCCGAGCGTCACCACGTCACCGGCGAGCATCACCGGGGTCAGCGTCCCGTCGATCAGATGGACATCGGACAGGCAGACACCCGCCGCTTCGACCTTGATCAGGACGTGGTCGGGACCCGGTTCTGGCGTCGGTACATCGTCGAGTTCCAGTCGGCGTTGCGGTCCCAGGTGAAGGCGTGCGGCCAGCATGTCGGCTTACTCCTCGTGGATCGGGCGGGCGGACCCGCGGGCCCGGCGAACCCGGTCGAGTATCGCATCGACATCGCGATTTCGGCCGGAGTTGCGAGCGGGTGCGGTCGCGGGCGCCGGCCGAATCGCCGGGCTCGGGGGATTGTGTGGGACTACGAGTCCCATATATCCTCGAAGGACCACACCTGCTGGGTGTCGACCGCCGCCGGGGCCGAGCCTCGGGGCCGGGAGCTAGGAGGCCCGATGAGCCACACCGCGAAGCCCGCGCGCCGGGCCGACCGGGTGCGGGGTCCCGCAGAGCAGAGGAGACATCGATGACGCTGTCGAAATCCATTCGCACCGACATATTCGGCCCCGACTACCGGGAGATGCTGGCGATCCTGTCCGAGGGATCGGTCCATCGCAATTTCGATCCCTATCTCGATATCGATTGGGATTCACCGGAATTGGCGATCGACCCCGACGATCCGAGATGGGTGCTGTCACCGGATCTCGACCCGCTCGGCGGAACCGACTGGTACAAATCGTTGCCGCTGGAGCGCAGGATCGAAATCGGAAAGTGGCGCACGGCCAACGTGATCAAGGTCGGCGCCGCCTTCGAGAGCATTCTCATCCGCGGCATGATGCAGTACATCATGAAGCTCCCCAACGGATCTCCGGAGTTTCGCTACTGCCTGCACGAGATGACCGAAGAATGCAACCACATCCAGATGTTCCAGGAGCTGATCAACCGGATCGGCGTGGACGTCCCGGGGATGCGGCCGCTGTTCCGTGCGCTGTCGCCCTTCATCGGCGTGGCCGGTGGCTACGCGCACGCCATCCTGTTCATCGGCATCCTCGGTGGTGAGGAGCCGATCGACCATTATCAGAAGGCGATCATCCGGGAGGGCGAGTCGATGCCCCCGGCGGTGCTGCGCACCATGCAGATCCACATCGCCGAGGAGGCCCGGCACATCTCCTTCGCCGGCGAGTTCTTGAAGGCGCATATCGAGCGGATGAGTCCGTTCGGTAAGGCGATGTGCGCGTTGGCTTTTCCGATCACGATGCGCTGGCTGGCCGGTGAGATCATGGCGCCCCCGCGCTCGTTCGCGAAGGAATTCGACATTCCGCGCGAGGTGATCGAGGACGCCTTCTGGCGGTCCCCGAATTCGCGCCGGATCCTGTCCGGCTACTTCGGCGATATGCGCAAACTCGCCGACGAACTGGGCTTGATGAATCCGGTGACGCGCAAGTTGTGGACATTGCTGCACGTCGACGGCGATACGTCGCGGTATCGCGGTGAGCCCGACCGGCGGAATGCGGCGGCCGCCGTGGCGGAGCGGCTGCCCGTGGTCGGTTCCCTCGTCGGCTGGTTGGCGGCCTGACCGGCTGAGACTCGGTGCGCCCGGTCAGGAGATGTCGTCGACGCCCTCGGCCAGCGCGTTGACGAGTTCGATCAGCGGCAGTTCGGGGTCCAGGGTCAATCCATGGGCGCGCGCCGCGCCGTCGAGCACGCTCCAGGCGTAGCCGGCGACCTCGGAGATCAGCTGTTCGCGGCTCAGCATCGGGTCCGGATCGCGCGCCCAGCGGCCGACGGTCGCCTCGGTCATCGACACGATGGCGAAGGTCATCGTGTCGGCCGTGGCCTCGTCGACCACACCGATCACCCCCGCCAGGCTCGACACGAGCAGCCGGGTCCGCGCCGCGATGGTGGCCTTGATACTGCTGAGCGCGTCCACATCGTCGGGGTCGCCCATCGCCGGCCCGCTGCGCGCGAAGTCGTACAGCCGCGCATGCTCGGTGAGCCAGTCCGCGACCGCGGCGACCGTGCGATGCAGGATCCGATGAATCGATCCGTCCCAGATGTCCAGCGCCGCGTCGACGGTGTCGATGAACTGCTCGGCGATCACACTCCGAGCGCGCCGATCCAGTTCGTCGCGCCCCGAGAACTGCCGATACACCACGGATTTCGCCAATCCGGAGCGCTTCGCGATCTGTTGCATCGAAATCTCGCCGCCGCCGGACTCCTCCAGCAGTTCGATCAACGCCTCGACGATCCGCCCCCGCCGATTGTCGTTGTGCGTTTGCCACCGCGCCTGCCGGCCCCCGATCGGGGCCGGTTCGGACGCGGAGGGAATCGCCACGCGGTCGAGTGTAAATCACCGGTTCCCGCGCGAATGAGCTTCGCGATCGTGGGGTCATACCTTCGTTCGCTGCCGGTGAACAAGGGGTTGGAACAACTCGGCACACCCTGTAGTTGAGTAGGTAACGCTCAACCCTGGAGGCGAAGAAACACAGGATCCGGGGCATGCTTTGGAAGGGGCTGAATCTGTGAGTACTCCACAGCGTCTGCCGGTGCTGTTTCTGACCGATCCGGTCGTGTTGCCGGGCATGGTCGTCCCCATCGAGCTCGACGAATCCGCACAGGCCGCCATCGACGCCGCACGGGCCGCGAAGTCGGACTCGGTGCTGCTCGCACCGCGTCTGGACGAGGGCTACGCCGCCTACGGTGTGATCGCGACCATCGAACAGGTCGGCCGGATGCGCGGTGGCGCCGCCGCCGCGGTGCTGAAGGCCGAACAGCGGGCGAGGATCGGGCACGGGGTCACCGGCCCGGGCGCCGCGCTGTGGGTGGAGGCCGAACCGGTCGACACCCCCGCACCCGATGCGCACACCAAGGAACTGGCCGCCGAATACAAGCAGCTGGTCGTCTCGGTGCTGCAGCGTCGCGAAGCCTGGCAGGTCATCGACGTGGTCAACCGGCTCACCGACCCGTCGGCCCTGGCCGATACCGCCGGCTACGCCCCGTATCTGACCGCTGAGCAGAAGCGCGAACTGCTCGACACTCCCGACGTCGCCGAGCGGCTGACCCGGCTGATCGGGTGGACCAAGGACCACATCGCCGAGGTCGAGGTCACCGAGAAGATCAGTGAGGATGTGCGCGAGGGCGTCGAGAAGTCGCAGCGGGAATTCCTGCTGCGTCAGCAGCTCAACGCGATTCGCAAGGAACTGGGTGACGGCGAGCCCGACGGTGCGGACGACTACCGCACCCGGGTGGAGACCGCCGAGCTACCTGACAACGTCCGCGAGGCCGCGCTGCGCGAGGTCGACCGGCTCGAGCGCAGCAGCGATCAAAGTCCGGAATCGGGCTGGATCCGCACCTGGCTGGATACCGTCCTGGATCTGCCGTGGACGGTGAAAACCACCGACAGCACCGATGTTTCGGCGGCTCGTGCGGTGCTCGACGCCGACCACCACGGTCTGGAAGAGGTCAAGGACCGCATGGTCGAGTACCTGGCCGTGCGCGCCCGCCGGGCCGCGCGTGGCCTGGAGGTCGTCGGCGGCCGTGGCTCCGGTGCCGTGATGGTGCTGGCCGGACCTCCCGGTGTCGGTAAGACCTCGCTCGGTGAGAGCGTGGCGCGGGCGCTGGGCCGCAAGTTCGTGCGCGTCGCCCTGGGCGGTGTGCGTGACGAGGCCGAGATCCGCGGTCACCGGCGGACCTACGTCGGCGCCCTGCCGGGCCGGATCGTGCGTGCCATCAAGGAGGCGGGTTCGATGAATCCCGTCGTCCTGCTGGACGAGATCGACAAGGTCGGCTCGGACTTCCGGGGTGATCCGGCGGCCGCGCTGCTCGAGGTGCTGGATCCGGCGCAGAACCACACCTTCCGCGACCACTACCTGGATCTGGACCTGGATCTGTCCGATGTGCTGTTCATCGCGACCGCGAATGTCATGGAGACCATTCCCGGCCCGCTGCTGGACCGCATGGAACTGATCACCGTCGACGGGTACACCGAGGACGACAAGGTGGCCATCGCCCGCGACTTCCTGGTGCCACGGCAGCTGGAACGGAATGCGCTGACCGCCGAGGAGGTGTCGTTCACCGACGAGGCCCTGCGCGAGATCGCGGCCAACTACACCCGGGAAGCCGGCGTGCGTCAGCTGGAGCGGTTGCTCGCGAAGGCGTTGCGCAAGGCGGCGACTCGGTTGTCGCAGGACGAGTTCGGTGCGCAGACGGTTGTGGCGGACGGTGATTCGGATGCCACGGTGATCGACCTCGGCTACGATCCCGCCCTCGGTTACGGCGAAAAGACCGGTGTAGCAGCCGATTCCGAGTCGCTGGTGATCGGTCTCGGCGATCTGAAGGACTACCTGGGCCGTCCGCGCTTCACCCCTGATTCGGTGGAACGCACCTCGGTTCCCGGTGTCGCGACCGGCCTGGCCGTGACCGGCGCCGGCGGCGATGTCCTCTACATCGAGGCCAATGCCGCCGAGGGCGAACGCTCGCTGACCCTGACCGGTCAGCTGGGTGACGTCATGAAGGAATCCGCGCAGATCGCACTGACCTATGTGCGCTCACACCTGGAAGAGATCGGCATCGAACCGAAGGTGCTGGATCGCAACATCCACATCCACTTCCCGGCGGGTGCGGTGCCCAAGGACGGCCCGTCCGCGGGTGTCACCATGGTCACCGCCCTGGTGTCGCTGGCCCTGGGCCGGCAGGTGCGCGCGGATGTCGGCATGACCGGTGAGGTCACGCTGAACGGCCGGGTGCTGCCGATCGGCGGCGTGAAGCAGAAGCTGCTCGCCGCCCAGCGCGCCGGCCTGAAGACCGTGTTCATCCCGGCTCGCAACGAGCCGGATCTGGACGAGGTCCCCGCCGAGGTGCTGGCCGCCCTGGACGTCCGCCCCGTCGCCGACGTGGCCGACATCCTGGCCTACGCCATCGAACCGGTCACCGAACCGGCTTATGACGGGAAGGCCTTCGCGGCGACCGCGTGATCAATGGTCGCGTGATCAATGGTCGAGGGGCCGTTCACCTTCGGGTGGGCGGCCCTTCTGCCGTATGGGGGCCTGTTCGCTGCCTCGGCTACCGGCGTGGCCTGCGGAACAGCCAGGCCCAGAAGCCGCGACGGGGTGGTTTCGGATACTCGGCGCGCAGGGATCCCGACGTGATCGAGCCGTCCACGCGCAGGGTCGGGCATCCGGGCAGCGGGGGCTCGTTCACCCGATTCTTCGCGCTGCCGCTGACGAACGCCACCCGGTCGACATCCACCTGCCAGCCGCGCGGAACCGTCAATCGGACACTGCCCGAGGCGATTCCGACATGCAGCTCCACCACGGCGTGCGGGCAGATCGCCTCGGTGAAATCCAATCGCACCGATCCGGAGGCCGCGGTGGCGGTGATCTCGGCCGGCACGATCCACTGGCCGTCTTTGCGCAGCGACCCGCTGACCGTGGTCAGGACCAGCGGTTCGCGGGTCGCGGCCACCGGCAGATCGGCGGTCACGGCGGCGAGCTCGTCATGGGTGGTCGCGGCGTAGGCGGCGGCCAAGCGCCGGTCCAGCTCGGCGAGATCGAGCGAGCCGTCCCGCAGCGCCAGCTGCAGCAGCCGCTCCACCTGCGCGCGTTCGTGATCGGTGATACGTACCGCGGGCTCCGAGCGGCGTTCGGCGATGTCCGGGCGGCGGTCCGGGGATTCGGTCATCGGCACATCCTCTCGGTGGTGATGCCGAAATCCTACGTGCGATCGGACGCCCCGGATATCGGTCGGCGCTGCGCGGAAGTCTCCACCTACGGTTCGCGCGATCCGTTGGTGGGCAGAGCGCGCTCGACCACGCGCACCGTTCCCTGCGCGACCGCGCATATCGTGCTGGAACCATCGCTGTCGCAATAGATCTCGCAACGGGTGACGGCTTGGCGGCGGGTGGCGTCGGTGACCGTCGCGTGCGCGCGAAGCCGGCCGCCCCGCGCGGGTCGCAGGTAGGTGACGGTGAAGCCGCCGGTCAGTACGTTCGGGCCCAGCGCGGATCCGGCGGCGAAGGTGAGCGCGTTATCGGCCAGATAGGCCATCACCCCGCCGTGCACGAAACCGAACTGCTGAGCGTGCTCGGGCCCCACATCGATCACCAAAGTGGCCGCACCGCCCTCGAACTCGGTGATCTCGGTGCCGACGTGTTGCGCGAACGGCTGCGCGGCCAGCACCGCGCGGGCCTGCTCCACGGTGAGTTTGTCGGTTGTCGGGTCTTCCATATGCACTGTCCTCTGCTGTCGGAGCTGTCAGTTGTTGCGCAACGACTTCCACGCTGCGGCGGCCAGTTCCGCGGCGACATCGGTCGGCGCGGTGCGGATGCTGCCGCTCACCCACTGCCGCGAATACTCCTGCGCCGGGCCCAGCCACAGCGCGTACAGCAGGTCGAATTCCAGGTCGCGGACCGTGCCGTAGCGGGCGTGGGTGCGCCACCAGCGCGCGACGGAGGTGAGAAATTCCCGGTTGCTGTCGCTGTCGCGCACTCCGGGCGGCCGGGGCGACATGAGAATTGTTGCGCGGTACTGGTTTTCGGTGACCCAGCGCAGATGCTCGGTGACGCCGGCGGTGACTCCGCTCTCGGCGTCGGTGCTGTCGGCGATGCTCGCCCAGAAGGTGCGCTGGTAGTCGGCCAGCGCATTGGCCCACACCTGTCGGTACAGATCGGCCTTGTCCGGGAAGTGGTGGTACAGCGCGCCGACGCTCGCTCCCGCGTCGGCCCTGATCCGGCTCAGCGTCGCGTCGAGCGCCCCGTGCTCGGCGAACTGCCGCTCGGCCGCCAGCAGCAACCGATCTCGAATCTTCATAACCAGAATTTAGTTCTGTTTCGGTATCGGCGCAAGGCGCTACCTGCGAAGTCCCTCCGGCTGTCGGTGCCGTGCGGTAAGAACGGTCTCGTGGCCAGGTGGCTGTTGCATGTCGACCTCGACCAATTCCAGGCGGCGGTGGAGTTCCGCCGCCATCCCGAGCTGCGCGGGCAGCCGGTGATCGTGGGCGGCAACGGAGATCCGAACGAACCGCGCAAGGTGGTCACCTGCGCGTCGTATCCGGCGCGGGCCTTCGGTGTGCGGGCCGGAATGCCGCTGCGCACCGCGGTCCGCAAATGCCCGGACGGGGTGTTCCTGCCCCTGGACATGACCACCTACGAGGAGGCGTCCGACGAGGTCATGGAGGTGCTGCGGCGGTTCCCGGTGCGGGTCGAGGTGCTGGGCTGGGACGAGGCCTTCCTCGCCGCCGACACCGACGATCCCGAACGGCTCGCACGCGAAATCCGCAGTGCGATAGCCGAATTGAACCTCACCTGTTCGATAGGTATCGGCGACAACAAATTACGCGCGAAACTGGCGACCGGATTCGCGAAGAGCGTCGGCAAGGGTACGGACGCGAACAGCACCGCGGGCGACGGCCCGGTTGCGAAGGAGATTGCGGGACAGCCGCATCCGGCAGGCGAGGCAGCGGTGGCCTCCCGGACCGCCGAGCCCGGTGCGGGAATCTTCCGGCTCACCGCGGAGAACTGGAACGAACTCATGGCGCACCGCCCGACCAGCGCGCTGTGGGGTATCGGCACTCGCATCGCGCAGCGGATGTCGGCCCTGGGCATCGACACCGTCGCCCAGCTGGCGGCCGCCGACCGGAATGTCCTGGCCGCCGAATTCGGTCCCGCCACCGGCCCGTACCTCTGGGTGCTCGGCCACGGCGCCGGCGATACCGATGTGGTGACCGAGCCGCGAATTCCGGTGGGCCGCAGCAAGTCCGAAACCTTCCCGCACGATCTGACCGATCGCGAGGAGATTCGCGCACAGGTCGCACGGCTGGCCCGCGAGGTCGCCGTGGAGATGGCCGCGGCCGGCCGGATCGGCACCCGGGTGGGGGTCACGGTGCGTACCAACACCTTCTACACCCGCACCAAGCAGAAGAAGTTGCCCGAACCGACGATCGACGCCGAGGCGATCACCGCGGTCGCACTCGAGATCATCGACCGGTTCGAGCTCGATCGGCCGGTCCGGCTGCTCGGGGTGCGACTCGAACTCGTCCCGCAATAGCCCGAGTCCCGCAATAGCCCAAGTCCTGCAGTAGCCCGAGGCCCCGTTTCCGTGCCGGGATGCCGGATATGTCTCGGTGGTGGCGGCGTCGCACGCGGTGCGGCCGTTTGTCATGCTGGGCCCGCAGACTCGACCGAAAGGCAGCCCATGAGCGAGTACGAGACGATCACTTTCGAGCGCACCGGCCCCGTCGCCCGGATCACCCTGAACCGGCCGAAGGCCGCGAACGGTATCGACCACGTCCTCGGCCGGGAACTGGCCGATATCGCGGGGCAGTGTGTGGACGATCCCGCGCTGAAGGTGGTCGTGCTGACCGGTGCGGGCCGGTTCTTCTCCGCCGGCGGCGACCTCAAGGCCATGGCTGCCCAGGGCGGCGGCGCCGGCCACTACGTGAAGGGTCTGGCCGACGACCTGCACGAGGCGCTCTCGTCGTTCGCCCGGATGGATGCCCTGCTGGTCGTGGCGGTCAACGGTGTCGCCGCGGGCGCCGGATTCAGCCTGGCGATGGCCGGTGATCTGGTCCTCGCGGGTGAATCGGCGGCGTTCACCATGGCCTATACCCGCGCCGGGCTGAGTCCCGACGGCGGCGCGTCCTACTACCTGCCGCGCCTGATCGGCCTGCGCCGCACGCAGGAACTGATGTTCACCAACCGCACCCTGACGGCGGCCGAGGCGCTGGACTGGAATCTCGTGCATCGCGTGGTGCCGGATGCCGAACTCGCCGCCGCCGTGGACGAACTGGTCGCGGAATTCGCGGCGGGCCCCCGTCATTCGAATGCCAGCGTCAAGAAGCTCCTTCTGGTGAGCTCCTCGCACACGCTGGAAGAGCAGACCGCGCGCGAGGCGGCGTTCATCTCCGCCTGTGCCGATTCGCCCGACGGCACCGAGGGCATCGCGGCCTTCCTCGGCAAGCGCGCTCCCGTCTTCGAGTGAGGGACTGAGCCGTCACCACGAGCGAACCCGGTCGCGGGCCACTAGGGTGGGGTGCCATGTTCTCGGCGCCCGGCTTCGCACGCGGGTGGGCGCCGGTCCCGGCGTGGTCGGCGCGGCGGCGTGGCGATGTGCGCCGAGATCGCGGGCGCGGGGACAGGAGCGGTCACGAGAACGCTCCTACCGGCGCCGTCGCGGAGATCGCCTCGTCCGGCACTCCGATCGACAGCACGACGGAGGTCGCCCCCCGCGGCCCGTCGGCCGCGGACAGCCTCGGATCGACGCGTGCGGTACCGCGCGGATTCTCGGGACTCCGGAGTACTGCGGATTTCGCCGGCCTGCGCGCGGTGCCCCATCGTCCCGTACTGCTGGTGGCGGTGCTGCTGATCCTCGCGCAGATCGCGCTGCGCGGGTGGGTGGCTGGGCGCGGCTATTTCTACTGGGACGATCTCATCCTGGTGGGTCGCGCCGACCGGTATCCGCTCTGGTCCGCCGATCTGCTGCTCTACGACCACGACGGCCATTTCATGCCGCTGGCCTTCGTGACCGCGTGGGTGGTGACCCGGATCGCGCCGCTGCAGTGGGCCGGGCCGGTGGTGACCATGCTGCTGCTGCAGCTCGCCGCCTCGGTCGCGGTGCTGCGCATGCTGCTGGTGCTGGTCCCACGGCGAGCCGGTGCGGTCCGCTGGGCCGTGCTGGTTCCGTTGATCGGCTATCTGTTCTGTCCGCTGACCCTTCCGGCCTTCGCCTGGTGGGCGGCCTCGCTGAACGCCCTGCCGCTGCAGTTCGCGCTGGCCTGGGTGATCGCGGATGCGGTGCTGCTGGTGCGCACCGGACGCGGGCGCTACGCGGTCTCCGGTGTGCTGGTGCTGATCGTGGGGCTGATGTTCTTCGAGAAAGCGGTGGTGGTGCCGTTCGTCGCGTTCGCTGTCGCGGTGCTGGAGCGGTACGTGGTCGGCGCCCGCACCGTCGATGCGGATTCGCCCGCGGGCGAAGGGGAATCGGGCCCGCGCGATGCCGCCGCGCCTCCCGAGGACCCCGAGCGGGCGGGCGATCGTGGCGGCCCGAGCGTGTGGGCGTCGACTCGCGACGTGGCGCGCACGGGCGCGGCGCTGTGGGCCGGTTCGGCATTGATCCTGGCGGGCTGGGGCGCGGCCTACCTCACCGTCGCCGACCACATCGCGGTCGACACCAGCCTCGCCGGCGCGCGACGACTTCTCCACAGCGCCACCTCCCTGGGGATCCTCCCGACCCTGCTGGGCGGCCCGTGGGTCTGGGCGCGCTGGCTGCCGTCGACACCGTGGGCCACGCCGCCGGGATGGACCGTCGTGCCCGCCTGGCTGATCCTCGCCGCGGTGGTCCTGGTGACACTGCGACTGCGCCGCCGCGTGCTACCGGTGTGGATCCTGGTCGTGGGATACGTTCTGGCCGTTCAGCTTCCGATCGTCCTGATCCGCGGTGGCCCCAACACCGCCGCCGAACTCATGCAGTCGCTGCGCTACCTGGCCGACGTGGCGGTGGTGCTGGCCGCGGCGACCGCCCTGCTGCTGGCTGCTCGGCCGCGAACAAGGAGCCGGAACGCGGACGCGCTCGGACCGACATCACCCGGTCCGGTGCCGGCTGCGCACGCCGTCGCGATCGTGCTGACAGCGGCCTTCGTCGTGAGCAGCGTCTGCACCACCGTCTCGTTCGCGCGCTCGTGGGAAATCTCGCCTACGCGCACCTATCTCACGAATGCCCGTGCGGCGTTCGCGGATCGGGACGGCGCACCGCTCCTGGAGCAGGAGGTGCCCTGGGGCGTGCTGACGCCGATGACCTATCCGCAGAATCTCATCGCCCAGGTGCTGGGCCCGATCGCCCCGGACGGCGCTTTCGGCACGTCCACACCGCACCTGCGGATGATCACCGACGACGGCGAACTCGTCGACGCCTCGGTCTGGTGGAATCGCCGCATCCTCGCCGGTCCCGAACCCGGCTGCGGATACCGCGTCGACGGCTCCGACCCGGTGGCGCTGTGGCTGGACGGGCCCATGATCGAGCACGGGTGGACCGCGCAGCTCAACTATTTCGCGAATCAGGACGGCCACCTCACCGTGGCGATGGAACACGGCGATGCGGTGGTGGTGCCGGTGCGTGCGGGGGTCCACACGGTGTTCGTCCATGTGGTCGGCAGCGGTGAGGTGTTGCGAATCGGTTCACGTACCCCAGGTTTGGATGTGTGCGTCGGTGTCGGTCCGGTTGGGGTCGCCGCATTCGGGCATTGATCGCCGACGTGCCGAACGGGGTGCGGCTGCGAGCCGGTCGTAGCCGCGGGGCGTCCGCCCGCCCTATGCTCGGACGCATGCAGTTCCAGGCGATGGTTGCGCACGAGACCGACGACGGCGTGGTACTGGCCCGCGAGGAGGTGGGCGAGGACTTCCTCGGCCCGGGCACGGTGACGATCAAGGTGCACTATTCGAGTGCGAACTTCAAGGACGGGCTGGCCATCACCCCGCGTGGCGGCGTGGTGCGCAATTACCCCATCATCCCCGGCATCGACCTGACCGGCGAGGTGGTGGCCTCCGAGGATGCCGCCTTCACGGTGGGTGATCTCGTGATCGCGCACGGGTACGAGATCGGCGTCGCGCACAACGGCGGCTTCGCCGAATACGCGCGCGTGCCCGCCGAATGGGTGGTCAAGCTGGAGGGCCTGAGCCCGCGCGAGGCGGCGGCGCTCGGCACCGCCGGATTCACCGCGGCCATGAGCGTGCAGGCGCTGCTCGACCGCGGCCTGGCCCCGGGGGACGGGCCGGTGCTGGTGACCGGTGCGACCGGCGGCGTCGGCAGTGTCGCGGTGGACATCCTGTCCGGCCTCGGCTACGAGGTCACCGCCTCCACCGGAAAGACCGATGCGGGCGAACTGCTGTCCACCCTCGGTGCGGCCGCGGTGATCGGCCGCCTGCCCGAGGATCCGGACGCGAAGCCTCGCCCGCTGGGTAAGGCGCAGTGGGCCGGCGCGGTCGACAGCGTCGGTGGTAAATCACTCGCCCACATCCTCAGCACCGTCCGCTACGGCGGGTCGGTGGCCGTCAGCGGCCTGACCGGCGGGACCGAACTGCCCACCACGGTCATGCCGTTCATCCTGCGTGGTGTCGGGCTGCTCGGCATCGATTCGGTGAACTTCCCGATCGACCAGCGGCGCGCGCTGTGGGCCCGGCTCGGCAAGGACCTGAAGCCCCGGCATCTGTCGACGCTGGAGAATATCGCGCCGGTCACCGAGGCCGAGGCGGTGCTGCACGCCATCCGCGGCGGCCACCACTCCGGCCGCACGGTTCTGGCGGTGGCCGGCGAATTCTGATCGAGCGGCGGGCGCCTGGAATCGAACGCCCGCCATTCGCTCACGCAATATTTTGAACTGATCTATCCAAAACGTGTTAGCCTGACCGCATGGCACGACCCAAGCAGTTCGACGAACCGGGGGCGGTGGACGCGGCCATGCGCGCTTTCTGGAGCGCCGGTTACGAGGGCATGTCCACCCAGGACCTCTGTGCGGCCACCGGGCTGGGCCGCTCGAGTATCTACAACACCTTCACCAGCAAGCACGACCTGTTCGAGCGGGCGCTGCGGCGGTACATGGAGTTCAAGAACGCGGATACGTTCGAACTGCTCGACGGTCCCGGTTCCGCGCGCGACAAGATCGAGGCGCTGCTGCGGCGTGTGGTCGATGCGCCCGAGGACGATCCGCTGGGATGTCTGGTCGTGAACACGACCGTCGAGATGGCCCCCCGCGATCCCGAGGTGGCCGCGCTGCTGCGTGCCGATCTGGATCGTCGGATGTCCGCGCTGGTCGGCGCGATCCGCGCCGGGCAGGCGTCGGGTGAGGTCGACGAGCGAGCCGATCCGTCCGATCTGGCCCAATTCGTCGTCGCCACCATCGGCGGTATGCGGGTCGCGGCGCGCGGCGGCGCCTCCCGGGACACATTGGCCGGTATCGCGGAGGTTGCCCTGCGCTGCCTCTGATCGATCGGCCGGGACGGTCCGTCACATGTTCCGGCAGTGATCCGCGGCTATGCGCGGCTTCATTTTGAACTGAATGATCCAAAACTGGAAGGAAACGACATGCCCTCGGCGGTATACATATTGGGCCTGGCGATATTCGCGCAGGGCACCTCGGAGATGATGTTGTCCGGCCTGCTCACGGGAATGGCCGCCGATCTCGGCGTCACCGTTCCACAGGCCGGCCTGCTGATCTCGGCCTTCGCCGTCGGCATGCTGGTGGGCGCGCCGATTCTGGCCGTGGTCACGGCGCGCTGGTCGAGGCGCACCGCCCTGCTCGCCTTCCTCGCCGTCTTCGTCGCCACCCACGTCGTCGCGGCGCTGACCTCCGACTACGGCGTCCTCATCGGCACCCGCGTCATCGGCGCCTTCGTCTACGCGGGATTCTGGTCGGCGGCTGCGGCGACCGCGGTCGGATCGGTACCGCCGACAGCGCGCGGGCGGGCGATGAGCGTCGTCGCGGGCGGCCTGACCATCGCGACCATCCTCGGACTCCCCGCCGGTACCTTCATCGGTCAGCATCTGGGCTGGCGTGCGGCGTTCTGGACGGTCGCGGCGGGATGTGCGCTGGTGATGGTGGCGGTGGCGATCGCGGTGCCCGAACAGCGCGCCGAGCAGGCGCCGCCGGTGCGAAAGGAGTTGCGCGCCTTGGCCACCCGCCCGGTGGCGCTGCTGTACGCCACCACCGTGACGGCCACCGCCGCGCTGCTGGTCACCTTCGGTTACCTCGGCGCCCTGCTCACCGAGACGACCGGGATCGGCGAGAACTGGGTGCCGGTGGTGCTGGGCGTCTACGGCCTCGGCTCGTTCGCCGGCATCGTGATCGGCGGACGCACCGCGGATGCCCATCCGCTGCGCAGCCTCACCGTCGGCATCTCGGGTCTGGTGCTCGCCTCGGTGATACTCGCGCTGACCGCGCACTATTGGGCGGCGGTCGTCGTGGTGTCGTTTCTGCTGGGCGCCTTCGGTTTCGGGACCAATCCGGTGTTGAACAGCCGGGTGTTCGGCCTCGCCCCGGCCGCCGGAACGCTCGGCGCGGCGGGCAACGTGATGTCGTTCAACATCGGCATCACGCTCGGCCCCTGGCTGGGCGGACTCGCCATCGGCGCCGGCGCGGACTACTCGGTGGTGGGCTGGATCGGCGCGGGTCTGGGCGTGCTCGCGTTGGGCCTGGTCGGGCTGAGCCGGACCGCGGGTGGGACGCGTTCGGGTACGGCGGAACGCTCCGATACGGCGGAAATCGCGGGACCGCCGACTGCCGGTACATCCCGGCGATCCGGGGCTGCCGACGACAGCGCGGCCGGCGTCCCGGCGCAGTTGTAGGAACGGATGCCGGCGCGGAGGTGCGAACCGCACCTCCGCGCTGATCCCTTATGCCGCAGCGACTTCCGTATCGTCGGCGAATTGGGTGTGGTAGAGCTCCGCGTACCGGCCCTGTTCGGCGAGCAGCTGCGCATGACTGCCCCGCTCGACGATGCTGCCGTCCTCGATCACCAGGATCTCGTCCGCGTTCCGGACAGTCGACAGCCGGTGCGCGATGACCAGTGCGGTCCGTCCCTCCAGTGCCTCGGTGAGGGCCTCCTGGACCGCGGCCTCGGAGGTGGAGTCCAGCGACGCGGTGGCCTCGTCGAGGATGACGACCCGCGGTTGTTTGAGCAGCAGCCGGGCGATGGTCAATCGCTGCCGTTCACCGCCGGACAACCGATATCCGCGTTCGCCGACCACGGTGTCCAGACCGTCGGGCAGCCCGTCGATTACCGTGCGCAACCGGGCCCGCTCCAGCGCGTCCCACAGCTCCGTCTCACTCGCCTCGGGCCGGGCCAGCAGCAGATTCGCGCGGATGCTGTCGTGGAACAGGTGGCCGTCCTGGGTGACGAGTCCGACCGTGTCCTGGATCGACCGGGTGCTCAGGTCCCGCACGTCGACGCCACCCAGCCGGACCGCGCCGCCGTCCACATCGTAGAGCCGCGAAACCAGTTGGGCGATGGTCGATTTACCCGCGCCGGAGGATCCGACCAGGGCGATCATCCGCCCCGGCTCGGCGCGCAGCGAAATATCGTGCAGCACCTCGCTGCCGCCGCGATGGTCGAGTGTCGACACATCCTCCAGCGAAGCGAGGGAGACCTTGTCGGCCGACGGGTAACCGAAACGCACCCGGTCGAATTCCACCGACACCGGGCCCGCCGGAACCGCCACCGCATCCGGCGCATCCTCGATCAGCGGCTTCAGATCGAGAATCTCGAAGACCCGCTCGAAGCTCACCAGCGCCGACATGATGTCCACCCGCGCACTGGCCAGCGCCGTCAGAGGGGTGTAGAGCCTGGTCAGCAGCAGCGACAGCGCGACCACGGCGCCGGCGTCGAGCTGTCCGCGCAGTGCGTACCAGCCGCCGAGGCCGTAGACCAATGCCACGGCCAGCGCGGACACCAGCGTCAACGCGGTGACGAACACCGTCTGCAGCATCGCGGTCCGCACGCCGATATCGCGCACCCGTCCGGCACGCACCGCGAATTCGGTGGATTCCTGATCCGGGCGTCCGAACAGTTTCACCAGGGTGGCGCCGGGTGCCGAGAACCGCTCGGTCATCTGCGTGCTCATCGAGGCGTTGAGCTGGGCGGCTTCCCGCTGGATGCTCGCGATCCGGGTGCCCATCTTGCGGGCGGGAAACATGAACAGCGGCAGCAGGATCAGGGCCAGCAGGGTGATCTGCCAGGACAGCCGCACCATCACCGCCACGGTCAACAGCAGCGTCACGATATTGGTGACCACGCCGGACAAGGTCGTGCTGAACGCGCGCTGCGCACCGATCACGTCGTTGTTGAGCCGGCTGACCAGCGCTCCCGTGCGGGTGCGGGTGAAGAAGGCGACCGGCATCTTCTGCACGTGATCGAACACCGCGGTGCGCAGATCGAGAATCAATCCCTCCCCGATCCGCGCGGACAACCACCGGATCACGATGCCCAGGCCCGCGTCGAGCACGGCGACCAGCGCGATCACCGCGGCGAGGGTGAGCACCGAGCGCGGCGCGGCATGGCCGACGATGTCGTTGACCACTCGCCCCGCCAGCACCGGATTGGCCACCGTGAGCAACGCGGACGCGATGCTGAAGATCAGGAAGCCGATGAGCTGAGCCCGATGCGGTCGCGCGAATCGCAGAATGCGCGCGGCCGTCTCCCGGCGCAGACCACGCCGCTGCTGGGGTGCGTGCGCCTGCCGGTACAGCTGACTCCACGCGACCGATTCGATGCTCATCCGCATCTCCTTCCGCTGCCGGGCTCATTCAACCCCGGGCCACCGACACTAAGACCTCAACAAAGGTTGAGAGCAAGTAGTCCCGGTTCGCCACGAGCGAAACGCGCCGGGTGACGTGCGCTGCGGCGCTGCGCCCGGCTGCCGGTCGCCGGCCTCCTAAGGTCGAATCATGTCGTCGAACCACAGCATGCGAGCGATCCAGTACGAGCGAGTGGGCGGGGCCGAGGTGTTGACGCAGGTGGAGGTGCCGATTCCGGACCCCACCGGAGATCGGGTGCGGGTGGCGATCCGGGCGGCCGGGGTCAATCCGGCCGATTGGAAGATGCGCGCCGGACTGATGCCCGGTCCGCCCGGATTCCCCCGCCGTGCCGGATTCGAGATCGCCGGCGTGGTCGACGCCGCCGGACCCGAGGCTCGGTTCCGGCCGGGTGACGAGGTACTGGGCTGGGCTCAGGGCGGCGGTTACGCGGAGTACGCGCTGGGCACCCAACTGGTCGCCAAACCGGCCGAGTTGTCGTTCGCCGAGGCCGCCGCCATCCCGGTCGCCGCCAATACGGCCGGGACCGGCCTGGACGAACTGGCCGTGAAGTCGGGTGAGACGTTGCTGGTGAACGGCGCCTCCGGCGCGGTCGGCGCGTTCGTGGTGCAGCTGGCCCGGGCTCGCGGCGCCACGGTCGTCGGCACCGCCTCGGCCGCCAATCAGGAGGTCGTGCGCACGCTGGGTGCGATCCCGACCACCTACGGCGCCGGCGTCGCCGAGCGCGTGCGCGAGCTGGCGCCGCACGGCATCGATGCGGTCTACGACTGCGCCGGTCACGGATTCCTCGACGCCGCAATCGAATTGCGTGGCGGTACCGATCGGATCATCACCATCGCCGACGGCGCCGCCGCCGACAAGGGCGTCACCTTCTTCGCTCGCACCGGCGGCCCCGCCCTCGACATCGTGGCACGCGTCGCGCAGTCGGTCGCCGCGGGCGAATTCCGCCTGCCCGGGGCGGCGCGTACCTACCCGCTGTCCGAGGCCGCCGCCGCCCAGCGCGACAGCGAAACCGGTCACGGACTCGGCAAGATAGTCCTGCTCCCGTAACCGGCTCGCCGGCACGCGGCGGCCGAACGGGTCTCGCCGTGCGTGGCGATCCCGAGCGGTGAGCGGACGGGTCCTCGCGTTCTACGCTGGCGATATGACCGACTCCTGGGTGCGGGCCCTGCGCGACCGGATCGACGGCGAGGTCGACGACGACGCGCGCCGCCGCGCGGAGTACTCCTCGGACGCCTCGAACTATCGCGTCCTGCCGGCGGCGGTCGTCTACCCGCGCGGGGACGAGGATGTTGCCGCGGCCGTGCGATTCGCCCGCGAGGAAGGCAAGCCGATCACCGCACGCGGTGGCGGAACATCCGTGGCGGGCAATGCGATCGGGCCCGGACTGGTGCTCGACTTCAGCCGGTACATGAACGCCGTGCTGTCCATCGACGCCGAGAGCCGTTGTGCCCGAGTGCAGCCGGGTGTCGTACTGTCCGGCCTGCAGCAGGCCGCCGGACGCCACGGCCTGCGACTGGGGCCGGACCCGTCGACGCAGAACCGCTGCACCCTCGGCGGCATGATCGGCAACAATGCCTGCGGCCCGCGCGCGGTGTCCTGGGGTCGCACCTCCGATACCGTGCGTGGGCTGCGCATCCTCGACGGCACCGGCGCCGAGCGCGTACTGGCGGACGATCTCTCGGTGATGCCCGGACTGGCGGAGTTCACCCGCCGCAATCTGGCGACCCTGCGCACCGAGGTGGGCCGCTTCGATCGGCAGGCCTCGGGATACGGCCTGCAGTATCTGACTCCCGAACGCGGTGCGTCGATCGCCAAGGCGTTCGTCGGGTCCGAAGGCACGTGCGGCCTCGTTCTCGACGCGACCGTGGATCTGGTTCCGCTGCCGAACGCGACCGCGGTCGCGGTTCTCGGTTATCCCGATATGCCCGCCGCCGCCGACGATGTGAAGGCGGTGATGGCGGGCCGTCCGATCGCGGTCGAGGGCCTGGACGCGCGGCTGGTGGATGTCGTGCGCGCGCACGGACGCCCGGTACCGGAACTACCAGTCGGCGGAGCCTGGTTGTTCGTCGAATTCGCCGGAGACACCGAGGAATCGGCGTATGACAGCGCGGCCGCGGTGACCGCCGCCTGTGGCGCTCTCGACACCCGGATCGTCACCGACGCCGGGACGGCCGCGCGGCTGTGGCGGATTCGCGCCGACGGCGCCGGCCTCGCCGGGCGCACACCCGGGGGCGAACCGGCCTGGCCGGGCTGGGAGGACGCCGCCGTCCCGCCCGAACGTCTCGGTGACTACCTCCGCGATTTCGAACGGCTGATGGGCGATCACCGCGTCGACGGCCTGCTGTACGGCCATATCGGAGACGGGTGCATCCACGTCCGCCTCGACCTTCCGATCGCCCGTGCGCCGCAACGGTTCCGCGACTTCCTGTTCGACGCCACCGATCTCGTGGTCCGGTACGGCGGTTCGGCCTCCGGTGAGCACGGAGACGGCCGCGCCCGTTCGGAACTGCTGTCGCGCATGTACTCACCGGACGCCCTGCGCGTATTCGCCGAATTCAAGGGGCTTTTCGATCCGGACGCGGTTCTCAACCCGGCGGTTCTGGTCCGGCCCGAATCGGTCGACACCCACCTGCGTCTGCCCGGGCTGCGACGGGTTCCGACTGCGGGCGGTTTCCCGTTCCCCGCCGACGGCGATATCGGCGCGGCCGTGCATCGCTGCGTCGGCGTCGGAAAATGTCGCGCCGACACCCGCTCGACCGGCGGTTTCATGTGCCCGTCCTACCTCGCCACCGCCGATGAGAAGGACAGCACGAGAGGCCGCGCCCGGGTGCTGCAGGAGGTCGTGCGCGGCGCCCTGGACTGGCGTGACGAGGCGGTCGCGCAGTCGCTGGATCTGTGCCTGTCCTGCCGGGCCTGCTCGTCCGACTGCCCGGCCGGTGTCGATATGGCGACCTACAAATCCGAGACGCTGTACCGCGCGTACAAAGGACGGCCGCGACCGATCGACCACTATGTCCTCGGCCGGTTGCCGCGGTGGCTGGCGATGGGTACGAGAATGCCGCGAACGGTGAACGCGCTCACCGGTATTCGATGGCTACGGCGAACGGGTATGCGCCTGGCCGGGATGGATCCGCGACGGCCGGCGCCGCGACTGGCGCCGCGCTCGTTCCGCGCTCAGTGGGCGCATCGCGGACGGGACAGGCATCCCGACGGTCCCGTGGCGATGCTGTGGATCGACAGTTTCACCGATGCCTTCGCCCCCGAAATCGGCTGGGCGGCCGTCGAACTCGTGGAATCGGCCGGATATCGCGTGCGCATTCCGGATCGCCGGGTGTGCTGTGGCCTCACCTGGATCAGCACGGGTCAGCTCGACGGCGCGCGCAAGCGGTTGCGGGCGGTGCTCGACGCGGTGGAGGAACACGTCCGGGCGGGCGGCCCCGTGATAGGCCTGGAGCCGTCGTGCACGGCCGCGCTGCGATCGGATCTGCCGCAGTTGCTCCCGGACGATCCGCGCTCGGCTCCCACCGCCCGCGCGGTGCGCACGCTGGCGGAATTCCTGACGGAGCAACCGAATTGGCAGCCGCCGGACCGCTCGGGCGAGACCGTGGTGGTGCAGCCGCACTGTCATCAGCATGCCGTCACGGGGTTCGACGCCGACCGCCGGTTATTGCGGCGAACGGGTGCGAAGATCACCGAAATCAGTGGATGCTGCGGACTTGCTGGAAACTTCGGAATGCAATCCGGGCATTACGAGATTTCCGTCGCGGTCGCGGAGGGCGGATTACTCCCGGCACTGCGTGCGGCCGATGCGGCGACACCGCTGCTGGCCGACGGATTTTCCTGTCGAACCCAAGCCGAACAGTTGGCCGGCCGGCCGGGTCGTCATCTCGCGCAATATCTGAACGATCGATGATTCAGATGTCCGGAGGTCGCGGCGATGCGGAACCGCGCACGCCCGCCGCATCGACGCGCGGCGGGCGCGGGCGGTGACGGATCAGCTGCCGAACGGCAGGGTGCCCGGAGGAATTTGGTAGCCCGAGCTACCGGCGGATACTCCGCCCCACGCGCTGAGCAGCCAATTCAGGATGTTGGTAAGCATGGACACCTCCGTTGTGACATTGCCGAATGATTGCTGTCGACATCATTCCCCAGCGAAATCGGCGTGCGTGATCGTATCGTTACATGGTGGCGCGAACCCGTGACCTCCGCCATCTTCTCACCTGAGAGTTTCCTCGAGATATCGTTCCGCGCCGCGCCACCGGGCTTTCTCCGGCGGGTCCCCGCTCGGCGGCCCCCGCACGCGGCGCACAATGGGTCGGTGCGAGGACGCGGCAGGCCGATGATCGAGGACCCCCGATCCGGGCTGACCCCACCCCGGCACCGCTCCCCGCACACGAACGCCTCCCCGGCGAATCACGGCGGCACCGAACGCGGCCACTCCCGTACCCTCACCACCTCCCGGCCGATAGCCCTCGCGGCCACCCTCGCCCCGCTGCGCCGGGGGCAGGGCGATCCGTGCCATCGCGTCACGCCCGACGGCGCCCACTGGCGAGCGTCGCGCATGCCGAGCGGGCCGGTGACCTACCGCCTCGTCCAGGCCGGCACCGACGTGGTCGCGGCGCGGGCCTGGGGCCCGGGTGCGGCGGAATTCCTCGACCAGCTGCCCCGGATGCTCTGTGTCGACGAGGAACTCGACGACTTCGCGCCCGAACATCCCCGCATCGCCGAGGCGCACCGGCGTCATCCCGGCCTGCACATGCTCCGCACCGGATTGGTCTTCGAAGCCTTGGTGCCGGCCGTGCTCGAGCAGCGGGTGCACACCATCACCGCTCGCGGGTCGTATCGAAAGCTGGTGTGGCAGTACGGCGAACCGGCGCCGGGGCCGACGCCCGCGCCGATGCGGGTGCCGCCGTCGGCGCAGACCTGGCGCTATATCCCGTCCTGGGTCTATCACCGCGCCAATGTCGATCCGCAGCGTTCGCGCACGATCGTCACCGCCGCGCGGATGGCGGAGAAGCTGGAGGCCGCCGCGACGATGGCGCCGGAGCAGGCCGCCGAGCGGCTGCGCGCGGTGCCGGGGATCGGGGTGTGGACGGCCGCGGAGATCGCGCAGCGGGCCCTCGGTGACGCCGACGCGCTGTCGGTCGGTGATTTCCATCTGGCCGCGATCGTCGGCTGGAGCCTGCTGGGCCGCCCGCTCGACGACGAGGGCATGGTCGAGTATCTCGAACCGCTACGCCCGCATCGCTATCGGGCGATCCGGCTGCTCGAGATATCCGGTCAGGCGCGCAAGCCGGCGTTCGGCCCGCGCACCCCACTGGTCGACCACAGCCGGATCTGAGCTGAATCAGGGCTGCGCCGTGGCCTGGGCGGCGGTCCGGGCGCGATGCAAGGCCTCGGGCACCGGGATGCGGCCGAGGAACATCTCGTCGAAGATCGGGTCGATCGCCTGCAGTGCGGCCGCGAATCCCGGCCCGCCACCCGACGCGATGCGCGGCCCGTTCAGCACATCGAAGAACGGTGACACGTCGATCCCTCGTGCCGCCCAATAGTCCCGGTACAGATGCTGATCGGCCGTCACCGCCGGAATGGTCTGCCCACCGGCCGCCAGATAGCGGTTGCCGGCTGCGCTGCCGAGCCAGGTCAGCACGCGCCGCACCGCGTCGGGATGGGCGGTGTGGGCATCGGCGGCGATGCCGATCGCATTGTCGGTGCTCACCCGCCCCGCGGGCCCGGCCGGAATCATCGCGATCCCCCAGCCGAAGCGCGCCTGCTGTGCGATCTGCGCCAGAGTGAAACTCCCGGATTGGAACAGCGCCAGTTTGCCCTGTAGGAAGGCGTTCTTCGCGAAGTCACTGCCGCTGCGGGTATCGGCCGCCGGTGGGGTGAGCCCCGCCCGAACCAGGCCCACAAGATATCCGAAGGCATCCACACCCTGTGGACTGTCGAAGACGTACCGATCCCCGTCCTGGAATCGCCCACCCGCCGATCCCAGATACGGCAGCGACAGCGACTGGAAATCGTTGGCCGCGTTGTAAGCCCACGGCACGGCAGCGGTGATCCGGCGCAACAACGGCTCGAAGGAATCCGGTCCGTGCGGATTCCAGGTCGCGCGTGCGAGCTCCGCGGGGTCGATTCCGGCCGCGGTCAGCACGTCGCGGTTGTAATAGACCGCCGTACCACCGTCCACGAATTGCGGTACCGCCCAGAGCTTTCCGTGGCGCGTGTACTGCTCCACCGCGCCCGGATCCCACTGCCGCACCGCGTCGGGGCCCAGCATCGCGCCGATATCGGCCAGCCGCCCGGCATCGGCGTAATCGGTGTACAGATTCGTCCAGAACAGGTCGTCCACCGTGCCGCCCGCCACGTCGAGCCGCAATTTCTGCTGATAGGACGCCCACGGCACCACCGTGATCCGGACCTCGACATCCGGTTCGGCTCGCTGGAATTCGTCGAGTGCGGCGCGATAGGCCGGTACGAAACTCGCATCCCAGATCCGCAGCCGGATCACCGTGCGACCCGTCCCGCCCGCACCGTCGTGACCCAGCCACAGCGCCGCGGTCACCAGCAGGACCATGCCGAGCGCGACGGCGAGCACGTTCAGCGTCGAGGTCTTCACGGCTCTCATTTCAGGCCCGTCCATGCGACGGAACGCAGCACCTGCCGCTGGAACACCACGAACAGCACCAGCAGCGGCACGATCGCCAGCGTCGTCGCCGCCATCACCAGCGTCCACTGCTCGTTGTAGCGGGTCTGCAGATCCGCGGTCGCTACCGTGAGCACCTGCCAGCGGCCCGAGCCGGCGACCAGCGGCCACAGGAAGCCGTTCCACTGGGTCACCACGGTGATCACCGCGAGTGTCGCCAGAACGGGACGGCTCATCGGGACCACGACGTGCACGATCACATCGAGGGTGTTCGCGCCGTCCAACCGCGCCGCCCCGATCAACTCGCGCGGTATGCCCCGGAAGTATTGGCGCAGCAGGAAGATCGCGTACGGCGAGCCGAAGACGAACGGCAGCACCAGCGCCCAGAAGGTGTTCAGCCACCCCAGGTGCGCGAACATCAGATACAGCGGAATCAGCGTGACGATCGGCGGCACCATCATGGTGGCCAGATAGATCCAGAACAGCAGATCGCGGCCGCGAAACTCGGTGCAGGCGAACGCGTATGCGGCGGCGATGGAGGTGATCAGCTGCCCGGCGGTGATGAACGCGGTCATCAACGCCGTCACCAGCACCGCACGGCCGAACCCCTGGTCGAACACGGCGCGGAAGTTGTCCCAGGTCGTCGGATCCGGCAGTGCGAGCGGAGATTCCGTGGCGAACTGCCCCGGCGTCTTCACGGCCGTGAACGCGCCCAGCACGAGCGGCGCCACCGTGCACACCGCGCCCGCGAGCAGCAGCAGGTAGGCGGCAACCGACCGCGCCGCCGCTGAACGCCGATGCCGGACATCAGAATTCATAGCTGGTCCTGGTGCGGAAGTAGCGGTGCTGGAGCACGGTGATCGACAGCATGATCACGCACACCACGATCGCCATGACCGCCGCCCGCCCGGGCCGCGCCGCGTCGAACGCTTCCGAGAAGATCTGCATCGCCACCATATTCGTGCGTTCGCCCGGACCGCCCTTGGTCAGCGCGTAGACGGTGTCGAAGGTCTGGAACGCGGTGATGGTCCCGGTGACCAGCACGAAGAACAGGGTGGGCCGCAGCAGCGGCAGTGTCAGCCAGCGAATCCGCCGCCAGCCGGTGGCCCCGTCCAGCGCCCCCGCCTCGTGGATCTCCGGCGGTATCGCCCGCAGACCCGCGACGAAGAACAGGGCCACATAGCCGACGTTCGACCAGATGCTCACCGCCGCAACCGAAGGCAGGGCCAGCGCCGGATCGGCCAGCCATTCGATCCGCCGGCCCAGTAGTGCGTTGAGCGCACCGTCGGTGGGGGCGAACAGCCAGCGCCAGATCACGCCGACCGCCACCGGCGCGCACATCCAGGGCAGTGCGAACAGCACCCGGAACGCACCACCGGCACGCCGACGCACGAGCAGCGCGGCCACCGCGAAGCCGAGGACGGTCTGCAGCGGCACCACGAGCAGGGTGAGCGCACCCGTCACCAGCAGCGAGTGGCCGAACGCGCCATCGGACAGCACCGAGCGCCAATTGCGCAGGCCCACGAATTCCATGGGCCCGAGCAGATTCCAGCTGTGCAGGCTGAGCCAGCCGACCAGCACGATCGGCAGGATCAGGAAGACCCCGATCCCGAACAGGCTCGGCGCCAGCAGCACCCAACTCGTCACGGCACGACGAACCGCTCGTCGGTTCACAGCAGGTGACGCTACCGGGCGCCCGGTGCCGGCGACGGGCTCACTCAGTCCAGCGGACCGCCGGCGACGTAGACGACCTGCCCGGAGACGAAGCCGGCGCCCTCGCTCACCAGGAACGACGCGGTGTGCGCGATATCCTCGGGCCGGCCCACCCGCTGCACCGGGATCTGGGCGGCGGCCGCCTTCTGGAAGTCCTCGAACGGCACGCCGACCCGCTCGGCGGTCGCGGCGGTCATATCGGTGACGATGAAGCCGGGCGCGATGGCATTGGCCGTGACACCGAATTTGCCGAGTTCCAGCGCGAGGGTCTTGGTGAAGCCCTGCAGCCCGGCCTTGGCCGCCGAGTAGTTGACCTGGCCACGGTTGCCCTGCGCCGAACTGCTCGACATGTTCACGATGCGACCCCACTTGGCGTCGACCATGTACTTCTGCACCGCGCGGCTCATGAGGAACGCGCCGCGCAGGTGCACGTTCATCACCGCGTCCCAGTCGTCGACGCTCATCTTGAACAGCAGATTGTCACGCAGGATGCCGGCGTTGTTGACCAGGACGGTCGGCGGTCCGAGCTCGTCGGCCAGCTTCGTCACCGCGGCAGCGACCGAATCCTCGTTCGAGACGTCGGCGCCCAGTGCGACGGCCCGGCCACCGGCGTCGGTGATCGCCTGGACCGTGTCGGCGCAGTGCGCCGCGTCCAGGTCGAGTACGCCGACCTTCAGTCCGTCCTGAGCCAGCCGGGTCGCGATCGCGGCTCCGATGCCTCGTGCCGCGCCGGTGACGACGGCAACGCGTTCAGCCATTGGCGGTCCTCCTGTACCTCTCGGAACATTCGCTGTGAGAGAACGGTACGCGCCGCTATTCCACCCCCGGCGGCGGCAGCCGCTATTCCACCCACAGCGACCAGATACTGCTGCGTCCCTGTCCTTCGCAGACCAGGGCGTGCCCGTCCGGGGTGCGGGCCGTCTTGTCCAGACCGGGATCGCATTTCGCGCCGCCCTCGTACACCGCCGTCGACACCGAGTACGGCCCGGTCCAGCGATAGCCGCTGCTGCCGTGCAGGCACAGCAGGGTGGTGCCGTCGGTCGCGGACCCGATCAATCCGGCCTGGGCCTGCGTGCACACCTCACCCTTGGCCGCCGAGACGGGCCCGGCGGGAGCGGCCGTGGTGGTGGCCGGTGGGGTGGGCGGCGGTGTCACCACCGTCGTCGGTGCGACGGTCCGGGAGGTCGCGGTATTCGAGGTGGCGGTGTCGGTGCTGAGCGCGGCGGGAACCGTGCCCAGCGTGGTGTGCGGCAGGGTGACGCCCGAAAGCACCAGCGCCGCAGCCAGAACCAACACTTCGGCGAGGCCGAGCAACAGGGCCGACATCGCCATCACCCGCCCGCGCGGATGGCTGAAGGCGATCAGCCCGAATACGATTGCCACCGGGAACAATCCGAGCAGTGCGGCCACCAGCGCGACGATCGCGTACGGATTGACGATCGGCGGCACCTCGACCCGCAGCCGACCGGTGCGGCGACGATTGGGTGCGCTGTCCCAGCGATCGTCCTCGGCTTCGGCCGCCGGCCGGCGCCGGTTCGGTGTGGTTTCCCAGCGTTCGTCGGAGGGTTCGGCGACTCGCGGATTGGCGGCCCGTCGCGGCGGTGGCGGCTCCCAGCGGTCGTCCGCGGAGACCGGCTCGTCGGCCCAGTACTCCTCCTCGGCGACCTCGGGCCAGCGTTCGTCCGCGTACTGTTTGCGGGCCATGTGGTTCCTCTCGGTCGTGCAGGAACCTGGACACGCGGACCCCGCCCGTTACCGAGAAGAATAGGTGGATCGGCGCGACCCGCAACCCCCGTCTCTTCAGGGCCGGGCGACGGCGCGCCCGGAGGCGCCGGACGTCATCCCCGAGCGTCCGGCGCGCGCCGCTACACCTCGTCGATCACATGCTCGCCGACGAAGGCGATCCGGATCGCCAGCAGCCAACCGGCAATCGCGAGAACGATGCGGTCGTACAGATCCGGTCCACGGCGGCGCGCATGGCGCGGGCGGTGGGCGCCGCCGACGGGTAGCGGCCGGGTCTCCGGTAGCCGGGCCGCCGCGCGGTATCCCCCGCCGACCCGGTGCCGTGCGTGTCGGTGGGCGGCATGCCGGGCGCCTCCCCCGGCGAACGCGGTCACGGGATGGCCCGATCGTCGAGGACACAGCGGCCCTGTTCGACCAGCACCGCCCGCGCCCGCCGCCTGACCACGCACGTGTCGACGGTGCAGTCGAGGTGCAGTTGCATTGCGGCATGGGCTTGTTCGACGGTCATGATGCCCGGATCGGCGCCGCAGCGCAGCAGCCCGGCGACCGGCATGTGCAGATTCGTCAGTTGCATTCGGACACCCCCGCCGCGAACCGGCGGCGCGGTGGAGCTGGTGGATCCTGTGGTCCGGTCGCGGCGCGGCCGGTCGAAGCGGACGAAAGTTCGCTGGTCATCAACGACGACCCGATGACATGAACAGCCATGACTCCTCGTTCCTGCATGCGATACCCGACTGTGCCCGGCGAGCCGACTCCGGGGCCCCGCTGCGAGCACACTCCCAGCATCCATCAGATCGGCGCTGCGCGGGGCGGAATCGCCGATCCCGTCCGATTCCCAGCGAATCGCCAGCACCGAAACAGCTTGGGAGAACAGGACTTTTCGCATCCGCTCGAGCCTCGCTACCTGCGAACACGTCGGGCATGCCGCCGCGCACCGGCTCCGAGCCGGCGACCCGAAATATTTGCCCGCAGATCACGAAACCACACCCGTTTCGCAACGAACGTATGTTTACCCAGGCCGTGATCGGGTAATCAGAATGACATGGATCGCGGGCTGAGAAATACCTCACCTCGGTACCGCAAACTGCTTCCGGGTGATTGGGTCGAACATCTGATCGTCGGAATGTTGTTCGTGGTATCGGCCGTCGGGGTTTACGTACTGACCGGGGCCATGCTCTCGTCACTGCTGATAGGGGCACTGGTCGCGGTGGTCGCGATCGGGGTCGTGACAATGCTGTAGCCGGTCGGAGATTCGACCGGCTACCTGATTTCCCTTATTCGAAACGAACTGAATCAACGGCGGAATCGGCGGCGAATATCGTCGCCGATTCCGCCGTCGAATTATCGCCGGAACAATTTGTTACCCAACCAGACGACCGGATCGTATTTCCGATCCACAACCCTTTCCTTCATCGGAATGAGGGCATTGTCGGTGATCTTGATGTGTTCCGGGCACACCTCGGTGCAGCATTTGGTGATGTTGCAGTAGCCGAGCCCGAACTCCTCCTGCGCCATCTCGCGCCGGTCGGCCACATCCAGGGGATGCATCTCCAACTCGGCCACCCGCATCAGATACCGCGGCCCCGCGAAGGCGTTCTTGTTGTCTTCGTGGTCGCGCACGACGTGACAGGTGTTCTGGCACAGGAAACATTCGATGCACTTGCGGAACTCCTGCGAACGTTCCACATCTCGCTGCTGCATCCGGTAGTCACCCGGCTTCAGATCGGCCGGCGGCGTGAAAGACGGTATCTCCCTGGCCTTCTGATAGTTGAAGGAGACATCCGTGACGAGGTCACGGATGACCGGGAAGGTGCGCATCGGCGTCACCGTCACCACCTCGTCGGCGGCGAAGGTCGACATTCGGGTCATACACATCAGGCGCGGGCGGCCGTTCACCTCGGCCGAACAGGAACCGCACTTACCGGCCTTGCAGTTCCAGCGCACCGCCAGATCCGGAGCCTGGGTGGCCTGCAACCGGTGAATGATGTCGAGGACGACCTCGCCCTCGTTCACCTCCACGGTGTAGTCCTGCAGTTCGCCCTTGTCGTCGTCACCGCGCCATACGCGGAAGTGGGCATCGTAACCCATTGCTACTCATCCCCTTTCGCGGATGATTCGGCGGCCGCGGGATGAGCGGCGGTCTCCGCCGGGGTGTAATACTTCTCCAGCTCGCTCAACTCGAACAGGGCGAGCAGATCCGGCCGCATCGGCTTCTGATCCTCCGAGGTGACCGTCACCGGCGGCACGGTCTGGCCCACACCGTCCGGATCGGTCCGGCACACCAGCAGCCGATTGCGCCACTGCGGGTCCATCTGCGGATGGTCGTCGCGGGTGTGACCGCCGCGGCTCTCGGTGCGCAGCAGCGCCGCCTGCGCGACACATTCGCTGACCAGCAACATGTTTCGAAGGTCGAGTGCGAGATGCCAGCCGGGGTTGAACTGCCGGTGACCCTCGACGGTCACACTGTCGTAGCGCTCCCGCAGTTCACCCAGACGGCCGATGGCCTGTTCCAGCTCGTGCTCCTTGCGGATGATGCCGACCAGGTCGTTCATCGTCTGCTGCAGATCCGTGTGCAGGGTGTACGGGTTCTCCCCGGTCCCCGTGGCCGGCGGATCGAAGGGCGCCAGTGCGGATTTCGCGGCCGCGTCGATATCGGCGTCGGCGACGGCCGGACGCTGTGCCAGCTGTTCGACGTAGGTGGCCGCGCCCAGCCCGGCGCGTCGCCCGAAGACCAGCAGGTCCGACAGCGAGTTGCCGCCGAGGCGGTTGGATCCGTGCATACCGCCGGAACATTCACCGGCGGCGAACAATCCGGGCACGGTGGCCGCGCCGGTGTCGGGATCGACCTCGATGCCGCCCATCACGTAGTGACAGGTCGGCCCGACCTCCATCGGCTCCTTGGTGATGTCGACATCGGCCAGCTCCTTGAACTGGTGATGCATCGACGGCAACCGCCGCATGATCTCGGCGGCCGGCAGCCGGGAGGCGATGTCGAGGTACACCCCGCCGTGCTCCGTGCCGCGCCCGGCCTTGACCTCTTCGTTGATCGCGCGGGCCACCTCGTCGCGCGGCAGCAGGTCCGGGGTGCGGCGCGCGGAATCGTTGTCGCGCAACCACTGATCGGCCTCGTCCTCGGTCTCGGCGTACTGGCCCTTGAACACCGCCGGGATGTACTCGAACATGAACCGCTTGCCCTCGGTGTTCTTGAGCACGCCTCCGTCACCGCGCACACCCTCGGTGACCAGAATGCCCTTCACACTCGGCGGCCAGACCATACCGGTCGGATGGAACTGCAGGAATTCCATATTGATCAGCGAGGCTCCGGCGCGCAGCGCGAGGGCATGACCGTCGCCGGTGTACTCCCACGAGTTCGAGGTGACCTTGTAGGACTTGCCCACCCCGCCGGTGGCCAGCACGACCGCCGGAGTCTCGAACAGGACGAACCGTCCCGACTCCCGCCAGTACCCGAACGCACCCGAGATGGCGCCTGTGTCATTGGAGCGGGATCGGGCGCCCTCCGTGGTTACGCCCGCTGCCTCCTCCGGGCGCTGACCGATACCGCTCGTGTCCTTGAGCAGATCGGTGATCGTGCATTCGGCGAACACCTTGATCCGGGCCTCGTAATCGCCGGTCGCGGCATAATCCTCCTGTTGCAGCGAGACGATCTTCTGCTGCATGGTGCGGATGATCTCGAGGCCGGTGCGGTCGCCGACATGGGCGAGGCGGGGATAGGTGTGCCCGCCGAAGTTGCGCTGGCTGATCCGCCCGTCGGGCGTCCGGTCGAACAGCGCCCCGTACGTCTCCAGCTCCCACACCCGCTCGGGTGCCTCCTGGGCGTGCAGTTCGGCCATGCGCCAGTTGTTGAGGAATTTTCCGCCGCGCATGGTGTCGCGGAAATGCGTCTGCCAGTTGTCCTTCTCGTTGGCATTGCCCATCGAGGCGGCGCATCCGCCTTCGGCCATGACCGTATGGGCCTTGCCGAACAACGATTTACACACCACCGCCACCGAGAGGCCGCGTTCGCGCGCTTCGATCACCGCACGCAGGCCGGCGCCACCGGCACCGATCACGACGACGTCGTACTTGTGCCGTTCGACTTCAGGCATGAAACGAATACTCCTGGGACACTGAGGAATGGGGCTCTATGGCGTTGTCTGTCGCCGGAATCAACCGATGAAACGCGGATCGGAGATGGTCCCGCTGGCGACGAGCATGATGTAGAAGTCGGTGATCGCCAGGGTGGCCAGCGTGGTCCATGCCAGCTGCATGTGACGCGTGTTCAACTTCGACACCTGCGTCCACATCCAGTAGCGCACCGGATGGGCGGAGAAGTGTTTGAGACGGCCGCCGGTGATGTGCCGGCAGGAGTGACACGAGATCGTATATGCCCACAGCAGAACGACATTCACCACCAGGACGATGTTGCCCAGGCCGAAGCCGAAGCCACCGTCCTTGCCGTGGAACGCCATGACCGCGTCGTAGGTGTTGACCACCGACACGACGACCGCGACATAGAAGAAGTAGCGGTGCACGTTCTGGATGATCAGCGGAAGCCGCGTCTCACCGGTGTATTTGCCGTGCGGTTCGGCGACCGCGCAGGCCGGCGGCGAGAACCACACCGCGCGGTAGTAGGCCTTGCGGTAGTAGTAACAGGTCAACCGGAACAGCAGTAGGAACGGCAGCACCAGGAAACCGAGCGGAATCCACATCGGCAGGTTGCCGACCCAGTGCCCGAAGTGGCTCGAACCCTCGACGCACGAGGTACTCACGCAGGGTGAGTAGAACGGCGTCAGATAGTGGTAGTCGGAGACCCAATATGCCGTTCGCACAAAGGCTCTCACGGTTGCGTAGATGATGAATGCGGCTAGTCCGAGCACCGTGAGCAGTGGGGGGACCCACCATCGGTCGGTACGCAGAGTGCGTGTGGAAATGGCCGCGCGGCCTTTGCTGAAAACTCCCGTGCCCGCCTCGGGGGCGCGTGTCGGTGCTGCGCTCACTGCAAGCTGCCTCGCTGGTCTACCCCGTGGAACGTCATCGTTACCTCCGGCGTCGAATGTGATGCTGAGCACCATACGACAACCGGGCTATGACTCGAGGCCGGTCCAGGCAAGAACTATCGCCGCCCCGTCCTATGATTTGCGCCACATTTTCTGGGCGCTCGACGGCGGCGGTACAGCGAGTGAATGACGAGCTACTTCGGACCTTCTTCGCGAATACCGTGGAGCGGGAACCGACGGGCCGCAGCGCCGTCGCGGCGGAATGGACGGCCGCCGCGACGGCCCGTGCTGCTGGTGAATGTCGGGTTACTTGGTGCGCGGCCTCGAATGGAAGCCGAGGCCCTCGTCCTGTGCGCCCATCCATGCCGCCTCGTCGGACTTGCTGTCCGGCACGTAGATGACCTCCTGCTGCCTGCGGCTGTCCACCTCGGGCGGCGGGGTGTGTTCGAACTCCTCGGCGTCGATGGTGAGTCGTTCGAGATCGTTCTCCAGCCGGCGGACCGAGTTGGCATCTCCGTAGTGGGTGCGCAACGCGCCGACGCATTGCCGGAGCTGTCCGACCGCGAAGCGCAGTTCGGCGATCTCACTGCGTGTCATCGAAACCTCCTGGTGCTTCCGGGCCGATCACCGGATCCGATCCCGCCCGCGAGGCAAGATCAATTTTGTGACGGACCGCACATCGTGATCTACAACACATTACGTGATCATTCGCGTTCTGGCTCGTCGCAGAGGGAAAAAGATCTCGCCACCTGCGCGCCCGGCGCGGCGGGCGAACCTCATCCGGCGGCCGGCAGGGTCGCCGTGACCGACGGCGACTCCATCCCCACGAGTGCCGCGAGAACCGGAAGCGCGGCGGTGTCGGCTCCCCGGCCTTCGGGAGTGAGGGCCGGGGTTCCGGTCGCGCGGTCCACGAGTGCCGCGACGGCCACCGCCACCTCCTCCGCGCGCTCCAGGATCACGCTGTGTCCGGCGCCGTCGAGCCGGACCAGTTCGGCGCGACCGAGCTGCGCGGCGAGGACCACCGAGTGCGCGAACGGAATCATGATGTCGGCCGATCCGCCGAGCACCAGGGCCGGAAGCTCCGACAGCAGGCGCAGCGTGGGCGTCTCGTCGAAGTGGATGAGTGAATCCAGGAAGTAGGCCATGGTCGGCAGCGGGGTGTCGTTGAGCATCGCGGTGGCGAGTGCGGCCATGCGCGGATTCACCCGGCGCGAGCCGAAACTCGCCTCCCGCACCATCGGCTCGAAAACGCGGCGCCCCAACCGCTTCGACACCTGGAGCGCCCGCGGCGCCCGCTGGACCGCGACCCGCAGTGAGGTCACGGTGTGCCGGTTCAGCAATCGGCCCAGCCCGACCGCGGTGATGCCGGCGGCCGCCCCGGCGATCAGCCCGACGCCGACCACCCGGGTGCCGATCGTGGCCGGGAACAGGCGAGCGTAGGCCAGCACCACCATCGCGCCCATGGAATGGCCGACCAGCACCACCGGTCCCGTCGGCGCGACCGCCCGCAGGACCGCGTCGAGATCGTGGCCCAGCTGGTCGATGGTGTAGGTCATCGGATCGGCGCCGGCGGAATCGCCGTGCCCGCGGTGGTCGTAGAACACCATCCGGGTGCCGGAGCCCCATTGCCGCAGCAGCTGATCCCGCAGGAACCACCAGGATTCGGTCCGCAGGCAGTGGCCGTGAACGAAGACCACCGTCACCGAGGCCGTGGGCGGACCGAAGGTCCAGGCGGCCAGGGGGGTGCCGTCGTCGGCGCAGACGGTGACGCGGGTGGCGTTCGTCGTGGACATGACGTCCTCCTGCAGAGTCCGTACCTGCCCGGATGTCGGAATTGATTGCCGCCGCGTTAACGGCCATAACCTGGTGTTATGCAGAAGTTGTACAACTGCTGCCGCTCGTTCGCCGGCGATCCGGCAGGAGGGAATCGGCAGAATATTCGCGTATCTACGGCACGTTGTAGAACGCCCTAGAAAGAACTCGACACCGGCTCCCGGCACTAGGACCGAATCTGGCCTATATCGCACTTAGCGTGGGGTCCATGAGCGCAGAGATCCGCAGCTTCCGCATCGACATACCCCAGTCCGATATCGACGATCTGCGCGATCGGCTCGCGCGGACGCGCTGGGCGCCGCGACTGCCCGGCGCGGAGGGCAGCCGGGGCGTCCCGGTGACGCGGCTGCGCGACCTGGCCGACTACTGGCGCACCGAATACGACTGGCGGGCACAGGAAGCCCGGCTCAATCGCTTCCCGCAGTACCGCACCGAGATCGACGGTGTCGATGTGCACTTCCTGCACGTGCGCTCGCCCGAGCCGGAGGCGCTGCCGCTGGTTCTCAACCACGGCTGGCCCAACACCTTCGCCGAATTCGACGGCCTCATCGACCTTCTCGTCGATCCGCGAGCGCACGGTGGCGATCCCGCACGGGCCTTCCATGTGGTCGTACCGTCGGTGCCGGGGTACGGATTCTCGGCCGCGCCTGCCGAAACCGGCTGGAGCGCAGACCGTGTCGGCCGGATGTGGGTGGAACTGATGGCCCGGCTCGGCTACGAGCGGTACGGCGTACAGGGCGGTGACCTCGGCACCTATGTGGGCACCGCGATGGCCGAGGCGGCGCCGGCCCGGGTGGCCGGGCTCTACATCACCGCCGGTCTCGGCTTCCCCACCCAGGCCGATGTGCCGATCCTGACCGATGCCGAACGGGCCGGCTACGAGGCGATGATGTCGGCGGACTGGGTCAACGGCGTGGATCATCACGGTCTGCTGCGTGCGGCGCCGCAGACCTTCTCGATCGGATGGAACGATTCACCCGCCGCCGCGCTGGCCTGGATGGTGCAGAAGTACACCGACTTCAGCGCCGCCGGCGCGCTCGACGCGGCGATCGACCGTGACGCGCTGCTGACCACCGTCGGCATCTACTGGTTCACCCAGAGCTTCGGGACGTCGGCGTGGTCGTACTACGACAGCACCGGCTTCGCCTGGCCGACCGGTTCGGCGCAGGTCCCGACCGGGGTGTACAGCGGCGCACCGGGCATCCGCCGGCTCGCCGAGCGCACCGCGAAGATCGTGCACTGGCCGGAGGACAATCCGGCGGGACACCATTTCATCGCGATGGATCAGCCGCAGGCATATGCGGCCGACCTGCGCCGATTCTTCGGCGATCTCGCCTGAGCGCCGTTTCATCGGGAAATCTAGGGCTCTCGATCTTTGAGACTAGACAGCCCTAGATTTCCCGATGGATCGCTACACGTCGGCCGCCGTGCGCGTGGACGGCAGGAACGGGGTGAGCAGATTGTGCTCGGTGGACGGGCCGAATTCCCACTCCGCGATCCACGGGCCGGTGCCCTCGCTGGGATCGAGCACGCCCGACTCCAGCCATTCGTAGCGGCCCTCCAGCACCTGCCGGGTCAGCGCGGTGTCGGCGTCGTCGGTGTTGTCCCACAGTGCGTCGAAGGCGGCCTCGACCCGCAACCGGGACTGGCGGCAGAAGGTGTCGGCCAGTTCCGTCGCCGCGGCCGCGTCCCGGCTGTCCTCGGCGCGCATGGCCTGGGCGCGGACGCACGCCGCCGACATGGCGAACAGCTCCGCGCCGATATCGACGAGGCGGCCCAGGAACCCCTGCCGGTATTCGAGTTTCGCCTGCCAGCGCGCCATCGCGTACATCAATTCGCGCGCCTGCTTGCGTGACATCCGCTCGACGAAGCGCAGATGCGTTGCCAGCGGCCCGAATTCGGTATAGCCGGCCGGAAGCGTGCCACGGCCGACCGCCAACTGCGGGAACCATTTCGCGTAGAAGCCGCTCGCCCCGACCGCGGCGGTGGCCTTGTCCTTCAGTGCCGCATGGCGATCCACGAGCGCGCCCGCGGCGGCCATATGCGCATCGGCCATCTCGCGGGCGATCAGCAGTCGCATGATCTCGCTGGAGCCTTCGAAGATCCGATTGATCCGCAGATCGCGCACCAGCTGTTCGGCCGGTACCGCGCGCTCACCCCGATGGCGCAGCGAGGCGGCGGTCTCGTAGCCGCGGCCGCCGCGGATCTGTACCAGTTCGTCGGCGATGCGACAGCTCATCTCGGAGGCCCACAGTTTGGCCAGTGCGGCTTCGATGCGGATGTCGTTGCGCGCCTCGTCGCACATGGTCCCGGACAGTTCGAGCACCGCCTCCAGCGCGAAAGCGGTTGCGGCGACGAAGGATATCTTCGACGCGACCGCCGCGTGTTCGCCGACCGGGCGGCCCCACTGCACGCGCGCCGCCGACCAGCCGCGGCTGATCTTCAGCGACCACTTCGCCGCCGCGGTGCACAGTGCGGGGATGGCCAGCCGGCCCGCGTTGAGCGTGGTGAGCGCGATCTTCAGGCCGTCGCCCTCGCGTCCGATCAGATTGCGCGCCGGCACCCGGACCTTGTGCATGCGGGTGACACCGTTCTCGATCCCGTGCAAACCCATGAAGGCGTTGCGGCGCTCGACGGTGATGCCGGGGGTGTCGGCCTCCACCACGAAGGCGGATATGCCGCCGCGATGGCCGGGGCCCTTCGGTACCCGCGCCATGACCACCAGCAGTTCGGCGACCACACCGTTGGTCGTCCACAACTTCACACCGTCGAGTTCGTAGGCCTCGCCGTCGGCGGTCGGGGTCGCGGTACTCGCCATCCGGGCGGGGTCCGATCCGACGTCCGGTTCCGTCAGCAGGAAGGCGCTGACCGCGCCCCGCGCGCACCGGGGCAGGAATTCGCGCTTCTGTTCCTCGGTGCCGGCCAGCTTCAGCGGTTCCGGCACGCCGATCGACTGATGCGCCGACAGCAGCACGCCCAAACTCGCGTGCACCGAGCCGACCATCATCAGCGCCCGGTTGTAGCCGACCTGCGACAGTCCCTGCCCACCGTATTCCGGTGGGATCTTGAGTCCGAAGCAGCCGAGTTCGGCTAGGCCGCGGACGTAGTCGTCCGGAATCTTCGATTCGGCCTCGATGACCGATCCGTCCAAGGTCTCGCAGAAGGCCCGCAGCCGTTCCAGGTAGGCCTCGGTCCGCGCCGCGTCGTCGGGAGCGGGCTGTGGATACGGATGGATCAGGTCGAGCCGGAACCGGCCGAGGAACATCTGCTTCGCGAACGACGGTTTGGCCCAGGTGCTTTCGCGTGATTCCTCGACCAGTGCGCGGGCCTGTTCTTCGGTGGCGTGAACTTTCGCGGCTGTCGCCATGGGATCCTCCCTCGAAACGTGACCAGGATCACATTCGAGTGTAGGAGGGTTTGTTACTCGCCGGTAGGCCTCCGGCGAAATCGGGGGTCGAAGAATTACTGCACGCCGCGCAGATACCGCCCGAAATGCGGCACCGTGAAGCCGATCGTGCCCCGCTCGGCGGAATAGATCAGCCCCTTCTTGATGAGTCCGTCCCGGGCCGGAGACAGGGACGCGGGTTTGCGACCCAGTTCCTTGGCGACCGCCGCGGTGGGGACCGGCCCGTCGTCGCCGGCCAGATCGGCCATCGCCCGCATGTACTCGCGCTCGGCGGGAGTTGCCCGCTCATAGCGAGAGCCGAAGAAGCCGACCGCCAGTTCCTCCTCGGCCGCCGGGGCCGCCAGTTCCACATCCTCGGCGCCGATCGGGCTGCGGGCGGCGACATCCCAGGTGGCCTTACCGTAGGCCTGCACGAAATAGGGGTACCCATCGGCCTTGTCGTACAAGGCCTTCAGTGCCTCCTCGGTGAACTCCACCGCCTCGCGCTCGGCGGGCGCGATCAGCGCGCGATCGGCGGAATCGCGATCGAGCCGGTCGATGCGGTGGTAACCGAAAAGTCGCTCGGAGTAGCTCTTGGAGGCCGAGAGCACGGCCGGCAGATGCGGCAGACCCGCGCCCACCACGATCAGCGGCGCCGTCTCCTGGCTCAGTTCATGGCAGGCGCCGCAGATCGCGGAGATGTCGGCCGGTCCCAGATCCTGCATCTCGTCGATGAACACGGCGATGCCGACGCCGATGTCGCGGGCCAGCTGAGCGGCTTCGAGGAGCAACTCCACGAGATCGATCTCGATGTCACCGGAGTCCGCGCGTCCGGTGACGGCGGGGACGTCGATACCGGGTTGCCAGCGTTCGCGCATCCCCTTGTCGGCGGTCGCGCGCAGGGCGAAGGCCTTGAGGATGCCCAGGAAATCGTCCACCATCTCGGGATTGCGATGGGCGACCGCGATCTGGCGCACCGCCATATGCAGCGCCGAGGCCAGCGGCCGCCGCAATTCCTGATCCGGGCGGGCCTCCAGTTTGCCCGTTCCCCACCCGCGTGATCGGGCCGTGGACCGAAGTTGGTTGAGCAGCACGGTCTTTCCCACGCCGCGCAGGCCGGTGAGCATCACACTGCGTTCGGGACGTCCGCGCGAGATGCGTTCGAGCACGATGTCGAACGCGTCGAGCTGTTTGTCGCGCCCGGCGAGTTCGGGCGGGCGCTGGCCGGCGCCCGGAGCATACGGATTCCGCACGGGGTCCATGCCTCGACACCGTAGCGCGTTCGCACCGAAATCTCGGGATATATACGGGATGTCCTAGATTGCGCTATCCAATCGAATGGCATTCGCCGCGCGGCGTGACCGGGCGCGGTGCGCTCTCTACGCTGGGGGCTGATCGAGGTCCGAAATGTCCGCAGGAGGGGTCATGTCCACCGATTCGGAAGATCAGCAGTCCGGCGATCGGCCGAACCCCACGGTGGCCGAGGTCGTCGGATCCTGGGACGTGCCCGCCGGAGCGAGCGTGGCGCGCCGGATTCGCGACAACATCCTGCACGCGATCGAGCAGGGGTACGACGATCCGCAACTGGTGGCCGATCTCGCGGTCGGCCCGCTCGTGATCGCCCTGGGCCGGCTGGAAACCGAACTGGCGGACGCGCGAGGTCGCATCGCGGAACTGGAGCGCGCGGTCGGTTCGCGCGGAGCGGCCGGGTGAATCGGCCGCCGGTGTAACGCCCGGGCGACTCGATTCGATAACGAGCACAGAGCCGTGGATACCGTGTCGTGATCTCCATAGCAGATCGATTCGCCGGGCTGTAATCGGGGGTGGTCCTGGCGATTTGGCGACACGCGGGCAGACACGCCGTCGTGTGGGGTGGACAACAACACCGAGCCGTCGTAATCTCTTCGTGACTTCGCGGAGTATGTCGCTTCATTAGAGGGGCGGCCCGCTGAGTCACCGCCTAATCAGCAGTCGAGTGGGCAGCTCGATCGCTGAACCGGGGACCCAGGTTACTGGGGTGAATCCTCTTCGGTCGCAAGGTCGATGGGGTAGGGCCGAATCTTCCCGGTCCGAACCCGTCAGCTAACCCGGTCGGCGCGTGGGCAAGGAAGAAACAGGAGACTCAGCTCGGTGGGTAAACACAGTCTGCAACGGGAATCTCGGCTGCCGAATTCCGTCAAGGGTGCGCTGGTCTGCGGCGCAGTAGCGGCCACAACCGGTGCGATTCCGGCGATTCCGGCCATGGCGGCCACGATCAACGTTCCCGGCGTCGGTAACTTCGACGTTCCGCTGGGTTCGGATTTCGACCAGCAGGTCAGCCAGGCGAACCAGGTGCTCGCCGATCACGCGGATCAGATCAAGGGAGTTCAGCAGGCGCTGAGCTCGCAGGCGATCGCGCCCGGCGTCCCCAACGCCGCACAGAACCCGCTGGGTGGCATGTTCGGCCAGCCGCAGCAGCAGCACGGCGTCGGCGACGTCGCTCTCGACGCTGCGCGCAGCAAGATCGGCGCCGACTACGTGTGGGGCGCCTCCGGTCCTTCGAACTTCGACTGCTCCGGTCTGGTGCAGTGGGCGTACAAGCAGGCCGGAATTCAACTGCCGCGCACCAGCTTCGAACAGTCGCATGTCGGCAAGCCGGTCGCCTTCCAGGACCTGAAGCCGGGCGACCTGGTGATCCAGAACGGTGGCGGCCACGTGTCCATGTACGCCGGGGATGGCAAGATCCTCCAGGCGCCGCAGTCTGGTGAGACCGTCAGCTACGCGCATCTGGACCCCGACTCGATCGTCACCGCACGCCGCGTCGCCTAGTCGTTCCGCTCGACAGCACGGCCCGGCGGTGATCCGCCGGGCCTACTGTGAGGAGCGAAACTGGAACAGGCACAACCAGCTACAGCGCGGGTCGACTCCTGGATCTGGGCTGTCCGGCTGTTCAAAACACGATCCGCTGCGGCCACCGCGTGCCGCGGCGGTCACGTGCGTGTCAACGGTACGGCCGTCAAACCCGCTCATCAGATCAAGTCCGGTGATGAGGTGCGGGTCCGCAATGCCGGAGTCGAACGCATCGTCGTCGTGGTCCGGCTTGTCGTCAAACGCGTCGGCGCTTCGATTGCCACGCAGTGCTACATCGACAAGAGCCCCCCGCCGCCCGCACCCGAGATCGTCGCCGCGATGCCCAAGCGCGACCGCGGTGCCGGACGGCCCACCAAGCGCGAACGCCGCGAGACCGATCGGCTACTCGGCCGCGATTCGAGCTGAGTTCCCGGGGCGGAGCGCCGCCTCGACGCCGGTGCCGCCGCCGAACTCCCCTGCCCGATAGAGTTCGCGGCACTCGCCCCGGCGCAGCTTTCCGCTCGACGTTTTCGGAATCGCGCCGCGCGGCAACAACAGCACCTCCGCCGGCGAGACGCCGTGCACCGTCGCCACCGCGGCCCGGACCCGCCGGCCGAGATCGTTCGCGGCGGGCGGTGGACTCGTCATTTCCGCGATGATCACCAGGTCCTCGCGCTCACCGGTATCGACCCCGAACGCCGCGATATGCCCGGGCCGCAGTTCGGGCGCCGAGTCGGCGGCGGTGGCTTCGATATCGGCGGGGAAATGGTTGCGGCCGTCGATGACGATGGTGTCGCGCAGGCGGCCCGCGATGTACAGACCCCCGTCGTGGACGAAGCCGAGATCTCCGGTGCGCAGCCACGTTCCGGGCTCTCCGGGCAGCACCGCGCCGAAGGTGGCCGCGGTCCGCTCGCGCAGTCCCGCATATCCGGCACCGACATTCGGACCCCGCACCCAGATCTCGCCGACGGCGCCGTCCTCACGGGGGGTGAGTGTGATCGGGTCGACGATGCGCACGGTTTGCCCGGCGGGACGGCCGCAGTCGACCAGGGCGAGACCATCCGCCCGGCCGAGCGCATGGCCCGCGGACGCGACGATCGCCCGGCCCGAGCCGAGGGCGGCGCGGTCGAATTCGACGCATACCGGTTCCGCCTCCGGGCGTGAGATGGTGACCGGAAGGGTCGCCTCCGCCAAGCCGTATCCCGCGGTGTGGGCGCGGTGGCGGAATCCGTGCGGCGCGAAGGTGCGGGTGAAGGCGCCCAGGGCGTTGGCGCGGATCGGTTCGGCCCCGTTGAGCAGCAGATCCAACGACGACAGGTCGAGGCCGTCCCGTTCCTCCGCGCTGGTGCCCGAAACCGCCAGCGTCAGACCGAAATTCGGGCTCGCGGTCGCGGTCGCGCGATACTCGCCGCACGCGCGCAACCATCGGATCGGCCGTTTGGCGAAGTCGGACGGTGGCAGCGTGATCGCATGAACGCCGAGATACAGCGGCAGTGCCAGGGCGAACACCAGGCCCATATCGTGGAAGAACGGGAGCCAGTTCACCATCGGGCCATCGTCGGCCGGTGCCAGGGCGTCACGCAGCTGATCCAGCGCCGCCGCGAGGTTCGCGTGGGAAACACACACTCCCGCAGGCGAAGTGGTGGACCCGGAGGTGTACTGGAGGTAGGCGGGATGCGCGCCGACCGTATCCACTCGGACATCGTCGGTGCGGGCGTGCGCATCGACCGTGAGGAGTTCACCGTGCGGCGGCCGACCGGCATCCGGACCCCGGGCGCCGGGCACCGGCTGCGCCCAACCGGGCGAGACGAGACGCAGCCTCGGCTCGGCATCGCCGAGGATCGTTCGCAACCGGCCGGCATTGTGGCGCATCGTGTCCGGGAACAGCGGCACCGCGGTGCGTGCGCTGTAGAGACAGCCGAGGAAGGCGACGACATAGTCCAGGCCGTGTTCGCACTGAATCGCGACGCGATCACCGGGCGCCGTCCGCTCGCGGATGGCGGCTGCCAGTGCGCCCGCCGCGCCGTGCAATTGCGAGGTCGTGACGGTCTCCGCCACCTGCCGGCCGCCGGGATGAGCCAGGGCGGTGAAGGCCGGATCGTCCGGTGCTTCCGCTGCTCGCGCCGCGACGGCCGCCGCCAATCGGTCGGTCATATCATGCTCACTCCTGTCGCGTCATCCGCGCTGCCAATGCCGCTGACAAGGCTGTGACGGAGGGGTTGTCGAACAGCTCGGCCGTCGCGATACGAATTCCCAGCCCGGCCTCCAAACGGCGGCGCAGATCGATCGCCAGCAGCGAGGAGAGGTTCAGTGTCGCGAAGTCGGCGTCGGAATCGACGGATTCGACCGGCCGCGAGAGCGCGCCGGCGACTGTGGCGCGGACGATGCGTCGAACCTCCTCCGCGTTCGTCACGGTATCGGACGGCCGCCGATCGGATCGTGGCGACGAAACCCGGGGCGGCGCAACAGGAATCAGCGCCTCGCGGAGCCGGGCCGCGATCGGGCCGGCGTCGTCGGTGGGCGTGTAATCCAGCGCGAGCACCACCGCTTGCGGGCGGCCGAGGACCGCGGAGAGCACGGACATGCCGCGGGCGACATCGAAGGGGGTGATGCCGGCCGTTCGCAGATGCGCGGCGCCCCCGGCCGAGCGAGCGAGTCCGGCATCCCAGCTGCCCCAGGCGATACTGGTCACCGACCGGCCGGTGGCGGCGAGCGCCAGCGCGTCCAGAGCCGCATTGGCGGCGGCGTAGGCGGCCTGCCCGGGGGCGCCGAAAAGTCCTGTGGCGGAGGAGAACAGGACGGTGAAGTCGACCGGATCGTTCGCTGTCAGTTCGATCAGTGAGCCGGCGGCGGTCACTTTGGGGTCGAAGTGCAATGCCAGCGATTCGCCTGTCACCCGGTCGAATTCGGCGTCCTGCAGCATGCCCGCGGCGTGCACCAGGCCGCGAATCGTCGATCCGCAGGCCCGGATGTCGTCGAGCGCGTTGGCCAGGTCCGCGCGATCGGCGACATCACAGCGCACGACCACCACCCGGTCCTCGGCGCCGTCGAGCAGGGGCGGCAGCGGCCTGGGACGCCGGGTCAGGACCACGACATCGCGCGCTCCCTGTTCGAGCAGCCACCGAACCGCGGCGGCTCCCAGCGCGCCGAGCCCGCCGGTGACCACGTAGGTCCCGTCGGCGCAGAGCGGAACCGCGGAGCCGGTTCCGCCGAGCCGCCGGAACCGCCGCACCAGCGTTCGCGCACCCTCGACTCGCACTTCCGCGGGCCCACCCGAACGGAGCACGAGGTCACGGACGGCATCGGCGCCCGATTCGTCGGACCAGATCAGGCGCACCGGTCGGCCGGATTCCAACTGCAGCGTCCGTACCAGTGCGGCGACGGCGTTGTGTGCGACGGATGCCGGATGCCGCAGCACCACGGTGAGGCTCGCCGTCGTTTCCGCGGCGATCACCTGCTGTACGACGCGCAAGGCTCGCTCGAGCCCGGTGACGAGCGGATCCGTGCCGGTGGTTTCCGGCCAGACCAGGACGACAGCCGTGCGGGCCGATCGTCCGGCTGCCGCCGACAAGGCCGTCGATTCACCCGGCTCCCGGGCGATCCGCTCGGCGGGGAGATGCCGGTCCAGGGCACGGGCGATCGACTTCGCGAGGCGCGATTCTCCGACGACCGCAACCCGCTCGATGGCCGGATCCACCGCCTCCGTAGCTCCGGCGGAGAACGGCGCCGCGATCCACTGTTCCTCGCGCAGTACGGAGTTCGCCCACTCCGGTGCCGTGGCGACCGTCGCGTCGTAGTCGGCTCGTCCGCGCGCGGCGGTGCGCCGACGGAGCCCGTGCATCCCCGCGCTCGCGATGCCTCCGAAATCGGCACCGGCAGTGCGGGATTGGCGCTGCTCACCCAGGACCGGCGGGTGCGTGTTCTCCGGCTGTGTGTCGGGGCTGTCGTCGGCGGCAGCGCCGGAACCGTCGCGCAATCCGGTGCCTCCGGAAGGGCGGAAGGCGACCGTGTGCGGGATCTCCGACGTCCGCTCCGCGGCGAAACCCGTGCCCGAGAACGCGATTCGCACACCGATCAACGCCACTGCGGGCGCGTCGTCCTGGTCGAGCGCGATGACGTCGCACAGCAGGCCGTCCGGCCCGTGCTCGCGCACGAACGCATGCGCCTCGGTCAGTAGGAGGCGGTGCGCATCGGAGAGCCATACCGACGCGATGGCCACGGGCACCGCGAGTCCGTCCGCGGGCAGTACCTCCCGGCCGGCGGCGGCGATCAGCTGCAGACAGCCGTCGAGCGCGGCGGTGGACAGCGGGATGGAATCGAAGACGCCGACCGCGCTACGGCTCCCGGCACGCAGGGCCGCCAAGGGGCGAAAGCGCGGACCGTAGTCGAGTCCGCGGCGGCGCAGGGATGCGTAGAACACGACGATATCGAGTTCGTCCGCTGCCGCAACGGAGGTTCGATGGTCGTCCACCGTGCGCATCCAGCCGAGTATGTCGGCGGGCGCGGCGGCGCTGTCGGCACGTGCCGAGGCGAGCAACACCGGCCCCAGCAGGACGCGCAGATCCGACCCGCTGCGGTAGCCGACCGCCGCGAGATCGGCGATATCCGTACGTTCGTGCACCGTGAAGTCGGCCAGCCGAATCGGGCCGGGCGCCGAATCCAGCAGGCGCCGAATCCAATACGCGGCCGGCACGGTCGGCACGCCGTTCACCACGTGATCGTCCAGCCGCTCGCGTCCGGGGTCGGTCGCGGTGCGAGTGAGCAGTGGGAACGCCTTTCGCCGCCACCGCCGTTCGATCACCGGACCGGCAGCCGGGCCCTGGATCGACCAGTCGACGTGTCGCCCCCGCACATACATCGCACCGACGGTCCGGAGCAGGGCGGCGACCTCGCCGTCACGCTGCGCGGCCGCGAAGACGGAGTCGGCCAGTTCGGGATAATCCCGTACGGCGGGCGCCAGCACCGGATGCGGCGATATCTCCACGATCGAGGTGTACCCCCGGCCCACGGCCGATTCGACGGCAGCGTCCAGATCGACCGTGCCACACAGGTTGTCGATCCAGTACTCGGTATCCATCGCGGCGGAATCGATGAGCCGGCCCGACCGTGCCGTCGAGAACACCGGCACCCGGGGCGCGCGCGGCTGCGGTGCCCGGAGCGCGGTGGTGAATTCACCGGCCAGCGCGCGAACCTGCGGGCTGTGCGCCGCGAAATCCACCGGCACCGGCCGCACGTAGTACCGGCGCCGCCGCGCTCGCCGCAGCAGGGTCTCCATGTACCGCGTGGTGCCGGAGACCACCACCGTCCGGGGGCCGTTCACCGCCGCGACGGCGACCTCCGCGCGCAGGGGTTCGACCAGCCGCCGCGCCTGGTCCGGTGTGGCCTCGAGCATCGCCATCATGCCCTGCCCGGCCAGCCGGCCCAGCGCCCGCGAACGCACGGTGACCAGATGTGCGGCATCGCCGAGGGACAACGCGCCCGCGACCACGGCGGCCGCGATTTCGCCCAGGCTGTGTCCCGCCACCGCATCCGGTTCGATTCCCCATGTCGCGAGCAGTCGGGCCAGCGCCACCTGGTAGACGAACAGCGCCGGTTGCACCGTCTCGGTGGGGCCCATGCTGTCGGCGAAGCCGTGCCGGGGCGTCCACACGCGCGGCCCGCCCGCATCCGCCACCGCGTCCGCCGCTTCGGCCACGGCGTGGACGAATTCGGGATACCGGGCCGCCAGCTCGCGCCCCATTCGCGGATGCTGACCGCCCTGTCCGGAGAACAGGAACAGCACGCGGCCGCGCCGATGACCACCGACTCCGAGCAGGGCCGGCGAGTCGGAGCCGCTCGCCAGCGCGCGCAGGGCGTCGGCGGCCTCGTCGGCCTCGTCCGCGACGATCGCGGCCCGAATCGGCTGGGGCAGTGCGCGTCCGGCTGCGGCCACGCCGGACAGTGACAGCTCCCCGGCGCCCGCCAGCCGGGCCGCGGTCTCGCGCAGTTCGTCCTCGTCGCGACCGGTGAGTCCGATGAGCACCGGAGGCCGCACCTCACGGACCGGTCCCGGCTCCGCCTCCCGCACGACCACATGCGCGTTGGTTCCGCCGAATCCGAACGAGCTGACTCCCGCGCAGCGCCGGTCGCCGGAGTCCGCGGCCCAGCCGACCACTTCGCCCGGTACCCGGAGGCCGCGTTCGGCCAACCGCAGCAGCGGATTCTCGCGCTGGAAGTTGATGGTGGGCACGATGGTTCCGTGGTGCAGGCACAGCGCCACCTTGGCCAGCCCGGTCACCCCGGCAGCCGCCTCGAGATGGCCGATATTCGATTTGATCGACCCGACATACGGTTTCGCCGCACCGCGCGGCGCGTCGAGCACGGCGGCCAGGGCCTCGATTTCCACCGCATCGCCGACCGGTGTTCCCGTGCCGTGACATTCGAAATACCCGGCCGAGCGCACGTCCAGGCCGGCCCGTGCCCACGCCGTCCGGATCACCTGTTGTTGTGCGCGTCCGTTCGGCGCGTACAGACCGTTCGAGCGCCCGTCCGAACCCACTGCGGCACCGACGATCTCGGCATAGCGGCGGTTGCCCGCACGCCGGGCGTCGGCCGTGCGCTGCAGCACCAGCACCGTCGCCCCGTCACCGCGCACGTATCCGTCGGCCGCCGCGTCGAACGGTTTGCACCGCCCGTCCGGAGCCAGGAAGCCGCCCTGCTCCAGATACCGCGAAGTATGCGGCAGCAGTGCGAGATTCACGCCGCCGACGATGGCGTACGGCACCGCGTCGTCGGCGAGCAGCCGCAGCGCGAGGTCCACCGCGGCGAGCGAGGACGAACACGCGCTGTCGAGCACCACACTGGGTCCGTGCAGGTCCAGCGCATAGGAGATCCGATTGGCGATGATGCTGAGCGCGGATCCCGTCACCGCGTAAGGCGCGTCCTGCCCCCCGTCGCCGAGGACGACCGCTCCGTGGTCGAATCCGCAGGCGCCGAACAGAACCGCGGTATTCGATCCGCCCAGGCCATAGCCGATTCCGGCATCGTCGATCGCCTCGACCGCGACCTCCAGCGCCAGCCGCTGTTGCGGATCCATCAGTGCCGCTTCGCGATCGGAGATCGAGAACCGCTCGTTGTCGAATTCCGCGATGGACTCCAGATAGCCGCCGCGGCCCGCGCCGTCGCGATCCGGCGGCGGGTCGCCGACCCCGCTGCGGCTCTCGATCAGCAAGCGCCACAAGTCGTTCACGCCGGCCGCGCCCGGAACTCGGCAGCCGATACCGATGATCGATATCGGTGGCGTGGCGGGTGTCATCGGCCCTCGAGATGGTCGACGAGCCGCTCGATATCCGGATTGTCGTAGAGATCGGTGAGTGAGATCTCCATGCCCAGCGCGTCTTCCAGCACACCGGTGAGGCGGGCGAGCTGCGCGGAGGTCAACCCCAGGTCGATGAAAGGCAGTGTCGTCGAGACGGATTCGGGTTCGGTGCCGAGCATGTGCGCGATCGCCGCGATCGCCGCGTCCGCCATGGTGTCGATCCGCTCCCGCTGCCCCACCGCCACTCCCTCCCCGTATAGTGCAGGTTCCCCAGCGATTATGCCGACAAGTCGGGGCCCGGTGAAGAGGTCGGGACAGCTGAGGCCACAGGGGCGAGAGTGACGGAAACGAGCCGCGACCGTGGCGGTCGCGGCTCGTCTCCGGATGCCGAAATCAGACGACCAGCGAGCCCAGCCGGGAGTTGATCAGCGTCTCGGCCTCGTCCACGATGCGCGAGATCAGTTCGGCGCAGGTCGGGATGTCGTCGATCAGGCCCTGCACCTGTCCGGCCGACCAGATGCCGGCGTCCAGGTCGCCCTCGTCGAAGACGCGGCGGCCGCGCGCACCGGCGACCAGATCGCGCACATCCTCGAATTTGCCTCCGGCGGCCTCGATTTCGACCACCTTGCGGCTGATCTCGTTGGCGGCCACCCGGGCGGTGTTGTTCATGGTGCGGAAGATGAGCTCCGTGTCCCGCTCGGTGTGGGCGACGATTTGCTCCTTGACCTTCCGATGCACCGGGGACTCCTCGGTGCACAGGAAGCGGGTGCCCATGTTGATGCCGTCGGCGCCCAGTGCCAGCGCGGCGACCAGGCCGCGGGCATCGGCGAAACCACCCGACGCGATGACCGGGATGTCGAGCGCCTTGGTGGCCGCCGGGATCAGGATCAGGCCGGGCACGTCGTCCTCACCCGGGTGTCCGGCGCATTCGAAACCGTCGATGCTCACGCCGTCGACGCCGATCTTCTGCGCCTTGAGCGCGTGCCGGACGCTGGTGCACTTGTGCAGCACCTTGATTCCGGCTTCCTTGTAGTACGGCAGGAACGGCTCCGGGTTGCTGCCGGCGGTCTCCACGATCTTCACGCCCGACTCGATGATCGCCTGAACGTATTCCTGGTACGGCGGCGGATTGATCGACGGCAGGATGGTGACGTTGACGCCGAACGGCTTGTCGGTGAGCTGCCGGGTGCGCTCGATCTCGCGCCGCAGATCGTCGGGGGTCGGCTGGGTCAGCGCGGTGATGAAGCCGAGGCCTCCGGCGTTGGCGACCGCCGCCACGAGTTCGGCGCGGCCGACGTGCATCATGCCGCCCTGCACGATCGGGTGTTCGATACCGAACATCTCGGTGAATCTGGTGCGCAACATCTGTGGTTGTCCTCCTGGCCGCGGTACGACTCGGAGCGACGCGCCCGGCATCTCCGGCACGACTCGATGCCGGTGCGCGCACAGACTGCCGCCCCTCGGGTGCCTGGCCGCGTGCGCGCCGGGCCTGCCCGGATGGGTCGATACTGGCACGGCGACCGCGTCGGAGACAACAGGATGTGAGCCGCAGTTTGCTCAGCCAGCCTCGGAGGCCACTGGACTGACGTCACGGTGCCTTCAGGCAAAAACCCAGGTTATCGCTATGGGACGGCGCTGTATGGCGAACCTTCTGTGAACCGGGATTCTCGTATGTAACCCTTGTCACGGCAAAAAGTTAGTTGCTATTCTCGCTGTTGGTTCAGCCGTCGACGCCGCCGGGCCATCCAGTGGCGAACTCTGACGGGCCGAGAGGAGTTCCTGCATGACCACCGGTGTCCAGACCGACGAACCGATCCGGTCGCGTCGCAACCACTGGAACAACCAGATCGCCACGCATGCGCTGATGCGCCCGGACGCGGTGGCGATCCGGTTCCGCGGGCAGGACACCACCTGGAAACAGCTGCACGAGCGGTCACTGAAATTCGCCGACGCCCTGGCTCGGCGCGGTGTCGGCTTCGGCGACCGGGTGCTGATCCTGGCGCTCAACTACACCGAGTACCTGGAGGCAGTGTTCGGCATCAACGCGCTGGGCGCGATCGCGGTACCGGTCAACTTCCGGCTCACCCCGCCCGAGGTCGCCTACATCGTGGCCGATTCGGGCGCCGCGGCGATCGTCACCGACTCGCTGCTGCAGCCGCTGGCCACCGGTGTGATGGCGCAGAGCGAGGCGCTGCGCACCTGCGTCGTCATCGGCGGCACCACCGGCGAGGGCGTCATCGGCTACGACGACTTTCTCGCCGAGACCGGCGAACCCCATGTGCCGCAGGACATTCCGGAGGACACTCCGGCGTTGATCATGTACACCTCGGGCACCACCGGCAGCCCCAAGGGCGCGATCCTGTCCTACGCGAACCTGAATGCCCAGGCGCTGACCTGTATTCGGGCGATGAACTCGACTCCCGACAGCATCGGCTTCTGCACCTCACCGTTGTTCCACATCGCCGGACTCGGCTCTCTCGCCCCGGCGTTCATGCTCGGCTCCAAGACCGTGCTGCATCCGCTGGGCGCGTTCAACGCGACCGAATTCCTCGACGCCATCGAGGCAGAGCAGGCCACCACCGCGTTCTGTGTCCCCGCGCAGTGGCAGCTGATCTGCGAGGACCCGACCGTCAAGGAGCGCAAGCTGGCGTTGGAGACGCTGAGCTGGGGTGCGGCGCCGGCGTCGGAGACCGTGCTGCGGGCGATGGCCGAATGCTTCCCGAACGCGCAGAACGTCGCGGTCTTCGGCCAGACCGAGATGTCGCCGATCACCTGCGTGCTCGAGGGCAAGGACGCGCTGCGCAAACTCGGCTCGGTCGGCAAGCCCATCCCGACCATCCAGAGCCGCGTCGTCGACGACGAGATGAACGACGTCGCGCCGGGCGAGATCGGCGAGATCGTCTACCGCGGACCGACCATGATGCAGGGCTACTGGAACAAGCCCGAGGCGACCGCGGAAGCCTTCGCCGGCGGCTGGTTCCACTCCGGCGACCTGGTTCGCCAGGACGAGGAGGGCTTCGTCTGGGTGGTCGACCGCAAGAAGGACATGATCATCTCCGGCGGCGAGAACATCTACTGTGCCGAAGTGGAGAACGTGTTGTTCGCGCATCCGAAGATCCACGAGGCCGCCGTGGTCGGGCGGGCCCACGAGAAGTGGGGCGAGGTGCCGGTGGCCGTGGTCGCGCTGCTCGACGGCGAAACGCTGACCCTCGAGGAGCTGACCCCGTTCCTCAACGAGAACCTCGCCCGGTACAAGCATCCGAAGGATCTGGTGATCGTGCCGGAGCTGCCGCGCAACGCCAGCGGCAAGGTGGTGAAGGTGCAGTTGCGCAAGGACTACGCGGGCTGACCTTCGACACCGGCCGAGGAGGGGCCTGCGCCGCCCGCATACCCGGTCGTGAACGAGCCGCCGAGTCGAGCACTCGGCGGCTCGTTGCCGTATCGGCGGGCAACAGGCCGAAACTGCTTGCGACTCAGATCATGTCGTGCTTGGTGAGCCAGTTCATCAGCGGCCAGCCGCAGAAGACCGGCAACCAGCAGGTCAGTACGCGGTACAGCAACACCGCCGGCACGCCGATCGCGGCGGGCACACCGAAAGCGGCCAGACCACCGATCAGCGCCGCCTCCACCGCGCCCACACCGCCGGGCGTGGGCGCTGCCGATGCCAGCGTGCCGCCGATCATCGTCACGACCGTCACGGTCACGAATGTCGTTGCGCCGCCGAAGGCTTCGATGGCGGCCCACAGCGCGCCCGCCGCGCCGAGCGTGGTGGTCGCGCAGCCGCCGACGATCATCAGCAGGCGTTTCGGTTCACGTGCCAGCGTGCGCAGTTCGGCCACTACTTCCGCCAGCTGCGGCCGCACCTCGTTGCGCAGCCAGCGCCGCACCGTCGGGACGAACATGGCCGCACCGACCGCACCCAGCAGACCACCGGCCAGCAGGTACAGCACGGTCGCACTCGGCACGAAATGTTCCAGGTTCGCCGAGACACCGGCCGCCACACTGAAGATGATCAGCAGCCCCACGTGCGTGATCACCTGCACCGCCTGGTTCAGCGCCACCGCCGCGGTCGCCTTCACCGTGCCCAGGCCGCTCTTCTGCAGGAATCGCACACTCAGCGCCAGCCCGCCGACCCCGGCGGGTGTGGTGGTCGCGGCGAAGGTGTTGGCGACCTGCATGCCGAGCAGCTTGCGGAAATTCACCGAGGTCCCCGCGCACCCCCACAGCGCCATCGCCGCGCCCACGTAGGTGGCGGCCGAAATCGTCAGCCCCAGCAGGGCCCACCACCAGTTCGCGGTCCGCAACTCGGTGAAGAATGTCGGCACCTGGCTGATGAACGGGTAGGCGACGTACACCAGCGCGATGAGCAGCACCAGCTGCACGATCTGGTTGCGCGAGTACCGGGTGATCCGCGCGGCCTCGATCCGATCCTTGCCGGTCTGCTGAAGTACTTGAGCGCGAACCGTTTTCATCAGTTCGCCGCTGTCGGGCACCGATTTGCGGACCTGGGCGCCGATCCCGTTCTTGGTGAGCCGGCGGGACGCGTCGAGCACCGCCTGTTCCCCCAGCACGTGAATGGCGGTCGCCACCACGGTGTGCGCCCCGAACAGCGAGCTCGTGGTGAGCAGCAACTGCGCGATATCGGCGGAGAAGCGGGAGTCGAAGGCGCCGAATTCCGCGGCCATGAAGCCGCCGAACAGCACCCGCCCCTCGGCGATGCGGATCTCCTCGACCCGCAGATCGCCATGGGTGATCTGGGCCCGATGCATGTTCTGCAGCGACCGCCAGACGTTGGTCAGCACGACCTCGCTGTCGGTGGCAGCCAGCTGCCGGCCCCGGGGGGCGGTGTGCGCGTACAGGGTCCAGCCGCGACTCAGGGCGGCCACCGTCAGCGGTTTGTTGCTGGCCAGGCCCAGGTCGCCGAGTGCGATACCCATCAGTGCGCGGTGTTCGACCGCGCGGCGCATCGAGGCGAATGCGGGGGTGCGTTCACTGCTGCGGAAGGTCAGCCAGCGCCGCATCTGCCGCAACATGCCCCAGCTGCGCTGATTCTGTCCGTACATCTCCATGATCAGCTGGCGATGCGGCCCGGTGTCGGCGCTCAGCAACAGGGGCCCCGGACCGGCCGGGCGCAGCACGGTGAAGCCGGTGACGGTGTATCCGCGCCCGGCCAGTACCCGCACGGCGGCCTCGAGCGGCACCTCCAACGCGGGAGTGCCGACGAGCAGCACGATCACCGCGCCGACGAACCAGCCCACGGCCAGCCCGAACATCGCCCGCGAGGGCACCACCAGACTGACGAACAGATGCAACGGCACGAACGCGATCAGCAACGCCCACCACCAGCGCCGCCACGAGACCGGCAGCCACGGGCTGGCCACGGTCAAGCCGGCGGCCAGCATCGCGATCCAGCGCGGATCGTCGAGGAATTGCGACAGGAAGGTGTCGAGTTGTCGTGGCACCGCCAGATGCCACTGCGGCGCCGAGATCCCGGATTCGGTGATCGACAGCGCCAGCACCGCGATCAGACCCGCGGCGACGTAACCGCTGAGCAGTTTCCACTGCATCCGGAAGACCAGGCGGACCAGAATCGCGAAGGGCAACGCCAGAATCGCGATGCCGTAGAGCAGATAGACCAGGTTGGACTGTTCGGGCGTGAGGAAACCGACGATATCGGAGACCGATCGCTCCAGGGCCTCCCAGCGCGGCCGGGTGACGAGCGATCCGGCGACCACCACCGCCACCAGCAGGGCGGACAGCACCACGCGAATGATGTCGCTGGTCCGCCTGATCCGCGGCTGCAGCAGACTGCCGGAGACGGGGATCTCCCGCCCGTCTACTCGCATGTCGTATCGAAACTTTCGGATCGAGGGAGCTGCGTCGGCCCCGGGGTCGGCTCGGGTGTGAGTATGCAGGAGGCGCTCCGAGCGCCCGTCGGCAACACGCCGTTCCCCGGGTTCGCGCAGGTGGGCGTGCGCGTACTCCACACGAGCCAATCGGACTCGGGCGGATGCTCCGCGTCCGGATCTCCGCTCGCGCGCGGCGAAGCCACCGCGCGAGCGCCCGGGTCTTCGCGGACCGGCGGGGCGCAGCGTCACCCGGGCGGTCCCGGACTGACCGTGACGGGTTCGGGTGCGTCGGTGTCGCCGACGCTGAAGATGCCACCGGTCATGGTGCCGGTATCGAGTTCGGCGATCGCGGCCGCGACCAGTTCGGTCGGCACCAGCGCGGGAAAGGAGTTGGGGGCGACGGCATTCGCGCGGACCCCGAATTCGGCGAATTCCGCGGCGATATGCCTGGTCAGATGGTCGAGCGCGGCCTTGGTCGCGGAGTAGACGGCCTGCCCGCCGGAATAGACCCGCGATCCGGACAAACTCGAGACGTTGACGATATTGCGATTGCGCGCCCGATTTTCGTCCCCGCGATGCAACCAGCAGCGTTGCGCGAGCCGGGTCGCCAGTCGCAGCGGCATCTCGACGTTCATCGCGAACTGGGGTGCGAGCGCGTTCAGGGCGGTGTCGCCGTCGACCAGCCCGTTCGGCTGCAGATCCAGGTGCGCCGCGTTGTTGACCAGCAGATCGACCGCGCCGAACTTCGCCAGCGCCAGATCCACCACGCGCTCGGCCTCGCCCTCGCGGGTCAGATCGGCGCGCACGACGAAGATGCGGGAGTCGTTCTCCGGAACCGGCTGCCACGGCTCCAGCGGATCGATGAACCATTCCTCCTGCGAGGGCGCGGCCGGAACCCGATTGCGGCAGACCGCCACGATGTCGTAGTCGCGGTAGTACGCGCGGCAGAACGCATCGCCCAAGCGCCCACCCGCCCCGGTGAGCAAGCACACTCGACGGGCGTCACCAGTTGACAATGCGATCCCCTCCCCAGCGGCTCGCCGCCTGCTCCTTCGGCCGATGCAACCACATCACCACACTGTTGCGGGCCGCGGTGTTGGCGCCGAGGAAGGTGTGCCAGGACCGCGGCGTGCATTCGAACACGACCATCGAATTGTCCAGCGGCGGAATCACCACCGTCGGCGCCGGGTCCGCGGTGCCGATATCGGCGAACAGTCCCGTCTCGCCGCCGTCGCCCGGCTGCCATTCGCCGTTGCCGAGGTAGAACAGCACCGCGACGGCGCGCACCATCTCCCGGGCCGGCACTCCGGCGGGCCGGGCGCCGGACTTCAGATCGATATCGTCCGCCGGCAGACCGACCGCCTCCGGTCCCGGTTCCGCACCCGGGAACCAGGCCGGGGTGAGGTCGTGGTGCGGCCACCCGCGCGGACTCCCCGGCGGATGATGGTGCACGGAGCCCTCCACATCGCCGCTGCCCGAGACGCCCGCGACCCGTTCGATCAGATCGTGCCAGGCGCGCGACAGGAAAACCTCGAGCGGGCCGTTACGCATCCGGGTCAGGCTCGCCCCGGAGGCGCCGTATCCCGCGGCGACCGGACCGAACAGATCCGGGCGCTCGGAGCGCACCCGGTCGAATTCGGCCGCCAGCCGCTGATAGAACTCGGCGACGAAGACGTCACGAACGTAGACGTGGGGGAAGGGACGGGTGCGGCGAATCCATCGCCGATGTGCCAGCAGATCGATGAACCAGCGCGGCAACGGCGCCTCGGACAACATACAAGCTCCCTCCCGGACTACCCCGCCGATCTTATTGCCTTCCCGGTACCGCGCCGAGTTCGTCCCGGTTTGTGTAACCATCACCCGGTGGTGCGCGACGTTCGGGTCTGTTTCGTGGGGGATTCTCTGGTTGCGGGACTGGGAGATCCGCAGTGCCTCGGCTGGGCCGGCCGCCTCGCCGGCCGTGCGACCGCGGCCGGAATACCGCTGACCTATTACAACCTCGGGGTGCGACGCCAGACCTCCTCGGATATCGCCGCCCGCTGGGAGGCCGAATGCGGACAGCGATTATCCGGCGAGGTCGACGCGCGAGTCGTCTTCTCCTTCGGCGTCAACGACACGCTCTGGGAGAACGAGGCGATCCGGGTGCCGGCCGACGAGTCCGCGGCCAATCTCCGCCGCATGCTGCGCCGCTGCGCCGAACTCGACTGGACCGTCCTGGTGGTCGCGCCGCCGCCCTGTATCGACGACGAACAGAACTCGCGCACAATCGAATTGGATGACCGATTCACCGACATGTGCGCCCGCGAACAGGTTCAGTACCTTCGCGTTCACCAACCGCTGCGTCACAACGACAGCTGGATGCGCGAACTGCGCGACGGCGACGGCTACCATCCCGGCGCGCCGGGCTACGAGCAGCTGGCCGCGATGATCGGCCCGCACTGGCTGCAATGGCTGACCGAACCCCGCACCCGCCTGCCGACGGTGAGCTGATTCGCGGTTTTCCCCGCACACCGATCAGTTAGCGTTGTCCGTCCCGTCTTCATGGTTCGAACGCATCGGCCGACCGGGCCGGTGACAGGTTGCAGAGGAGCAGGTAATCATGGGGAAGATCGTTGTCGCCGAATTCGTTTCGCTGGACGGATTCATCCAGGATCCGCTGTGGACCGCACCGTTCTGGTGCGACGGCATCGCGAACTACAAATCCGGTGAGCTGGAGGCGGTCGACGCCTTGCTGCTGGGTCGCACCACCTACCAGATGTTCGCCGCGTCCTGGCCGGACCACCCGGAGGAGGGTGCGTACAAGGACAAGATGAACAGCATGCCCAAGTATGTGGCGACCGATTCGCTGCGCGATCTGGAGTGGAACGCGCAGCGCATCGAGGGCGATCTCGCCGCCGGCATCGCGAAACTGCGGACCGAGCAGAACCTGCTCGTCTTCGGCAGCGCCTCGCTGGTGACGTACCTGCGCGAACACGAACTGGTCGACGAGTACCGCCTGGTCGTCTACCCCGTCCTGCTGGGCAGCGGGCTGCGGCTGTTCGAGGCCGTCGAGCCGGAAGCCACCCTCGCCCTCGCCGACTCCGAGGTGCTCGACAACGGCGTCGTCCTCACCACGTACCGGGTGAGCGCGAATTCGGTGGTGCGACCGAGCTTCGGCTGACCGGGCCGCGGTTCACTCGCGGTGGCGGACGATATTCAGCACATTGCCGTCCGGGGCGCGAACCAGGAACCGGCGAACTCCCCACGGTTCGGTGGTCAGCGGATGGACGATCTCGTAGCCGAGCCGCTGCGCCTGCGCATAGGCGGCGTCGACATCGTCCACCAGCACCGATGCGACGGAGTCCGCGGGCGCGGCCGCGTCGCGGGTGACGAGCTGGATGTCGGCGCCGCTGTCCGGCGAGGTGTATCGGGCGACCCAGCCCATATTGAATTCCTCGGTGCTCAGGCCGAGGAAGTCGGTGTAGAAGCCGCGGGCGGCGTCGATATCGGCCACTCGAAGATTGGTGATGATGCGATGAGTGCGCATGCGGTCCTCCTGTCCGGCGGGCGGTGATGCTAATTCGCTGTCGGGGTGGCGCGGCCCGTGATCTCCAGGACCGCCATGGCCGCGTTGTGGCCGCCGATTCCGCTCACGCCACCGCCGCGGACCGCGCCGGCGCCGCACCGGAAGATGTTGCGATGGCCCGTGCGAACGCCCCAGCGAGCGGCGGGTGAGGCATCGTCGTCGGTGCGATACGGAAAATCCAAGTCGCCGTGGAAGATATGGCCGCGCGGCAGGCCGAGTTCGGATTCCAGCTCCAACGGCGTTCGGGCTTCGATACACGGATCGCCGTTCGCATCCGCGGCTAGGTAGTCGGAAATAGGCTCGGCCAGTACGGAATTCAACTCACGGAGTGTCGCCGCGAGCAGTTCGTCGCGGGAGCCGTGCTCGAAAAGTGTTGCCGGAGTGTGCAAGCCGAACAAAGTCAGCGTATGCATGCCTCGTTCGGCGGCGTCGGGACTCAGAATCGACGGGTCCGTCAACGTATGGCAGTAGATTTCCGACGGCGGTGCGCTCGGGAATCGCCCGGCGGCCGCCTCGCGATATGCCTGTTCGAGCCGGTCGTATCCCTCCGCGATATGGAATGTGCCCGAGAACGCCTCGCGTGGGTCGATATCGGTGCGCAGGCGGGGCAGCCGGCGCAGCAGCATGTTCACCTTGAACTGACTGCCCTCGGGCATCGCGTCGACCGGCTCGCCCAGCAGCCGGGCCAGGGTTGCCGGCGCCGCGTTGACCAGGACGTGACGGGCGTCCGCCAGACCGGATTCGTCCGGCGTATCGAACCGCACCTGTGCCGTGTCGCCGTCGGTATCGATACCGGTCACCGTGCACGAGGTGCGCAGGTGCGCGCCTGCCCGCCGGGCCGCGTCGGCGAGGGCATCGGTGAGTGCCCCCATCCCGCCGACGGGAACGTTCCACTCGCCGGTCCCGTTGCCGATCACGTGGTAGAGGAAGCAGCGATTCTGCCGTAGCTCCGGATCGTGGGCGTGGGTGAACGTGCCGATCAGCGCATCGGTGAAGACCACCCCGCGCACCGTGTCGTCGCGGAATCGCGCCTCGACGGTTTCGCCGAGCGGTCGCTCGAACAGCATCTCCCAGATGTCCGGATCATCGAGCGTCCGCTGCAGTTCGGCACGGGTGGGCAGCGGCCGCAGCAGCGTGGGGAAGATTCGCTGCGCGGCCCGTGTGGTCGTCGCGTAGAACTGTTGCCACGCTTCGAAATCCGCATCGGATCCGGTGACGCGGCGGAAGCTCTCGCGAGTTCGCCCGGCATCGGCGGTATCGACGAGCAGTCCGGTGTCGCCGACCGGCGTGTACGACGAGATCCGCCGCTCGCGGGTCCGGAACGGCAGCTCCAAATCCCGGACGATCCGATCGGGAAGCAGGCTCACCAGATACGAATAGCGCGACAGGCGCGCATCGATCCCGGCGAACACCCGTTCCGACACCGCCGCGCCACCGGTGTGGTCCTGCCGCTCGAGCACCAGCACCGACAGTCCGGCGCGCGCCAGATACGCGGCGGCCACCAGCCCGTTGTGCCCGCCGCCGACGATGACGACGTCATAGGAGTCGCGCATCAGCCCTGGATATCACGAATCCGCGCGACCCGCGTCCGATCCGGCGGGTGTCGCGGACCGACGAACCAGCAGATACCCGTGCGGACACCGCTCGTCGGGCTCCGGCGCGCGCACCATCCGGGTCACCGGGACCAACCCGTGCGGCCGCAACATCTCCGCCAGCGCCTCGGGCGACCACCGCACCACCGGCGCCACCTTGTGGTCGTAGGGTTGCCGGTCGGCGCCGTCGTCGGCGGCCTGAAACGCCAGCATCAGATAGCCGTCCGCCGCCAGCGCCCGCGCGAATTCCGCGAACAGATCCGGCAGGTGCTCCGCCGGCATATGAATGATGCTGTACCAGGCCACGATTGCGCCGAAGCCGCCGTCGGCGACGTCCAGCTTCTCCATCGGCAGGTGCTCGAATCGCAGGTGCGGATGGACCTCGCGGGCCATCCGGATCATCTCGGCCGACGCGTCGACGCCGAAGATGTTCAGGCCCAACGCATCCAGATATCCGGTGATCCGGCCCGGCCCACATCCCAGATCCGCCACCGGCCCGAGGTCCTCGGCCCGCACCAACTCCGCGAACAGTCCCAGCATCGCCCGATCGACCGGTGCGTTCACCATCGCATCCCGGAACAGGCCGGTATAGAGCTCCGCCACCTCGTCGTACGCCGCCGCCACCGCATCGGAATTCGCACTCACCTCGGCAGCCTACCGACGCCGATCCCCGGCCGCCGCGTGGTTTCGGCGCGTAGGGTCGCGGCATGGCCACCTCGACGCAGCACCGGGAGGCGAACGGATGAGGACGCTCACCTCCCGCATCGTGTACCGCAATCCCTGGATCGAGGTCCGCGAGGACAGTATTCGCCGCGCCGACGGCTCCACCGGCATCTACGGCGTGGTGCACCGCGCCGAATTCGCCGTGGTGGTACCGCTGGAGGGCGATCGGCTGCATCTGGTGGAGCAGTTCAGATATCCACTGGGACAACGGTGCTGGGAGTTCCCGGCGGGGGCGTTGCCGGGCGGCGAGTCCGGCGACCCGGTGGAGATCGCCCGCCGGGAACTGCGCGAGGAGACCGGCCTGCGCGCCGCCGACCTGACCCACCTCGGCATCCTCGACGCCGCCCCGGCCACGCTCGCCCAGCGCGGCCACGCCTATCTGGCGACCGGCCTCACCGCGGGCGAACCCGAACGCGAACCCGAGGAACAGGACATGCGCTCACGGTGGTTCGACCGCGACATCGTCGAACGGATGATCCGCACCGGCGAAATCACCGACTCGCAGACCATCGCCGCCTACGGCCTGCTCCTGCTCCACGAGCGCCGCTGATTCGGCGTCAACGCTTCCGAGCGCGGAACACACTGTCCCGCAGCGTGATCGGCTCGCCGCTCGCACGAACGACGGACCGCGTCCGGCTCTCGACCACCTGGATATCCCAGCGATCCGGCGCCAATCCGGCCGCGATCTGTTCGGCGGTGACGTGTACATGGGCAGCGGAGGTGTGCGCGGCCGATTCGTGGTCACCGGGGGCGTGGCCGACGAGGAACAGCGTTCCGCCCGGTGCCACCGCGGCGGCCAGGCGCTCGAACAGCGCGTCGTTCGAATCGACCGGATGCACATAACATGCGCAGACCAGGTCGAAGCGGTCGACGCCCGCGTCCCACTCCGTCAGATCCGCTGTGTGCCAAACGATCCGGTCGGCGATGTGGTGACCGGCCCGATCGGCCTTCTCCCGCCCGCGCGCGACGGCCGCCGTCGCGATGTCGACGGCGGTGACGTGCCAGCCGTGTTCGGCCAGCCAGATCGCCTCCGCCCCCTCGCCGCAGCCGGCGTCCAGAGCCGTGCCGGGCGGCAGGTCGGCGAGTTCGCCGGTGAGGTGGGGATTGGGTTCGCTCGCGGAGGCCGAACCGGCACCGCGGTACCGCTGTTCCCAGTACTCCCGGTCGAATTCACGTCCGCCGGAGCCGTGCTCGCGATGCGAGTGCGCGCCGGTTGTGCCAGTGCCGTGGATGTCGACTCCTTCGCCGGGATGCGAGTTCACAGGCCGTGCCGCTCGGTCAGGGCGCTCTCATCGCCGGCGGAGAATCCGCGGCGGTGGCGCTCCACGGCCCGGCGCGTCTCCTCCTCCACCAGGTCGGCATTGATCTGCGCGGCGGCGAACGCGCCCGCGGCGGCCGCCGCACCCACCTGCGCGCTCAGGTCGGTGACATTGCCCGCCGCCCATACGCCCGCAACGTCGGTACGGCCCATCGCGTCCGTCGGAACGTATTCGCCTGCGCCCGAGGGATGTTCGACGGGCTCGAGGCCGAGTTTACGAAGGATCTCGCTCCGCGCGACCATGCGCGGGCCGACGGTGATCACCTCGCGCGCCACCACCGTCCCGTCGGTGAGCCGCACGCCGGTGATGTGGTCGCCGCCGATCTCCAGTGCCGCCACTTCCCCCGCGACGACCGCGATACCGCGCGCGGCGAGCTTTTCCGCCGCTTCGGCGCCGGGTGCGTCCATGGTGTGGGTGAACAGGACGACATCATCGGTCCACTGCCGGAACAGCAGCGCACCGTGAACCGACATCGGGCCGTTGGCGATCACGCCGATCCTGCGGTCGCGCACCTCCCAGCCGTGGCAGTACGGGCAGTGCACGACATCGCGACCCCAGCGTTCGCGCAGGCCCGCGACATCCGGGATCTCGTCGACCAACCCGGTGGTCACCAGCAGCCGGCGCGCTCGCACGGTCCGGCCGTCGGCGAGTTCGAGCAGGAATTCGCCGTCCTCACGGATCGCGCCGGTGATCTCACCCGACACGATGTGCCCGCCGTAGCCGCGCACCTCGGTGCGGCCGCGGGCGAGCAGTTCCGCCGGCGCCATCCCCTCCCGGCCGAGCAGTCCGTGCACCCCGTCGGCCGCGGCGTTGCGGGGTGCGCCGGCATCGACCACCGCCACCGATCGCCGGGCCCGCGCCAGCATCAACGCGCCGTTCAGCCCGGCCGCCCCACCGCCGACGATCACCACGTCGTAGTTGCTGTTCAGCTCATCGGTCACCATGACCACCTCCTGCCGTCCACCGTGCCCGGCAGACCGGAAAACCGGCAAACATCTTTGCTGAAATGGCAAACTGGGGTCATGGACGACCACCTGGACCGCGCGCTCGACGCCGTGGGCCCACGGCTGCGCGCGCTGCGACAACAACGCCGGACCACGCTCGCCGACCTGTCCGCGACGACCGGCATCTCGGTGAGCACCCTGTCCCGGCTGGAATCGGGTGCCCGCAAACCGACCCTCGAACTGCTGCTGCCACTGGCTCGCGCACACGGCGTCACCCTCGACGAACTCGTCGACGCCCCACCCACCGGCGACCCGCGCATCCATCTGCGGCCGATCACCCGGCACGGTATGACCATGCTGCCGCTGACCCGGCGCGCGGGCGGCATTCAGGCCTACAAGATGGTCATCCACCCCGAGAACCGCCGCGGTGAACCCGATCCGCAGACCCACGAGGGCTACGAGTGGCTGTACGTCCTCAACGGCCGCCTCCGCCTGATCCTCGGCGAACACGACCTCGTGCTGGCTCCCGGTGAGGCGGCCGAATTCGATACCCGGGTTCCGCACTGGTTCGGCCCGGCCGACGAACGGTCCGTCGAATTCCTCAGCCTGTTCGGCAAACAGGGCGAGCGCGCCCATGTGCGGGCCCGCCCCGGCGCCAGTGGGGACTGACGGTCAGCGCCCGGCCATATCCAGCGCGGCCAGGTGGCTGAACAGCACCGATGCTCCGATCGGATTGCCGCCGCCGGGATAGACGGTTCCGCTCACCGCGGCCATGGTGTTGCCCGCGGCGTACAGCCCGGGAATCGGTGTGCCGGACTCGTTCAGCACCCGCGCGGCCGTATCGGTGCGCAAGCCGCCCTTCGTGCCCAGATCGGAGATGCCGAAGGCCGCGGCGTGGAAAGGGCCCTTCCGAATCGGCACCAGCGGTGACTTGCCCTCCGAGAAGGCACGGTCGTAGGCCTCGTCGCCGCGGCCGAAATCCTCGTCGACGCCGCGGTCGGCGAAGTCGTTGAACCGGTCCACGGTCTCGACCAGCGCCTGCGCCGGAATGCCGATCTTCTCGGCGAGTTCCTCCAGGGTCGCCGCACTGTGCCGCAGCCCCGCGCGCACGTACTCCTCGTGGTCGACCATCGGGACGTTGCTGGCCTGCACCGGTGGCACCGGGCCGGCGCTGTCGTCGTAGATCATCCAGAACGGCAGCGTCATCGCACCCTCGTCCAGGCGCGCGATGATGTCGCGGCCCAGCCGGTCGTAAGGTGCGGATTCGTTGACGAAACGCTGCCCCGCCCCGTCGACGAAGATGCCTCCGGTGAACCACAGCGCGAAGGCCGCACGGCCGTCGGGATGGATCATTCCCGGCGACCACCACGCCTGATCCATCAGATCGGTATCGGCGCCGACCGCCATCCCGGCCTCGTGCGCCTTGCCCTGATTTCCCCAGGGCCCCATGGTGTCGCGAGCCTCGCCGGGGACGCCGAAGCGCCGGCGCAACTCGTCGTTGCCTTCGAAACCGCCGGCCGCCAGCAGAACTCCCCTGCGGGCCCGGATCGCGACCCGCGTGCCCTCCCGTTCCACGATCGCGCCGACCACCACGCCGTCCTCGGTGACCAGTTCGACGAGCGGGGCGTTCAGCTGCAACGAGACGTGGGGAAACTTCGACAGCGCGAGCAGGAACCGCCCGACCAGGGCGCGGCCGCCGATCAGATATTTCGGCTGCGGCTCGCCCAGCCGGTCGGTGCCCAACGGGCCGCGCACGGCGGTGGCGAGTTCGCCGAGAGTCGCGGCGGGCAACGGTGCGGGAACGATATGCCGCTTACCGTCGGTGCGAGCCTTGGGCGCCGCCCCGAAATAATCCGGCCACGGGAACATCTGGAATTCGAAACTGTCGTCGCTCTCCAGGTATTCGATCACCCGGGCGCCGTTGTGGATATAGGTCTCCTGCAGGTCGGCGGGCGTCCGATCGCCCACGACCGCGCGGAAATAGGTGAGCGCGTCATCGAAGGTGTCGTCCACCCCGGCCCGTTGCAGCACCGGATTGCACGGAAACCACACTCCGCCGCCGCCCGAATACGAGGTGGTGCCACCGAATTTCTCGGTCGCCTCCACCACGGCCACCGAAAGTCCTTCCCGCGCAGCGGTATAGGCGCCGGCCAAGCCGCCACCCGAACCCGCGACCAGCACATCGACTTCTTCGTTCCAGTCCGTCACCGCACACTCCCAGCACTCGTCTGTGCTCACGGTAAGCGTTCGGCGCCCACGCGTCACCGATGATCCCAATGGGCAGGAACGTCGTGGTCACAGCCGCCGATCCGTGCCACCGCGATACAACCGGGAGTTGTGGCGGCGCTGATGCTCGCGGATACACCGACGTGGACAGGGCGGCGGAACCGTCGCAGTAGCCGGCGGCGCCGGAGCCACTGCGACAGGGGTGACCAGCGCCCCATTGACCGACGCCCCGAGTGGTCAGCGACGCGGGTGACCAGCGCCACAGTGCAGTGCCGCCTGTCGGCGCCTAAATTCGTTAATTAGCGAAATGCCGAAGGATGGTGGATGTGCGCGACAGCGGATCGGTTCGCGTGGAAGAGCTCGCCGAGCTGAGCGAGGCCGAATGCGAGATGCTCGAGGAATGCAAGGCCCTGGCCAACCGGACCAGGCTGCAGATCCTGCACTGGCTCAAGGAGCCGCACGCGAATTTCGCTGAGCTGGACCAGGATTCGGCCGAACTCGGCGTCTGCGTCGGACTGATCCAGCGGCGGGCCGGAACGTCGGCCTCGACCATCTCGGCCCATCTGGCGGTGCTGCAACGCGCGGGATTCCTCATCGCCACCCGGCGCGGGCAGTGGACCTACTACCGCCGCGACGAGGCCCGCATCCGGCACTTCACCGACCGACTACACCGCGTGCTCTGATCCACGCACCCCGAATACGAAAGGCAGCGACCATGCCTACCGCGACTGTGCCCACCGCCCTGTCCATCCTCGACCTGGCGTCGGTGGCACCCGGCGGGACCGCACGCGAGAGCTTCGCCAACAGCGTCGCCCTCGCCCAGGCCGCCGAGCGCAGTGGATATCGGCGCGTCTGGTACGCCGAACACCACAACATGCGCTCGATCGCGTCCAGCGCCACCAGTGTGCTCATCGGCCACGTCGCCGAACACACCGAGACCATCCGGCTCGGCGCGGGCGGCATCATGCTGCCCAACCATTCCCCGCTGGTCATCGCCGAACAGTTCGGGACCCTCGAAACGCTGTTTCCCGGCCGCATCGATCTCGGCCTCGGCCGTGCGCCCGGTAGCGATCAGAAGACGATGCTCGCCCTGCGCCGCGATCCACACTCGGCCGACTCGTTCCCGCAGGACGTCCTCGAACTGCAGGGGTATCTGAGCGGGCAGTCGCGCATCCCCGGTGTGCAGGCGGTGCCGCGCGCGGAAGGCGTTGTGCCGCTCTACATTCTGGGCTCCTCGCTGTTCGGCGCACAGCTCGCGGCGCATCTCGGCCTGCCGTACGCCTTCGCCTCGCACTTCGCGCCGGATGCGCTGCACCAGGCGGTCGAGGTCTACCGCGAGAAGTTCCAGGCTTCCGAGCAGCTCGCCGAACCGTATGTGATGGCCGGTATCAACGTCTTCGCCGCCGAGACCCGCGACGAGGCGATCGAGCAGAAGACCATCTCCTACCGGGCCCGCGCCCGCATGATGATCTCCCGCGGCGCCGGCACGGCAACCTTCACCGACGCGGAGATCGACGCCTTCCTCGCCTCGCCCAACGGTGCGCAGCTGGCCTCGATGACGCGCTACACCGCTGCCGGCACTGCGGACGAAGTACGCGACCACCTCGACGAATTCGCCACCTCGATCGGCGCCGACGAGCTGATCCTCGTCCACCACGCCACCGATATCGCCGACCGGGTCCGCTCCGTCGAACTGACCGCGGCCGCGATGCGCACCGAACGAGCGGCCAACTGACACGGCCGGGCCCGTAGCGACGGGCCCGGCCGTTGCCGGCTCACCTGCGGTGACTATCGCCGCGGTCGCCTACTTCGTGGCCGTCGTGGTCGGTGCCGCCGATGTGGTGGTCGGCTGCGTCGTCGTCGGCGCGGTCGTCGTCGGCTGGGTGGTGGGCGGTGCCGTGGTCTCGACGGGGGCCGCGACCTGGGTGCGAGCCGGCGGTTCGGCCGGTGCGACGGTCGTGGTCGTGGTGGCCGGGGCGGGCGTCGTGGTGGTCGGCGCCGTGCCGGTGGTCGTCGGCGTCGCGGTCGTCGGCGCGGGCTGGGTGGTGGTGGCCGCCGGGCTCGTCGTGGTGGCCGCCGGGCTCGTCGTGGTGGCCGCCTTGGTGTCGGCCGCCTTGCTGTCCTGGACGGTCTTGTACGCCGCCTGGACGTCGGCCTGGGTCGGCTGCGACTTGGTGTCGATCTGCTGACCCGCCTGCGCCTGCTGCGCCAGGTGGGTCAGCCACGCCGCCGCGTATTCGGCCGAGGTCATCGGCTTGCCGTTCGCGGCGTCGGAGTCGCGCCAGTAATCGAAGTGGTGGCCGGTGCCGTTGGGGCCCAGGGTCAGCTGGTACGGATCACTCATGATCACCGGAATCGTGTTCTGGTTGGTGACGATCAGGCCGATGATCTCGTTGAGAACCTTCTGCGGCAGATAGGCCAGCGGCGCCATCTGCTCGGTCGAAATCGACTGTGCCGGAGCGGGTGCGGGCGGGTTGTCGCCCGGCTTGTAGCCCGGTTCGGACACCTTCAGCAGCACCTGCAGGAAGGTCTCGTTACTCGCCATCCAGTTCGGCTGCGAGGCGATGTAGGAGAAGGCGTTCATCGCGATCCGGCCGAGTGTGACCGCCACGTCCTGACCGGTCGCAGGCGTCAGCCCGTCGTTCTGCAGGTTGTCGACGTTCAATTGCCGGCCCACGTTCGCGGCCAGCTGCAGCAGCGAAATGTTCTGCGGCGCAGCGCAAGTGAGGTCGCCTTCGGAGCAGAACGAGGCAACCTTGCCGTTCAGCGCGCCGAAGTCACCCGCCTGGTCGGGCAGCGCGCCCTGTCCGGAGATCGGCTTGTTGCCGTTCTGGTAGTTCTGGCCGAAGCCGTCGGGATGATTCGGATCCTGGGCGCCGGGGAAGGGGCCGTCGCCGGCGGTGCGGCCGGCATCGGCCAGAATCACCACGCCCAGAACGTTTTTCGGATCGACCACATCGTATTTGCCGTCGGCCCCGGGCTCGTCGTGGCCGATACCCATGGCCACGCGGCGGGCGACGTCGGCGCCCTCGCTGTAACCGACGATGGAGAACTTGGTGTCGGGGCAGGCCTGCGCGATGTCGTGCATGACCTTCTCGGCATTGGCCACACCGGTGTCGACAGCCTGCTCGTAGGTGCTCATATTCGCCGGATACGCGATGTACACCGCGGCGTAGGAACCCGGATCCACCTTGTCGGCGGGGGCGTTGACCACCGGATCGACCCAGTGGCTGCTGTAGTCACCCGACAGCGCCGCCGGCAGCGCGTTGCCGTTCGCGTCGACCAGCATGGCCGTCTTGTTGGGGTCCGGACTGTCGTTGCGACCGGCCACCGAGATGGTGACCATGTCATGACATTCGGTGACGGACGAGGTGAGCCGCGTATCGCGGGTCTCGGGCGTCGCCATCAGGCCCCACGAGGCCGCGACAATGGCCGCGACCCCCAAAACTGCTGGTCCGGCGGCCGCAGAGGCAATGCGGTGCCGTGTGATGAACTCGCGAAGAGCCATGTCCTGATCCCCAATTCGGTCCGACAAGAAAGCGGGACAGGCCCCCCGACGGGCCGTGTGTGTCACGAGTGGTGTCGGGAACCGCATGGCGAGCGTTACCAGCCGGAACAGTTCTGTGATCTGAACCGCGGCGTGTAAACACGAAGGCCCGCCGCAGCGATAAGGCGGTTTTTCCGCCTACGGCGGGGACCGCCGGTTTGACGATCCGGCAAACTTCTTTGCGTCGAGGACGGTGCACTGGGCACGGTGAACGCGTGGACGACGGATTCGAACCGGTAGTGGCGGCGCTGGGACCACGGCTGCGCGAGCTGCGCCGCCGCAGCGGGCGGACGCTGACCGAGCTCTCCGCGGGAACGGCGATCCCGGTCAGCACCCTGTCGCGGCTCGAGTCCGGGCAGCGCAAACCCGGACTCGGACAGTTGCTGGCACTCGCCCGCGCCTACCGAGTTCCGCTGGACGAACTCGTCGGCGCCGCCGCGAGCGGTGACCCCCGCGTCTATCCACAACCGTTCACACGCGACGGCATGACCGTCATCCCGCTGACTCGCAATCCCGGTGGGCTGCAGGTATTCCGCCAGATCCTGCCCGCCGGAGCCGGCCACCGCGAACCGGCGCCGCGCTCGCACGAGGGCTACCACTGGCTGTATGTGCTGGACGGCCGGTTACGCGTGGTGCTCGGCGATCAGGACCTGGTTCTCGGTACCGGCGAGGTGGCCGAATTCGACACCCACCTCCCGCACTGGTTCGGCAACGCCGACGCCCGCACGGTTGAATTCCTCAGTATCCTCGGCCCCCGGGGCGAACGCTTCCACCTGCGAGCCCGGTACCGTCCGAACTGAATTCGCCACCGGGCCATCCGTCCGAATCGCTCGTACCATTGCGGCATGCCTGTGCAGCCGGTGGTGCTGGCCGGTGCCGTGATGGACCTCGCGGTCCCGGCCGGGGGCGGCATGCCGGGCGTGAGTATGGCGGGATTCCGGGGAAGGGCCGGTGAAACGGTCGCCTTGCAGATGATCCCGTATCCGGCGTTGACGGTTTTCGTCGATTTCGGTGACGCGCTGGTCGTCGACGGTGTGAGTGGTGAGCGCACGGGCGGCCCCCTCGTGGTCGGCCTGCCCCGCGGCGCGCTACGGGGCTCGGGCCGCGCCGTCGACCTGTTGCAGATCCGGCTGTCTCCCGTGGTCGCCCACACGGTGCTCGGCGCGGGTGCGGAACTGAACGGGATGGTGGTCGGGCTCGGCGAACTCTGGGGTGGCGATGCCGCGCGCATCCAGGAACGACTGCGTGCCGCGCGCTCGTGGGATACGCGCTTCGCGATCGCGCACGCCGCACTGGCTCGGCGCCTCGCCACCGGCCCGGAGGTGGATCCGGAGGTCGAATTCGTCTGGCGCCGACTGACGCACAGTCACGGTAGCGGCCGCATCGAACCACTGGCGGCCGAGGTCGGATGGAGCCGTCAGCGGCTGTGGTCGCGCTTTCGCGCCCAGATCGGGATCACGCCCAAACAGTGCGCCCGGCTGGTGCGGTTCGACCACGTGGCCCATCGACTCGCCGCCGGCCACCGCCCCGCCCGGGTCGCCGCCGAAACCGGTTTCGTCGACCAGTCCCATCTCCACCGCGACATCGTCGACTTCACGGGTATGCCCGCCTCGGCCGTCGCCGCCGCCCCCTGGCTCTCGGTCGACCACATCGCCTGGCCGCGCCGGCTGCCCGCTACCCGCGCGCCATATCCACGAAGCGGCTGAGGTGGAGCTGGTGGGCGACGGTGATCGTCGCGGTGGGGCCGTTTCGGTGTTTGCCGAGGATCAGGTCGGCCTCGCCGCCGCGCGGGTCGTCGCGTTCGAACGCGTCGGGGCGGTGCAACAGGATCACCATATCGGCGTCCTGTTCCAGCGAACCGGATTCGCGGAGGTCGGAGACCATGGGGCGCTTGTCCGTTCGCTGTTCCGGACCACGGTTCAGCTGACTGATCGCGACCACCGGAACTTCCAATTCCTTGGCCAGTAGTTTCAGGCTTCGGGAGAATTCCGAGACTTCCTGCTGGCGGGATTCGACCTTCTTACCGGAGGTCATCAGCTGCAGATAGTCCACCACGACGAGCCGCAGATCGTGGCGCTGCTTGAGGCGGCGCGCCTTCGCCCGGATCTCCATCATGGTCAGGTTCGGCGAATCGTCGACGAACAGCGGCGCCTCACTGATCTCGCTCATCCGCCGCGCGAGCTTGGTCCAGTCGTCGTCGCTCATCCGCCCGGCACGCATATCTCCGAGCTTGATCTTCGCCTCCGCCGACAGCAGACGCATCACGATCTCGGTCTTACTCATTTCCAGCGAGAAGATAACGCTCGCCAAGCCGTGCTTGATCGAGCAACTCCGCATGAAATCCATTCCGAGGGTGGAGTTGTGCGTGGGGACCATCGAGCGCCCGGCCAGGTAGAGGTGGTCGGGATTGTCGACCTCGACACAGCGGACCGGAACGCTGGGGATCGGCCGGACGTCGACGATGAATCGTGAGTTCGACCGTGCGGTCCCGGTCGCCCGCCGACGTTGCTTGTGCAGCAGATTCTTTCGGCTCAGGCCGAACACCTCGTCGTCGGTCGTGAACGTGAGTGTGTACGCCACGGAACTGTCCGCGGTGCGTCCGCGCACGGCCTTGGCCGATCGGTGGCATCGGTATCCGAGGCTGACGATCAGTTCTTCGACATCGGAGACCAGTCGTTCGTTCGTCACGGTGAATTGCACCGAACCGCTGTGGGTCACAGTGCCGTCCGTGTCGAGCAGACCGGCCAGCAGCGCCCGCCGCTGTGCTTCGGAGGCGCGGAGATAGGCCGTCGGTATGTGCTTGTTCCCCAGGACACCGATGGTGCGCAACCGTCCTTGTACCGTGCCCGTGGCATTGCGGCAGCCCTGGCACGTCCGCAGACCTGTGGAAGGCCGCCCGCACTGCGGGCAAGTCGGCCGGGGCGAGGGGGAGGAGACGAATCGCGACTTACCACCGCAGGATCGGCCGCAGGTCTTCACCTCGGAGGTGAACGGCACGAACTCGGCCCCGCACACGACGCAGTTGCGAGGAGAAATGGGATCGGATTCGGGCAGGCGCAGGTAGTAGCGCAACGCGGCACTCGCCGACGGCACCGCGAGCAACCCCTCGTTCTCGATGCGCAGGACGATTTCCGGGTCGGCAGTTGTCAGTTGGGCGGAGGCGGCGGTGCCGTCGCCCAGCCAAGCGCCCAGCGTGTAGGGCGGAACCAGCAGGTCACGCTCCGGCAGTTGAAGCGGCGCGGCGTTGGTGACCGAGTGATTGAGCCGCGCGTCCGCAGTCGCGCAGCGAAGCGTTCCGGCGATATCGGCGGTGGTCCGAACCTCGGCGAACGTTCGCTGATTCCGGCACCGATTGCGGCCTGCCGTGGCTTGCTGGGCGGAGCGCCGTGAGGCGCGTGTTTCGGTGAGCCACTGATGTTCGGCATCCGCGACGATCACCGTGCCGTCGGAGAATTCCACCTCGTAGCAAGGGCGTTCGTACATCGTCTCGGTGGCGGCTACGACCCGAGTCGGCCGTCCGTGCGCGTCGAGCAGGTGGTCTCCGACCGCCACCTCACCCATGGTCGTCCAGCCGGCCGGAGTGGGCAGCGGGGTATCGAGTGCGAGTGCCTTGCCGACGCCAGGCCTGGCCGCGACGATGATCATCTGGCCGGGGTGCAGGCCGTTGGTGACCTCGTCGAGTTCGGTGAAGCCGGTCGGTACGCCGAGGGAGATGCCGCCGCGGCTGGCGATGGAGTCGATTTCGTCCATCGTCGGCTGGAGCAGTTCCTCCAAGGGCAGGAAGTCCTCGGTGGACCGGCGTTCGGTGACCTCGTAGATCTCGGCCTGGGCGCGGTCGACGACCTCGGCGACGTCCTGGCCCTCGGAGCCGGCGTAGCCGAATTGCACGATGCGCGTGCCGGCCTCGACCAGGCGCCGCAGAATCGCCTTCTCCGCGACGATTTCGGCGTAGTAGGAGGCGTTGGCCGCCGTCGGCACGGTCTGGGTCAGGGTGACCAGATAGGGCGCGCCGCCGATGCGTTTGAGTTCGCCGCGCCGGTCCAGGGTGGCGGCGACGGTGACCGGGTCCGCGGGTTCGCCGCGGCCGTAGAGGTCGAGGATCGCGTCGTAGACGGCCTGATGCGCGGGACGGTAGAAATCTCCGGGACGGATGACCTCGACGACGTCGGCGATGGCGTCCTTGCTGAGCAACATGCCGCCGAGAACCGACTGTTCGGCGGCCATGTCGTGCGGCGGCTGCCGACCGAAATCCTCGCCGGGCTGATCGTTGTAATCCGAGTGCCCGCGATCGTCGACGACTGCCACTCGACCGTCCTCTCTCATCGCACCCGGCCTGATCCCACCCGGCTTCGACCCTATTGATGACTTGTTGTACGCCCGGGTACCGACACGTCGGAACATGTCACCCCGGCCGTCGCGGCGGCCGCCACATGATCGAGAACCTGCCCGTAGCTAACGGTTTCCCACAACGAGAATCGCGGTGCTACCGGCCCGTGACGACGGCGCCTGGAAGAACCTAAGGGACCGAGTTGGGGATCGCCAAACCGTCCTGTGGAAACAGCTGTGGATAAACTGGGCACAGTTCACCCACTGTTGTGTAGGCCTTGTGGATCAACTGGGGATAACCCGGTATGCGCAGCGGCTATGACCAGGTGGACACGCGTTTTTTCGATTTCCCACATGTGGATTGAAATAGCGTCGGCGTGTCATCCGAGATGAACAGCCGGGCGTGTTGGGTTAACACCGCTCTCCGAAGCTATGGCGTAGGTCACATTCGAGATGGTCGGTTTGGCTACTTGTCCACAAATCCCCAGGAGCTGGGTAAAAAGTGCGCAGAAGCTGTCGCCGGCGGGATCCGATGCCCACCGTCACCAACTAGCAAATCTTTCGCAACTCTATCGTGTCGGATCCGATTCCGGTCCGAAACGCGACAAGAGCCGTATACGGGCCTGTCGGCCGGAGAAATCCGCGCAGGCGAAGACCATCCCCGCGGTAACCACGGGGATGGTCTTCGATGAACTGTGACCCGTCGGCCGGATCGGGCGTATCGGCGAACCGATGGGTGCCGTACCGGACAGCGGGGCGGAGATCACTCCGCGGCAGCAACCTGCAGGTCGAACTTGGCGATCACGTCGGGGTGCAGGTGCACGGTGACGTTGTGCTTGCCGGTGCTCTTGATGTGCGACTTCGGCAGCTCGATGCTGCGCTTGTCGAGCACCGGGCCACCGGCGGCCTTGACCGCGCCGGCGACGTCGGCGGTGGTGACCGAACCGAACAGCTTGCCGGTGCCGGCGGTCTTCACCGACAGCGACACGCCCTCCAGGCCCTCGATCGCGGCCTTGAGCTCCTTGGCGTGGTCCAGGTCGCGCACGCGACGGGCGTCCTGCGCCCGGCGAATGCCCTCGACCTGCTTCTCGGCGCCGCGGGTGGCGACGATCGCCAGGCCGCGAGGCAGCAGGTAGTTACGGCCGTAACCGTCCTTGACCTCCACGGTGTCGCCGGGCGCACCGAGGTTGTCCACATCAGCAGTCAGAATCAGCTTCATCGTCTGCCTCCCGTTCTCAGCGAGCCGTGGACACGTACGGCAGCAGCGCGACCTCGCGAGAGTTCTTCACCGCGACGGCGATGTCCCGCTGGTGCTGCACGCAGTTTCCGGTGACGCGGCGGGCGCGGATCTTGCCGCGGTCGCTGACGAACTTGCGCAGCAACGCCGTGTCCTTGTAGTCGATGACGGCGCCGGTGCCCGAGCCGTCCTTCTTCGCCTTCTTGTCGTCCTTGCAGAACGCGCAAGCCTTCTTCTTCAGCACCTTTTCGCGTGCCGGTGCTTTGGCCATGGGTCTTCACTCCGTTTGCCTGGGAGCCGCGTACCGCGGGCCCCGATATGTGAGCCGTTCAGAACGGCGGTTCGTCGTCCATCTGGCCGCCTCCGAAGGAGCCGGCCGCGGGAGCGCTGCCCCACGGATCGTCGCCGGCGGAACTCTGTCCGCCGCGACTGCCACCGTTGGAGCCGCCGAAGCCCCCACCACTGCCGCCGGAATTGCCGCCGAAACCACCACCGCCACCGCCGCGCGAGGTCTTGTTGACCTTCGCGGTCGCGTAGCGCAGGGAGGGACCGACCTCGTCGACCTCGAGTTCGACGACCGTGCGCTTCTCACCCTCGCGGGTTTCGTAGGAGCGCTGCTTCAGCCGTCCGCTCACGATGACGCGAGCGCCTCGGGTCAGGCTCTCGGCGACATTCTCCGCGGCCTCACGCCAAATGTTGCAGCGCAGGAACAGTGCCTCGCCGTCTTTCCATTCGTTGGCGTTGCGGTCGAACACCCGGGGAGTCGAGGCGACGGTGAAATTGGCCACCGCCGCGCCCGCGGGCGTGAATCGAAGTTCCGGATCTGCCGTCAAATTGCCGATGACGGTGATTACGGTGTCGCCTGCCATGGTTCCTCCTGGTCTCCGGTGCGATCAGCTGTGCACTCGCCTGTTGCGCTAGAGCCTAAGGCCAGGCAACGACAAGTGCGGTTTGCTTTCCGGCAGGTATGCCAGGGGTCTTACTTCTTGTCCTGCCGCAGCACCTTGGTGCGCAGCACCGACTCGTTCAGGCCCAGCTGACGGTCGAGCTCGCTGACCGTGGCCGGTTCGGCGGTCAGGTCGACGACGGCGTAGATGCCCTCGGCGCGCTTCTCGATTTCGTAGGCCAGCCGGCGGCGGCCCCAGAGGTCGACCTTGTCGATCTTGCCGCCCTGCTGCGAGACCACACTGAGCATCTTGTCCAAGTTCGGACCGACAGTGCGCTCGTCCAGGTTCGGATCGAGGATGACCATCACTTCGTAATGACGCACGGGAACCCATCACCTCCTGTGGACTGTGAACGGCCACGGACTTTCCGTGGCAGGAGGGGTCGTTGCGTCAGCAACCCGACAAGGCTACATGAACGGCCGGTCCGGACCCGAATCCGGGGCACCGGGTGCGAAATGGGTCTCGTTCCCGACGAATATCGCCGTCGGTGGGGTAGCCCACCTATCGTGGTGCACATGCCGATTCGATCCGCCGATCGTAGGAACTCCGGCGGTGGCGACGGCGTGGCTGCGGAGGTGGCCGCGTGGCCGATGCGATAGTCCGGGCGCGCGCAACCGGCCGGGCCGCGGCCGCGGCCGCGGTGCTGGCCTGCGCCGTCACACTGATCTTCGCCTATCTCAACAAGGCCCGCTGCGCGGGCGCGCCGTTCGACGGCGACGGGCGCAGTCTGATCTTCGATCGCATCAAGGATGCCGAGGTCTGCTATTCCGACATCCAATTCCTCTGGCTCGGCCGCGGCATAGACGAACATCTGTTTCCCTACGTCGGCGGCGGTATCACCCCGGACGGCACCCTGACCGGCGGCGCCGTGGAATATCCGGTACTCAGCGGGCTGCTGATGTGGCTCGGCGCGGCCGGGGTGCACGACGACGCCGGCTTCCTGCTGCATTCGGCACTGCTGCTGGCGCCGTTCGCCCTGCTGACCGCGTGGATGCTGGGACGGATGTCGGGTGCGGTCGCGCTGCTGTGGTCGGTGGGCCCGCCGCTGGTGCTCTACGCGTTCCACAATTGGGAACTTCCGGTGGTGTGCACGGCCGTCGGCGCGGTCTACGTGATGACCACGCTGACTCGATATTCGTTGCGCACCAGGGGAATTGGCGCGGCGGTCCTGCTGGGCATCGGATTCTGCCTGAAGTTGTATCCGGGAATCTTCGTCCTGCCGCTGATGCTCTACATCTTTCTCGGCGAGCCGGACCTCGGCGAGCGGCCGGATGCTCCCCGCCGCGGCTACGACCCGGCCGGTGCGTTCGCGGCCGCGGGTGCGGCGATCGTGACGGTGGCGGCGATCAACCTGCCCTTCGCTCTGCTCGGCTACGACGGCTGGCGGGCCTCGTTCACCTTCCAGCAGATGCGGCAGGCCGACATCACCACCAACTCGATCTGGTACTGGGGGCTTCGGCCGATGTTCCCGGACGGGCAGAGCGGGGAAGCGTCGTTCCAGGATGTCGTGGCGACGGCCTCGCCGGTCCTGGTGGTCGTCTCGTTCGCACTCGCTGTCTGGTTGGGGTGGAAGCGTTTTCCCGCGCTCGGGTATTACCCGTGGGTGGGCGTGAGCGCGGCGATGCTGAGTGGATTCCTGTTGTTCCACAAGGTGCACTCGCCGCAGTACACGCTGTGGGTGCTGCCGTTCTTCGTCCTGCTCGAGGTGCCGTGGGCGGCGGTCGGCGCCTATCTGCTGGCCGATCTGGCGCTCGGCATCGGGGTCTTCCGCTACTTCCACGCCCTGGGCAGCGGGACCGGTGCGGACTTCTACGAGAAACTCGTGCAGTTCGGGGTGTGGGGACGCGCGATCCTGCTGGTGTTCTTCTTCTTCGCGTTCGTCCGCGCCCGCCCGCGCGGATACCGGCCGATGGTGTCACCGGAGGCGCGCGAACTCGTTCCCGCCCACTGAATTACGGCTTGCCGCGGCGAGCGCGGAACGACGCGCTCTTGGCGCGATTGCCGCACAGCGTCATATCGCACCAGCGCCGCGAGCCCGCGCGGGAGGTGTCGAGGTAGAGGCGGGTGCAGGTATCGCGGCCACACTGTTTGATGCGATCGCGATCGGGGCCGCCGAGGAGTTCGATCGCCTCGGTCGCGATGCGCGCGAGGGCGTGATCGCAGTCGCCCCGGCGGGTCACGCCGGCGTCGGCGCGCAGGGCGATCGAGGGTTTCGGGCCGTCGGCGATCCGGTTGACCAGCATCCGGTCGGCATCGCGCCACGGTTCACCGGTGGTGGTGGCCAGCGCCAGGCGGTACACCGCTTCGCGCAGTTCGACCGCCCGGGCCAGGTCGGCCGCGTCGCATCGCGCCGCGGAGTCCAGTAATCCGGCCGCGATCAGCCATTCGCCGAGCGCGGCGGGAGTCGTCAGGAGATCGACGAAACCGGCATCGCGCTCCTGAACCGTCCCGGCGAAATCCAGGGCCACATTGCCGCTGACGAAGGTGAACACCTCGTCATAGTAACCCCCTTGACAGGTTAGTCGCACCGGTGTCAGGGTTGGTAACCAGTTGAAGCGGTTATTCGGGAGGCGTCGTGCGGAAGCGACTGATGGAAACGGCCGCCCCCGCGGCCTTCGTCGTGATGTGGAGCAGTGCGTTCATCGCCGGCATCATCGGCGTCGGTGCGGCGCCGCCGATGGTGGTGCTGTTCGCCCGCTTCGCCTGCGCCGGACTGGTCTTGGCGATGTATGCCGTCGTCGTCGGGGCGCGGTGGCCGCGCGGCCGGCAATTGGCGCATGTCGCCGTCGCCGGACTGCTCATGCAGATGGTGCAGTTCGGCGCCTTCTACACCGCCATGGCCGACCATGTGTCCGCGGCGGTGATCTCACTGGTGCAGGGTTTGAATCCGGTGGTGATCGCGCTGTTCGCCGGGACCGTGCTCGGGGAGTCGGTCACCGTGCGGCAGTGGATCGGATTCGGTGTCGGCGGCCTCGGCGTCGGACTGGCGGTTGCCGACCAATCGCATTTCTCCGCAACGGGATTGGTGCTGTGCGTGGTCGGTCTCCTGGGCCTGAGCCTCGGCACGGTCTATCAGAAGCGCTTCGTGCCGCAGGTCGACACCCGCACGAATACCGCTGTGCACGTGCTGATCAGCGCGCCGGTGGCGGGAATCCTCATGCTCGGGAGCGGGGGCATGCACATCGCCGATCCGCTGCGCTTCGCCGGCTCGCTGATGTGGATGGTGGCGATCAACGCCGTCGCCTGCTTCCTGCTCCTGAACGCGATGCTGCGCCGCTGGGACGCCACCCGCGTCGGCAAGTTGTTCTTCGTCACCCCGTTGGTCACGGCGGGACTGGCCTGGCTGCTGATCGCGCAACCGTTGCGGCCGTTGACGATTGCCGGACTCGGCGTCGGCCTGCTCGGGATGGTGCTGGCCTCGCTCCGATCCGGAACCCGGCCGGATGCCGCGGGGGCCGGGGAGCCGGCCGCACCGGCGTCCGGCGCCGTCCTGGAGCGCCGGCCGGGACTGGCCGCCCTGAGGTAGGGGTTCGCGCTCAGTGCGGCTCGCCGTGCGCCGCGCTGATCACACCGTCGAGCACCTCGCGGGTGCGGACCAGATCCTTGATGCACGCGTCGATGCGTTCGCGTTCGGCGGCAAGGGTTTCCGAGAGCCACGGGGTAGCGGTCCGCGCGGGCGTACCGTCGGTGTCGTTGATGCACGGCAGCAGTTCGGCGATGGTGCGGCTGTGCAGTCCCGCGGCGAACATCTCCTGAATGCGAACCACCCGGTCCACGGCCTGCTCACGGTATTCGCGCTGACCGCCCGAGGTCCGGGTCGAGGCCAGCAGGCCCTGGGTCTCGTAATACCGCAACGACCGCACGCTGACGCCCGTGCGTCGTGCCAATTCGCCGATGCGCACCGGTTTCTCCCTTGCACCTCACATTGATGTCAGGTTCTACGGTACGCGCATGCTGTTGCTGACCGACTATCACGCAAGCCACCTGCACCTGCCCAATCGCGTCGTGATGGCGCCGATGACCCGGTTGCGCTCCCACCCCGACGGCTCGCCCACCGACGACGTGGCGACCTACTACGCCCAGCGGGCCGACGCGGGACTCATTGTCACCGAAGGAATCTGGCCGCATTCGACCGGCCAGAGCGAGGCATGGGTGCCGGGCCTGGCCACCGAGGCGCACATCGCCGGATGGTGGCGGGTCACCGAAGCCGTCCACGGCGCGGGCGGGCGGATCTTCGCCCAGCTCATGCACGGCGGGCGGTGGGGTCATCCGCTGGCCCGGATCGACGGCACCCTGCCGGCCGGCCCGTCGGCGGTACCGGCCGCCGATCCGGTCCACCTGATCGACGGCGGGAAGGCCGCGGCGCCACGACCTCGTGCCATGTCCCGCGCCGAGATCGCCCGGGCCGTCGAGCATTACGCCGCCGCCACCGCCAACGCGCTCGCGGCCGGATTCGACGGTGTCGAGATCCACGGTGCGAACAGCTATCTCGTCCATCAGTTCCTGGCCGACAACACCAACCTGCGCACCGACGAATACGGCGGCACGATCGCCAATCGCATGCGATTCGCACTCGAGGTCACCGATGCCGTTGCCGCCGTGGCGGGTCCGCACCGAGTCGGGATCCGGTTGTCGCCGGGCAATCCGCAATTCGGCATGCACGAGGCCGATCCGGCGCCGCTCTACCGCGCCCTGGTCGGTGAACTCGCCGGACGAGATCTCGCCTATCTCCATCTCACCGACAACGACGACTATCCGGCACTCGCCGATCTGCGCCCACGCTGGAGCGGCACGCTGATCGCCAATATCGGTGAGAACCGCGCACCGACCGCACCGGCGGCGGCCGAGCGGGTGCTCGCCGACGGCCGGGCCGATCTGGTGTCCTTCGGACGGGCTTTCATCGCCAATCCCGATCTGGTGTCGCGGATCCGGCACGATCGAGCGCTGGCGCCGGTACGCGAGGACGGCCTCTACGGCCGGGGACCGGCCGGATATACCGACTACCCGGCGTGGATCGACCACGACGAGCGGGTGGCCTGACCGGGAATCACAGCGCCGATGACCGCCCCGGTCGCATACCGTAGGCTCGCTCATCTCGGGCTTCGTGGCATGCGTTGCGACGGGCATCGGCGGTTTCCATTGTCACAGAACCCGACCCGATTCGGTGCCGGGGTTCCGGGATCAGTGCCAGCGCTCGAGCAGCCGGTTCGCCTCGGTGCTCAGCGCGCGCTGCAGGAACGGCCCGAAACTGACTCGGGCAACGCCCACTTCGGCGAACCAGGCGCGATCGCCCTGGTCCGGCAGGCCGATGGCGTTGACCGGCAACGGAAGTTCGGCACACAGCCGGCGCAGGATCTCCGGATCGCGCTGACCCACCGGGTACAGCACGTCGGCGCCCGCTTCGGCCGCCAGCCGCATCCGCTCCAGCACCCGCTCGACCCGATCCGGGGTGTTCTGGTCCTCGCGCAGGAACAGGTCGGTGCGGGCGTTGACCACCACGTGCACACCGGCGGCGTCGGCCGCCTGCCGCAGTCCGGCGACGAAATCGGCGTGTTCGCTCGGCTCGCGCAGGCGGCCGCCCTCGCTGTGCACCGAATCCTCGATGTTGAGGCCGACCGCGCCCGCCTCCAGCAGTCCGTCGATCAGCTGGGCGGGCTTCAGGCCGTAGCCGGATTCGATATCGACCGAGACGGGAATGCCGACCGCCGCAGTGATCTCGCGAACCCGGGCCATCGATTCGGGATAGGTCATCCCCTCCTGATCGGATTTGCCCAGCGAATCCGCCAGCGGATGGCTGCCGACGGTCAGCGCGGCGAAACCGGCCGCCTGCACCAGATTCGCCGACCACGCGTCCCAGACGGTCGGCAGAATCGCCGGATCGCCGGGGCGGTGCAGCTCGAGGAAGGTGGTCGCCTGCTCGCTCAATGCGGTCATGTGTCGATCCTCGCCCATGATCGGCTGTTCGCGCCAGAGGCCGGATACGGCGGCCTGGGTTGCAGGGCCGACGGCAACCACGGCAGCGCCGGATCCTGCGCGCGGTCCAGAATTCCGCCGACCGGGTCGTCCACTCCGTCGGCTCGGACGAGGTCCTGATCGGGCCGGTAGATCTGGCGGACCACCAACGCGCACAGGCCCACGACCGCGACGTCGCGGATCAGAACCGCGCTGGTGAACCACTGTTCGGGGACGCCCTTGTCGTCGGTGCCGAGGTAGTAGTACATGCGCGGGAACCACACCAGCGCGTCGATCGTCATCCACGCCAACAGGATTCGCCGATGCGGCAGGGCCAGCACCGCCAGCGGCACCAGCCACAGCGAATACTGCGGACTCCACACCTTGTTGGTCAACAGGAAGGCCGCCACCACCAGGAAGGCCAGTTGTGCCACGCGCGGCCGGCGGGCCGCGGTCAGCGCGATGTAGCCGATCACCGCGCAGGCGGCCGCGAACAGCACCAGCGACACCGAATTCAGCGCGGTCGGAGTGTCGGAGGAGGCGAGTGGACCGTCGAAACCCTGCCAGCCCGTGAAGGAGGTGATCACGTTGTAGAGCGAATCCGGATCGGCGTGGCGTTCACTGTTGAGCCGGAAGAATTCCCACCAGCCCTCGGTGAACGGCACCGCGATGGGCAGGTTCACCGCCAGCCAGGCCAGCATCGCCGACACCACGGTCACCAGCGCCGCCCGCAGCGGACTGATCCGCGCGCCGGCCAGATAGTCGCGCAGGGCGCCGATCGCGTTGTTGCCGTTGCGTCGCAGCTGTTCTCGCAGGCCCGGCAATCGGTCACGGCCGTCCACACGCAGACAGAGCACCACGATCGGGCCCAGCAGCAACAGCGGATACAGCTTGGCCGCACCGCCCAGCCCGAGCAGGATTCCGGCGAGGACCGGCCGCCGCCTGGCCCACGCCAGCAGGCCCGTGGCCGCGAAAGCCGTTGCCAACGCGTCGAAATTGGTGAAGATGTGCACGAGCACCAGCGGTGAGAGCGCCACCAGCGCCGCATCCCAGATCCGGCGGCCCGCCAGCATCGCCGACGCCCACACCGTCACCAGCCAGGCCAGCGCCAGTCCCACGGCGACGACATTGAAATACACCACCACCGACAGCGCCTTGGGCAACGGCAGCGACATCCAGATATTGGCGACCTCCATCGCCAGGTACTGATAAAGGCCCGACAGCACCGGATATTCCATGTACCGGGTCTGCAGTTTGCCGTCGGGGCCGACCTCGGTCCACTTCTTCTTGTAGGGGAACGCGCCCTCGTCGAGATGTTCGGCGCCGTAGAGCGGCACCGTATCCGAGTAGCACATGGCCACGTATTGGCGGCCGTTGTTCCAGTCGAGGGTGAGATGGCCCTCCGAGGTGGTCGTCTGCTGAATGCAGCCGGCCTTACCGGCCCAGCCGAGGGCGAGGAACACCACCGCGAAGGCCAGCAGAATGCGCAGCGGAGTCCAGAAGCGAGAGCGGCCGATCAGGGCGTGGTCGCCGACCGGGCCGCCGATCGTGCTGCTCAACTGAGCGGTCATCGAATCGGTGCGGCTGGGTTTGTCCCGGCGCACCGCCGATCTCCGATCCGCCGCGAGGGGAGCCGCGGAAACGAAACCGGTGGCGGTCTCGACACCTTCGTCACCGAACGTCGAGGCCGCCACCGGCTGTTGTTCACTCACGCCACCCGAGGCTACCGGTGACTGTTGGAGTTCCCGTCTCCTGTCCCGTCGGTATTGTTGCCGACGCCGGCGCCCGGACGCTGGGACCGTGAATTGCCGTTGGTATCACCGGACGTGGTCGGTGAGGATCCGTCGGCGGGTGCCACCGGTTGACCCGGCAATGGCCCGGTGTCCTGCGACTGCGGCTGGTTCTGCTGCGGCTGCGAACGCGGATTCGGCTGGATGCCCGGCACCGGAATGGTGATGCCCGGCAGGATCTCGACCTGCGACGGCTTCACCACGACCGGCGGCTGGTATTCCTGCTGTGTGGTGCTCGGTGCGGTGTACGGCGCCGAATAGGACGGCACACCGGCCTGTCCGCCGATCGCGGCCGGCTTCGGGAAGTTCTCCTTCGGCGTGCCCTCGAGCGCGCCGTCCATGGTGTCCTTCCAGATATCCGACGGCAGGCCGGAGCCGTACATGATCGACCCGCCGGGCGTCTTCAGCGCGACACCGTCCGCGGTACCCACCCAGACCGCTGTCGACAGCGACGGGGTGAAGCCGATCATCCACGCGTCCTTGTTCTGACCGGTGTCACCGAGCTGGGTGGTACCCGTCTTGGAACCGGACAGCCGGCCACCGGCCAGGCCGTGGTTGCGGGACGAGGCGGCGATCGGCTGCATCGCGGCCGACAGGTTGTCCGCGACGGCGGCGGAGACCCGCTGCTCGCCCGCGACCTGTCCGCGGTCCAGCAGGACCTGACCGTCGGCCGTCACGACCTTCTGCACGAAATGCGGCTTGTGATAGACACCCGAGGCCGCGATGGTCGCGTACGCGGAAGCCATATCCAGCGGTCGCACCTGGTACTGACCCAGGATGATGCCGTTGTTGGGGCCGGAGCCGTCGGGTTCGGTCAGGGTCTTGCCCACGCCCGGAATCGTGTCGGGAATGCCCATCCGGTGCGCCATCGCGGCGATCTTCGTGGGACCGTCCGGCATATCGAGTTCCATGCGGTAGAAGCTGGTGTTCAGCGACCGCTTGAGCGCCTCGGCGATGGTGCAGGTACCGCAGGTCTCACCCTCGGCGTTGGTGATCTTGATGCCGTTGACGGTCAGATCCGAACTGTCGTACATCGTCGACAGCGGCTTGCCGAGTTCGAGATTCTCGGCCAGGCCGAAGACCTTGAAGGTCGAGCCGGACTGCAGACCGGCATTGGCGAAGTCCCAGCCGGTCGCGTTGTCGCCGCCGTAATAGGCGCGCACCGCACCGGTTTTCGGATCGACCGAGACGACCGCGGTCCGCACCTCGTCGCGTTCACCCTGCATGTTCTTGTGCACCGAATCGATCGCCGCCTGCTGGGCCTTCTGATCGATGGTCGTGGTGATCTGCAGGCCCTCGGTGTTCAGCTGGGTGTCGCTGATGCCGGCCTCGGACAGCTCGCTGAGCACCTGCCGCTTGATCAAGCCGTTGGGGCCCGCGGTCTTGTTCTCGCTGTCGTCGCTGTTGGCGCCGGACGGCAGGACCTTCGGGTACACCATCTTGGCGCGTTCGGCGGCGGGGATGGAACCGGCCTTGACCATGCCGTCGAGGACGTAGTTCCAGCGCTGTTCGGCGCCCTTCGGGTTGTTCTCCGGGTCCAGGCCGTACGGCTGGTTGATGGTGGCGGCCAGCATCGCGCCCTCTTCGACGGTCAGCTGTTCGACCGACTTGCCGAAGTAGGCCTTGGCCGCGGCGTCGATACCGAAGGTGCCGCGACCGAACGGAATGGTGTTCAGGTACGCGGTGAGGATGTCGTCCTTACCCCACTGCCGCGCCATCTTCGCCGAGATCACCAGCTCGCGCATCTTGCGGCTCAGCGAATGCTGATTGCCGACCATCGCGTTCTTGACGTACTGCTGGGTGATCGTCGAACCACCACCGGCGGTGTCCTTGCCCATCAGGTTGTCGCGCGCGGCGCGGGCGAAACCGCTGATGGAGAAGCCGGGGTTGGAGTAGAAGTCCCGGTCCTCGGCCGCGATCACCGCGTTGCGCACGTGCGGCGGGATCTGGTCGATGGTGACGTCGGTCCGGTTGCCTTCCGGCGGAACGATTCTGCTGATCTGCGTGGTGCCGTCGGAGGCCAGGATCGTGGCGACCTGAGGGGTTTTGAGATCGCCCGGCTGGGGTATCGAGACGGTCGTGTACGCGATCAGGAAGACCGCGCTCGGCACCACGATGGCCAATGCCACCAGGACATAGATCACTCGGCGCACGATGCGCCACGGCGATTTCTTCTTCGCCTTCGGGCCCCTGCCCGCCGAACCGCCCGGACCGTCACCGCCACCGTTGCCCTTGCGCGGCGGCGGACCCGACGGGGGAGCGCCCGCGCCGACCGCGCGGCGTCCGCCGGTACCCGGACCGGAGCCGGGACGGGTCCCGGTGCCACCGGGAGCCGCCCGGTTGGCCGCGGTCGAGCGCGGCCCGCGCTGCGCCATCGCCTCGCCGAGGGTTCCGGCCGCGATCTTCTGGGTCGACTGAGGTTTCTGCTCACCGGGCTTGGCGATCTTCTGAGTCGCCTGCGCACCGGGACGCGGTGCCGGATTCGCGGAATTTCCGGGCCGCCGCGGCGGGCCACCGGCCGGATTCGGCTGACCGCCGCGCACCGTGGG
>NZ_BAFW01000256.1 GCF_000308535.1 Nocardia cerradoensis NBRC 101014 | reverse complement strand
TCCTGATTCGGGGGCTCGACCGGTGGGCGCGGTCCGCGCTGTGGCGGCCGAGGCCGTCCCGGCGGCGCGCCGTCCTGCGGCGGGCGAGGACCCCGATGATCCGTCGGGGGGACTTGACGGAACGGCTCGCTCGGCGGCGCGTTCGGCGGCAGTGGCTGCCGCGGCGCGTTCGGCGGCGTCTGGCGCAGCGGCGCGCTCGGCGGGCTCTGCCGGCGCGGCGGATTCTGCGGTCTCGGATATCGGGACCCGTCCGGTGGATTCGGGGGTTCCGGGCGGGGAGATGCCCCGGGCGGAATCTGGCGCGGGCCGGCGCCCGGGGTCTGGCGGATGGGTGCGCTGGGCGGTGACTGCCGGCGCGGGGGCGGGGTGGGTCGTGCTCCGTTCGGGCCGGGCGTCCGGCCCGCGGGGGGTACCTGCGGAATCGGGCCGCTCAGCGGCCGCCGGGGATCGGCCGGATCGGGCCGGGCGTCGTTCGGCGGTAAGCGGTGCGGCGGCGTCCCGTTGGACACGACACCGTTGGCGCCCGAGGGCGGCATCGAGGGATCGGGACTCAGCCGACGCGGTCCACGCTCCCACGGCGCGGCGGGCGCGCGTCGCGGAAAGTGCTCGTCGTCGGCCTGATCGGGCACGACGGGGCCGTCGTACTCGGTCACCGGACCTCCGGTCTGCTCGGCATTCGGGCCGGCCCGTGAATCACCCGGTCGGCACAGTAAGCCGCTGCGCGATTGTCGCTCACTGTGCCTGGTGACCTGCGGGACACCCGCACCCGGTCGGCACAGTAAGCCGCTGCGCGATTGTCGCTCACTGTGCCTCCTCTTCCTGCAGTACTCGTTTGCGGGCGCGCAGGTATCGGTTCAGCCTGCGTCGTTTTCCCGGGTCCAAACCCTTGTCGGCCGGATCGGGCTGTCCCCGGAAGCGGCGCCACAAGCGGCGACCGGCGAGCAGGAACAGCAGTGCACCGGCACATGCGGTAATTATCGCCAACGCTTGACCGTAAGCGTTCGAACGTACCGAAACCGAGGTGGCATTGCCGAGAGGCACTCCGGCCGGTGTGGTAAGGGATATCGGAATCACCAGGTTACGGCTGTCGCTCACCTTGGTCGGAATCTGGAACGAGCGAGTACCCTCCGCCGGAAGCTGCTGCTCACCGATATCGGTGATATTCGTCTCGGCGGGCGCCCCGATCTTGAACCGGATCCGGATCGTGACCGGCAGATCGTTGCGCGCGACCAGCAGCAGCGGACTCTGCTCCGAGGCCAGCGTGTACACCCCGCCCGGCGGCAGCACGCTCACCGAGGAGAACAGCCCGTCCATGGTCCGGGTGGTCTGTTCGAGTCGTCGTTGCGCGGCGGTGTCGGCCTGCGAATCGGTGCCGGTGCGGTCCGAGAGCGTCAGCACCCGGATGAGATCGTCGCGCAACGGCGTGAGGAACGTCCGCGGTGTCGGCTCCTGCTGGGGAATCTCCACCAGGGCGCTCATCAGATCGTCGATCCGATGTTCCTGCTGTCCGACCGGCGCGACGAACTGCTCCGGCACCGCCTGTGCCGCCGCGTCACCGGCGTAGTCCAGGTCGTACGGGCGCGGATCGACCGGCTGGGCGAGCAGATCGGCGAAGGAACGCGGTGTCGCCAGACCGCTGCGGAACATCAACTCCAGGTGCGAGAGCAACGCCCCGGCCTCGTCGCGGTCGGCGCCCCACTGTTGCGGCGGCATCAGAAGGGTGGCGCGGGGACGGGTCTCGGTCGTATTCAGTACCGGCCAGCTCAGCGCGCCGAGTGCGTCCTGCAGTCGAGCGGTGCGGGAGTCGTTGGTGACGGCGTACCGGACCCGGTCGGGGGTGAACGCCGGAGTCGGCGGATTCGACCCGACCGCGGCCAGTGCGGTCGCCGACCACATGTCGAAGGTCGCGACCTTCAACCCGGAATCGGGCGCCGGCGGCGCGGCGTCGGGTTTGGCCGGTGCGGCGGCCGGCAGGCGCACCATCTCCGGTACCACCGACGCCATGTCCGCGGCGACGGAGGCGGTACTGCGCACCGTCGCCTCGCCGCGGCCGGAACCCGTTGCGGTGCTGAGGGAACCGCCCTCGGCCACCGCATTGCCGGAGAGAACGGCGGTGGTGAAACCGCGCTCGGTCAGCATGGTCGCGGCATCGCCTCCGATGGCTCCGGAAGCGGGCAGACTCACCCCGCGCACGGATTTGACCGACAGCAGCGAATCGACGATATCGGCGGGCGCGGTGAGCGCGCGGGCGACCAGATCGGCATCGTGCACGCCGGCCAGCGCGGTCGGGTCCACCTGCGCAAACGGCAGTGCCACCGTGCACATCGTCGGCGCCAGCGCTCGCAGCCGGTCGAGCCACGCCCGCGCGGCCTGCGGACCGGTGCCGTCGCGGGTGGGCCCGTCCGGATCCGACGGGGAGGCCAGTACCCGATATCCCTCGGTCATCTTCGACACGGTGAGCAGCAGGTCCGGGTCCACGGCCAGGCACAGCGATCCGGCCAGCCCGGGACCCGCGCGGCCGGAATCGTGCGACGGGTCGGGTCGCAGCGCCGACTCCAGGGCCGAGACGAGTTGATCCAAGCGGCCGCCCGGGGCCAGCTCCCCGGCCAGTTCGTCGTCGGTGAGCAGCGCCTTGCCGTCCACCGAACCGGGGATGCCGGCGACCATGCGGGGCCGGTCGGCCAGCGGCCACACCATGGTGGTCGCGACCGGCGGCTGCGGTGCGGCGGGAACGGGTTGTGATCCTTGCGCCGCGGCATCGGCGCCGTTCGGCAGGGCGGGCAGGCCGAGTACCGGCAGCAGGAACCGCGCATCGTCGAGGTGCGCCTGATTGCCGTAGGCCGGTTCGCCGTTCACATTCAGCAGCAGCGGATACACGCCCGGTTCGGTGATGCCGAGCGAGTCCGTGACCGGCGGATTGGCGGCCGCGTTGGACATGCCCTCGCGCACCCCGATCCGCAGCGTGAACTGTTTGCGCTGTCCGGGCCCCAATTGGTCGGCGACGTCCTGGAACTGCGCGCTGACCGGGAAGTTCGATTGATCCTGGCGCAGCGTGGACCGCAGTTCACCGGGTTCGGCGATGGCCGCCCCGCGCTGCACCCGCACGCTGACGTCGTCCACCGCGCGATCGCCGATATTGGTCACCGTGCCGGTCAGCGCGAGGACGGAATCGCTGGTGGTGGTGATCGTGCTCGGCGATACCGAATCGAGGGTGAGTTTGAGGAATTTCGGCGCGGCGGTCGAACCTCCCGACCCGGACGGCTGCGCATGGCTCGACCCGGCCGACGGCACGCTCAATACGGCGAGCGCCAGCGAGACGAGCAGGAGCACCCAGCGATGCCCACTGCGACTCGCACGCGTCATTGTCTGCCGCTCTCCATCCGATCTATCAGCCGATTCGCGACCTCGGCCAGACGCCGTTCGTCGGCGTAGGCGAGCCGGGAATCGAGTTCGCTCAACGGCACCCAGGCCACCTTGGTGACCTCGACGTCGGCATCGGAGAGCTCACCCCCCAACGACCGCATCAAGTAATGGTGCACGGTCTTGTGTACCCGACGGCCTTCGGTGACGAACCAGTAGTCGATGCTTCCCAGTTCCGCGACCACCCGGCCGTTGATGCCGGTCTCCTCGGCGACCTCCCGGACGGCGGTCTGTTCGGCCGTCTCCCCCTCTTCGATATGCCCCTTCGGCAGTGACCACAGCAACCGGCCGCGGCGGTCTGTTCGGCCGATGAGCGCGGCGCAGCGCTGTTCGGCGGGCCCGTCGAGGCCGTCGACGACCAGCCCGCCCGCGGAGGTTTCCCGGACGGTGCGCATGCGAGGTTTCGCCGCATTACCGGCCGAACCGCGGCGCCGGGGCTGGCGGCGTCGACTGTTCGCGCGATCGGCCGGAGACACCGGGTCAGTCTAGCCGCGCCGGATCGATGCACTGAACGTGTTCGATGCCGAGTGTCATGCCGCACCGCGGTAGTGGCGCCCGTCCGGTCCGGGCGGGTACCGGCGGGTGCGCACCAACTAAGCTGCTTTTTCGTGGTTTCGCCGAAGTCCGTTGACGCAGAAGTGGAGGACGGCACACAAGTGAAAGGAAGGGCCGTGTCCGACCCCGACGATGATCGCCGGACGCGATTGCTTGCCGCGGCGGCGATCACCCTGGGCCGGCTCTCGGATGTGCTGACTCCGCTGGGCGGCCTGTTCGCCGCGCGCGGCCACGAGCTGTACCTGGTCGGCGGCAGCGTGCGCGACGCCGTGCTGGGCCGGCTCGGCACCGATCTGGACTTCACCACCGACGCCCGGCCCGAGGTCGTACTGGAGATCGTGCGCGGCTGGGCCGACAACCTCTGGGACACCGGCGGTTTGGCGTTCGGCACGGTGAGCGCGTCGAAATCGGGCTGGCAGCTGGAGATCACCACCTTCCGCAGTGACAGCTACGATCGCGTCTCCCGTAACCCCGAGGTCACCTTCGGTGACAGCCTCGAGGGCGATCTGGTCCGCCGCGACTTCACGGTCAACGCGATGGCCGTCCGTATCGGCCCGGCCGGTGATCTGGAATTCGTCGATCCGCTCGACGGCATGGAGGCCCTGCTCGCCGGCGTGCTGGATACTCCTGCGGCGCCGGAGGATTCGTTCAACGACGATCCGCTGCGCATGCTGCGCGCGGCCCGCTTCGTCTCCCAGCTCGGCTTCGAGGTGGCGCCGCGGGTGCGGGTGGCGATCGCGCTGATGGCCGACGAGATCCGCCGCATCACCGCCGAGCGGGTCCGTACCGAACTGGACAAGCTGATCGCGGGTGAACATCCGACCGACGGCATCGACATCATGTGCGAGACCGGGCTGGCCGAACGGGTGCTGCCCGAGGTTCCGGCGATGAAGCTGGAGATCGACGAACACCATCAGCACAAGGACGTCTATCAGCATTCGCTGACGGTGCTGCGCCAGGCCATCGATCAGGAGCAGGGCGATCCGGATCTGGTGCTGCGCTGGGCCGCGCTGCTGCACGACATCGGCAAACCGCCGACCAAACGCAACGAACCCGGCGGCGGTGTCAGTTTCCACCACCACGAGGTCGTCGGCGCGAAGATGGTGCGAAAGCGCATGCGCGCCTTGAAATATCCGAAGCAGTTCACCGAGGACGTGGCGCGGCTGGTCTATCTGCACCTGCGTTTCCACGGCTACGGCAAGGGCCAGTGGACCGATTCGGCGGTGCGCCGCTACGTCACCGATGCCGACGACCTGCTGCCGCGGCTGCACAAACTGGTGCGCGCGGACTGCACCACCCGCAACAAGCGCCGCGCCGCACTGCTGCGCTCGACCTACGACGATCTGGAAGCCCGGATCGAACGCCTGCAGCAGGAGGAGGATCTGCAGCGGGTGCGTCCGGACCTGGACGGCAACGCGATCATGGAACTGCTCGGCCTGGAGCCGGGACCGCAGGTCGGCCGCGCCTGGCGCTACCTGAAGGAGTTGCGGCTGGACCGCGGCCCGCTGACTCGCGACGAGGCCGAGGCCGCGCTGCTCGAATGGTGGAACGCCGGCGGGCAGTAGCGCCGGCGGCACCGGACACGGCGCTCCGGACACGGCGCTCCGGGGTCGGCGTCAGAACACGATCAGCGTGGTGCCGGCGACGATCGCCGCACGCATCTGCCCGAGGTCGAACGAGCCGGTGATCTGCGGGAGTTCGAGCCGGAAATGTACCCGGTCGCCCTGCCGGTCGGCACGCACGATGCGCACGTCGTTGGGCAGGTCCGCCAGGGTCACCGGCGCCACCGAGACCCAGCGCCGCGGCACCCGGACACCCGACCAGGCAGCCTGGTGGACCGCGATCGTGACGAGGTTGTCGCTGATGGCGGCGTCGACCAGCGCCTGAAATCTACGGGTGCGATGGCGCGCGCTGATCAATCCGCTCGGATGCACCTCGAACCGCCAGTCCAGCCGCTTCTCGTTGAGCCATTCGACCAGCGCCGCGGTGGTCACGGTGCCGGTGACGTCGAGTCCGGCGGTGCGCACCTTCGTCGGGACGCCGGGTATCAGCCGCACTCCGTGCGCGATCACCGTCATCTCCTCGATCGGATGTCCGTTCCAGCGCAGGGCGGTCAGCACCGTCTTGGTCTGGAAGTGGGCGCCGCGGCGGCGCACCTTGAGGGTCTGCAGAATCGCGGTCAGATCGTGCCCGAGCAGGGTGGCGGTGACCTCCCGACCGCCGAAGCGGCTCAGGATTCCCTCGCTGAGCAGCGTCATCAGTACATCCGGCATGAGCGCGGTGACCGTACCGGCCCCGAGATCCGCCACCGGGTCGAGCCATGCGGTGGTGAAGGCCGTCCACTGATCCAGCATCTCCGGGTCGAACAGCCGTCGGCCCAGGTCCACTGCCCGCAACGGCGACCAGGATTTGGGATCGAAATAGGTGGCCATGATTGCTTCGAGAGTACTGGCCGCCGGTGAATACGCGAGGTGGTGTCGATGACATTCCCGCGCGCGGGCTAGGGATCGGCAGGTTCCGGTGCGGTGGGGTCGTTCAGCGTCGCGTGCATGAGGTAGACGTTGTAACTGTCCCAGGCCGACATCGTGAAGTAGAGGTCCTTACCCGTCGACCAGGGATGGATGAAACCGCCGTAGGCCTTCGGGTAGTCGTTCGTATCGGCCAGCACGGTGCCGTCGGTCCAGGCTCCCTGCGGTTCGGCCGCGGTGCGCAGCACGATCGCGTGCCGAGCCGGGTCCAGGTACACCATCTGCCACTGCCGGCTCGCCTCGTCGAAGCGCACCGACAGCTCGCCCGCGATGCCGGGCAGCAGCGGCGTGGCGCGATTCTCCTGTGCGGGGGCCCAGGTCCCGTCGACCCAGTACTGATACGCGGACTTGTTCAGCACATCCTTCTTCGGCACCCGCGCCAGGCCGATCATGCCGATGCGGCCGTTGGGCGTGCCGAACATGTAGACGTAGTCGCCGTGCGGCACCATCGTCGCGACCTGGAAGCGATCGATGCCGAACATGTTGTCCCACTTGGCGTACTGATCCTTGACCCAGGTACTGCCGCCGTCGTCGGAGTAGGCCAGACCGCCGTTGTTGGTCCACCACATCCCCGGGATCCTGCTCCAGCGATTGACCGACATGTAGCTCATGTACTGCCGCTCGCCGAGAGCGAATCCGGAGGTGGGAATCACCGTGGTCTCGAAGTTCTTGATCTTGCGGCTGTTCAGCAGTTCGGCGGCGTGGCAGCGGCTGTCCTGCACCATGTCGTCGATGATCAGGCCCTTGGACAGGTCCCGTTCGGAGCTGAAGCCGAGCACATTCGATCGCCAGTCCGGCCCGCCGACCTGGCCGTACTCCCAGCCCTTGCCGAACGTGTCGCCGAATACCACCGCGACCTTGCCCGGTTCGGTCTCCCACATGATGCCGAGATCGGTGCCGTCGACCTGCCAGCGCATATCGGTGCGGTTGACCGAGCCGTGGCCGGTCACCTGATTGACCAGCTTCACGTTCTCGACCGTGCGCGGCGCGGGTGCCGCCGCGACCGCGCCCGGGTCGGTCGACGGCCGCACCGGCGTCGGCGGGGTCTCCGGTGCCGGCGGTTCGCCCCCGGGAATGGGGATCGGAATCGGTTCGGGTTCCGGATTGATATTGATGTTCGGCAGATTGAACGGCCCGGAATTCGATCCCGAGCCGGTGCCGGACCCTGTGCCGGAGCCACTGTTCGAGCCGGGTGCCGAACCGGAGCCGGATGCCGAACCGGAGTCGGGTGCGGATTCGCCCGGCGCGGAAGGATCTTCCGCCGGCGGTGGTTTCGGCGTATCGCGAATGTCCGGGCAGGGGTTGCGGCACGGGTCCGCGGGCAGGGGTTGCGGGACGATCCGGGTGTTGTCCGGGCGCGGGCCCGGTACGGGCACCGGCACGATCTCCGGTACCGGCACCGGGATGTCGATTCTCGGCGGAAGAATGGGCGGCGCAGGCGCATTCGGATCGGGCTGGCGGGCGAGCGGATCGAATCCCGTTTCGCCGCAGGCATTCTTCGGTGGTGGCGCCCACGGGGCGAGTTCGGCCGACGCGGGGACGGGTGCGAGCGTGCCGAACACCAGCAATCCGGTGACCGCGGGCGTGAAAATCGCCGAGGCGCAGCGCTTTCCGATGGAGGCGGAGCCGCGCGTCGCCACCGATCCGTCGGCAGCAGCTCGCCCCGTCGCGTTGTTCCCGAACACCGCACTCCTCGACTACCACTCGCACCGCTGGTGACATGCACTGTCAGTCACCGCATCAGCTGGGACCGAGCACAGCGGCTAACAATCTAACCGATCAGCCGGGATGCGTCTCCGAACGTCCGGAGGAACCGCGTGGCGTGCGCCGGCGGCTGTTGACCGCGATCGCCGCGATCCCCAGCGCGTACAGGCCGGCGCCGGCCGCCACCACGCCGAGGGAACGGCCGTCGGCGGGAATGACCAGGGCGGTCACGGCGACGGCGGCGACGAACGTGATGTTGAAAATCGTGTCCTGCAGGGCGAATACCTGCCCGCGCCGAGCGTCGTCGACATCGATCTGCAGGGTGGCGTCCCCGGTCAGTTTCACCATCTGCCCGGCCATGCCGAGCAGGAACGCGCCCACCAGCAGCAGTTGATGGGCCCGATGTTCGGCCGCACCGGTGGCGACGGTGATCGGCGGGACCAGTGTCGCCTGCACCAGCAGCGCCGCCGACAGTCCGGCGACCACCGTGCGCGGACGCCCGAGCCGCGGAATCAGCAGCGGCGTCAGTACCGCGGCGGCCAGCATGCCCGCGGCGACCGCGGTGATCGCGACGCCGAAGCCGACCAGTCCCGAACTCGCCGACATGCCGGATTCGTCGGGGCGGCGCAGGACCAGCACCATGAGCAGGGTGTTGGCGCCGAAGACGATGCGGTGGGTGCCGACGCCGATCATCGCGGTGGTGCAATCCCGCGATTCGGCGACCGCGCGGGCGCCGGTGCGCAGACCGGTCAGCACGGCGCGCACGGACTCGGCGGTGGCACCGCGACCGGAGGCACCGATTCGGTGTTCGGGCCCGAGCTGATGTCGCGCGAAGCCGATCGCGGCCACCGCCGAGATCACCGACCCGCAGGCGCTGGCCGCCACCGCCACCGCACCCGCGACATCGCCCGCGCCTACCGCGCCGATGATCGCCACCGCGGCTGCGGCGCCGGCTCCGGCGCAGCCCGATGCCACCGTGGCCAGCACCGAATTCATCGGCACCAGCCAGCGCTGTTCCAGCACCCGCGGCAGCGACGCCGAGATTCCGGCCAGGACGAATCGGCTGATCCCGACCACCGCGAGCGCCAGCAGCAACAGCGGCGTATCGCGGATTCCGGCCCACAGCCCGACCGCGGTCACCACGATCAATACCGCCCGCAGCACGTTGGCGATCAGCAGCACCATCCGGCGGTCCCAGCGGTCCAGCATCGCGCCGGCATACGGTCCGATCACCGAATACGGCAGCAGCAGTACCGCGAACCCGCCCGCGATGGCCAGCGGATCGGTGGCACGTTCGGGATTGAACAGAATCGCACCCGACAGCGCTGCTTGAAACATTCCGTCGCCGAACTGTCCGGAGAACCGGATCAGCGCCAGCCGCGGCATTCCGGGCCGGCGGACGGCGGCGGCCACCGCGGCCCGCCGCGCAGCGTCGGGTCGCATTTCGGTTCACCTCCGGATCAATGTGCGGGGCCGGTGCACAGCCACGGTAGAATCTACCCGGCGGCCTCGACAGCAGCTCGAGAGGAGGACCCCCGTTGTCCACACTCACGACACCACACATCGATGTTCATCGCGCCGGCGATCGCATGAAAACCCGTGTGGCATGGCTGGATTCGAAGCATTCGTTCTCGTTCGGCGAGCATTACGATCCGGAGAACACCCATCACGGGCTGCTGCTGGTGAACAACGAGGACATCGTGTTGCCGGGCGAGGGATTCGACACTCATCCGCATCGCGATATGGAAATTGTCACCTGGGTTCTCAACGGTTCTCTGGTGCATCAGGATTCGCTCGGACATGCCGGTGTCATCTATCCCGGATTGGCGCAACGAATGAGCGCGGGAACCGGAATTCTGCATTCGGAAAAGAATGATTCGTGGCGGCTTCCGCCCGAACAGGGCGGCACGTCGCCGCATTCCGAAGCGGTTCATTTCGTGCAGATGTGGGTAGTACCGGACGAGCCGGGAATTACTCCCGGATATCAGCAACTGGAAATCGACGACGAACTGGACCGCGGTGGCCTGATCACGGTCGCCACGGGTATGCCGCGCTATCGCGATCGCACCGCGATAGCGATCAGCAGCAGCCATTCCGCCCTGCACGTCGGGCGTATGCCCGGTGCGGCGGGAGCCGCTGCGGGGCAGGTGATCACCCTGCCCGAGGCGCCCTACCTGCATGTCTTCGTCGCCCGCGGCGAGGTCGAGATGGAGGGTGTCGGAACCCTCTACGAGGGCGATGCGGTGCGGATGACCCGCAGTGGCGGGCAGCGCATCGTCGCCGAGGTTCCGGCGGAGGTCCTGGTGTGGGAAATGCACGCACGTCTCGGCGGCCAATAGAGTCGGCAGACGCGGCCGTCGAGGGCCCGTGCGTTAGAGGAGAGGACAGCGATGACCGAGAATCCACCGCCCGGGAACTACCCCCCGCCGGAACCGTATCCGCAGTCGGGCGGCGAACCCGGACGTTCGGGCGAGTATCCCGGCCGTTCCGGCGAGTACCCCGGCCACTCGGGCGAATATCCCCAGCAACCGGGCCAGTACGCACAACAACCCGGCCAGTACGGCCAGCAGCCCGGACAGTATCCGGGTGGCTATCCCCCGCCGCCCCCGGGCGGCTATCCCGGTCCGCCGGGACAGGGCACATGGGAGCAGCCGAAGGGCAAGGGGCTGGCCATCACGGCGCTGGTCCTCGGCATCATCGCCGTGCTGACCTGCTGGACGGTGCTGGGCGGAATCCTGTTCGGCCTGGTCGCCCTGATCTTCGGCATCATCGCGACGGTCAAAGCGCGGCGCGGCACCGCGGCCGGGGGCGGGATGGCGATGGCCGGTCTCGTTCTGGGCCTGCTCGGCCTGATCGCCGGGATCGTGATCGCCGCGATCGGGGTCAACTTCTTCGTCAACAACGGCGGTAAGGATTTCCTCGACTGTGTGAACAAGGCCAACGGCGATCAGTCGAAGATCGACCAGTGCCAACGTGATTGGAATCAGACGTTGGAGAACAAGTACAGCGTGACCCTGAGTCCGCGGCCGACCTCCTGATCGCCGCGGGTCAGTACGGGTCCGGCCGGCACTGGCGGGTTGCGGTGAGCACCTCGGCCAGTTCCGGCCGGTAGTCGCCGTGCGGCGAATCGATCCACACCCGGTAGCCGGTGCGTTCGTCGGCCGGTGAGGGCAGCACGATGGTGGTGCCCGGGGTGACCAGTGCGGCGCAGCGATGGAACATATCGGACGCGATCGCGGCGTCGGTGGCCGATTCGTCGACATGTCCGGTCAGGAAGGTCCAGCGTGCCGACCGCGGATGCCCGATGATCGGCCCGCGATGTCCGCGCACGCTGAGGTATTCGCGAATCGGAGCTCCGAGGGCGGCCGGCACGGTGATCGCGCCGACCGGGCCTATTTCCAACAGGATGCGACCTCGGACCGGTTCGACGATGCCGTAGAGCCCGTTCTCCTTGCGGTAGCGACGACAGCGGACCAGCGCTTCCTGAGTGACTGCGCGCGGCGCGGTGGTGATGGTGGTGATATTCGGTTCGATCGCGCCGGCCATCGGGTCGCGCGTGCTCATGGCGAACCTCGTCTCGTCGTCGAGTGCAGTGCCACCGATACGCAGACCGTATCGCCGTACAGTTGAAATGACAATAGTCACCCGCGTGTCGCGGCGGCCGGCGTAACATCTGCCCGCATGGCCCCTACCTCGCCAGTGGTCGCCCGGTGGGAATTGGTCCGTCGCCTGCGCGAACTCCGCGAACAACGCGGCTTCGACTCGGCCGGCTTCGCCCGTGCGGTGGGGTTCACCCCGGCGAATTGGTCGCATGTCGAGAAGGGCCGCCGGGTGCTGACCGGCAACACGATCGGCCCGGTGCTGGATCTGCTCGCGGTCGGCGCGCGGGAACGCGCGGAATTGCTCGCCCTGCTGGCCGCCGGGAAAGAGCGCGGCTGGTGGACCCGCTCGGCTCTGATCGGCCCGGAACTGCAGCGCTACTACGGGATGGAATACGGCGCGGACAGTATTCGCAGCTACGACAGCCTCGTGATCCCGGGTCTGCTGCAAACCGAAGCGTATGCGCGGGCGTTGATCGCCGCCGATGTGATGGTCCGCCCGACGCAGGTCGAACAGCTGGTCGCGATGCGGATGCGGCGCCGCAAGCGCTTGCACGGAGACGATCCCGTCGCACTCACCGCGGTGGTCGGCGAGGCCACGCTCGTGCAGCGGGTCGGCGGCCAGGACGTGTTGGGTGCGCAGTTGGAGTATCTGGCCGGGCTGTTGCGCACCAGGCCGAACGTGGACATCCGGGTCATCCCGTTCGCGGCTCCCGACGGCGCGATCCTCGGCGGGGCGAGCTTTCATCTGCTGGACTTCGCCTCCGAGTATCTGCCGACCTTCGGCTGGGCCGAGAGCGCGGTCTTCGGCGCGCCGGTCGACAATCCCGACCAGGTGCACGATCTGGCGTTCGCATTCGTGCGAGCACTCGATCAATCCCTCACTCGCACAGAATCATTGGCGCTGATCGAGAAATACGCAGCCGTGTAAACTCCCGCCCATGCCCACCCCCGCGAGGTATCGGCCGGAGGTCACACCCTGGTTCACCTCCACGCGCACCAACAACGGCAACCAGTGCGTCGAGGTCCGTTTCGACGGTGACGCGGTGCTGATCCGCGACAGCAAATACCGCCGCGATCCCGCGAACAGACCCGAGCTCGAGCCGATCATCACCGTCGACGCGCCCGCCTGGATGGCTTTCCTGCGCCGGCTCCTGCACGGTGACAGCGAGGGTGACCTGCACGTTCGCCCCGCGGCGGACGGTGGCACGGTTCTGGTTCACGACGCCACCGCACTGTCGTTCACTCCCGGCGAGTGGCGGGCATTTCTGGCCGGCGCCCGGGACGGCGAATTCGACCGCATCCCGGCGGCGACTGCTGCTCAGGGCTGAATGCGGCGGCGGCGCGACGCCGTCGTCGGCATACTGGAGGTCGTGACTTTCGACGTGACGACTCCCTCGGGCATCGATCTGACCTATCGCGACGACGCTGTGCGGGTGCAGGACGACCTGTTCGCGCACGTCAACGGCAAATGGCTGGACACCTACGACATCCCCGCCGATCGCGCGGTCGACGGTGCGTTCCGCACCCTCTACGATCAGGCCGAACTGGACGTCAAGAAGATCATCCAGGACTTGGCGGCCGGAACGGTGGCCTCGGTGCCGGACGAGGAGGAGGCGCGCAAGATCGCCGACCTCTACAACAGCTTCATGGACGAGGAAGCGGTGGAGGCCGCCGCGCTCACCCCGATCGCCGCGGAACTGGCGGCGGTGCGCGAGGTGCAGGATCGCCGTGGACTTGCCGTGCTGCTGGGCCGGCTGCAGCGCACCGGTGTGGGCGGGGCCGTCGGCGCCTACGTCGATACCGACGACAAGAATTCCCAGCGCTATCTGGTCAATCTGACCCAGTCCGGGCTGGGGCTGCCGGACGAATCGTATTACCGCAACGACGATTACGCCGAGATCCGCACCAAATACGTCGAGCACATCCGGCGCATGTTCCAGCTGGCCGCGCTCGAGTACGATCCGCAGCGCGTCTTCGAGCTGGAACGCAAACTGGCCGCGGGACATTGGGACGTGGTGCGCCGCCGCGACGCCGAATTGAGCTACAATCTCACCACTTTCGCCGACCTCGCCGCCGCGAATCCGGAATTCGACTGGACCGCGTGGACCGAGGAACTGGCCGCGGGGGTCTCTGCCTCCGGAACCGAATTGTTCGCCGAAGTCATTGTGCGCCAGCCGGATTACGCGCGTACCTTCGCACAGCTGTGGGCCGCGGAGCCGCTCGAGGACTGGCAGGCGTGGGCGAGCTGGCGGGTGCTGCGGGCACGCGCGCCGTATCTGACCGCCGCGATCGTCGAGGAGAGTTTCGACTTCTACGGCCGCACCCTCACCGGCGCCCAGGAGAATCGTGAGCGCTGGAAGCGCGGCGTCTCGCTGGTGCAGGATCTGCTCGGCGAAGCGGTCGCGAAAATCTATGTCGCCGAACACTTCCCGCCCGAGGCCAAACAGCGGATGCAGGAGCTGGTGGCGAATCTGATCGAGGCCTACCGCCGCAACATCAGCGAGCTGGAGTGGATGAGCCCGGAGACCCGCGAGGCCGCGCTCGCCAAGCTCGAGCGGTTCACCCCCAAGATCGGCTACCCCGACACCTGGCGCGACTATTCCGCGGTCCGCGTCGATCCCACCGATCCGGTCGGCAACTACCGCAGTGGCTACGCCGCCGACCACGACCGCGATATGAACAAGCTCGGTGGCCCGGTCGACCGCGGCGAATGGTTCATGACGCCGCAGACGGTGAACGCCTACTACAACCCGGGCATGAACGAGATCGTGTTCCCGGCGGCGATTCTGCAACCGCCGTTCTTCGACACGAACGCCGACGACGCCGCCAACTACGGCGGTATCGGTGCGGTGATCGGGCACGAGATCGGCCACGGCTTCGACGATCAGGGCAGCAAATACGACGGCGACGGCAATATGGTCGACTGGTGGACCGAAACCGATCGGTCCGAATTCGGTAAGCGCACCAAGGCGTTGATCGACCAGTACAACCAGTTCGAACCGAAGGCGCTGCCCGGCCACACCGTCAACGGCGAATTCACCATCGGCGAGAATATCGGCGACCTCGGTGGGCTCTCGATCGCGTTGGAGGCCTACAAGATCTCTCTCGGCGGCGCGGAGCCCCCGGTGATCGATGGGCTGACCGGGTTGCAGCGAGTGTTCTTCGGCTGGGCGCAGGTGTGGCGGACGAAGGCTCGCGACGAGGAGGCGCTCCGCCGGCTGGCCGTCGACCCGCATTCTCCGCCGGAGTTCCGGTGCAACGGTGTGGTTCGCAATCTGGACGGATTCCACGAGGCGTTCGGTGTCGAACCGGGTGACGCGTTGTACCTGGAACCCTCCGAGCGCGTGCGGATCTGGTAGCTACCGCGGCAGTTTCGGTTCGATCTGCCGGTCGTAGATGGTCTGCAGCCGATCGGTGATGTCGGCGAAGGCTGACGTCACCTCCCGGTTCTGCAGTCCGATCTGTTCCAGCCCGGTGCCGATGATCTGATCGGCGCCGGGCAGGAACACCCGGGCGTAATCCTGCGAACGAGTCAGCGGCAGCTGGTCGACGGCGGTCGCGAAATTGCGGTTGGCGGCCAGGAATTGCTGTTCCGACGGATCGTGGACCGCCGATTTGCGCACCGGGATGTAGCCCGTCGCCTGCGAAAAATAGGCGGTGTTCACCGGATTCGTAATGAATTCGATGAAGCGCAGTGCGTTGGCCTTGCGCTGATCGGAGATGCGCGACGGAATCGCCAGTCCCGCACCGCCGGTGGTACATCCGGGCCCGTTCGGATGCGGCAGGAATGCCGTGGCGAAGTCGAGTTTGCCCGCCGCGTTGGCGACGATGCCCTTGATATCGCCGGTGGAGGTGATGGCCGAGCCCACCACGCCGGTGCCGAAGTCCACGGCCAGCTGTGGGCGGATGGCGGCGTAGTGTTTGCGATTGATCATGTCGCGCAGGAAGTTTCCCGCCTCGACCGTGCGGGGATCGGAGAACTTCAGTGTCCACCGATCCGAGTAGGCGCCGCCGAAGGTCCAGTTCGGTCCTTGGAATGTCCAGGCCAGATAGTTCTTGGCATCACCCCAGCCGTGCGCCCATTTCCCCGCGCCGATGGCACGTTGCAGTTCGGGTCCCCATTCGTCGAATTCCTGCCAGCTCTGCGGGCCACGGTCGGGCAGTCCGGCGCGCGCCCACAGACCGCGGTTGTAGCAGAAGATCTGAGTCGAGCGCGCATACGGCAGCGCCCACAGTCTTCCCGCGAACCGGTAGTCGTCGACGAAGCTGTCGACGTAGTCCGCCAGCGGCACTGCGGCGGCCGCGATGTGCTCGTCGAGCGGTTCGATGGCTTTGTTCAACGCGTAGTTGAACCACCAGACGTCCGAGAGCACGACGACATCCGGCAGCGCGCCCCCCGTCAGCGCGGCATTGAACTTCTGCGCCACCTCTTCGTAGTTGCGTCCGGCGTCCACCAGCTTCACCGTCAGATCGGGATGCTGCGCGTGGAACCGGTTGATCAGCTCGGTTTCCTGATTCTTCGAGGTGCCCGGATGATTCGACCAGAAGATGATCGTCTTCGGATCGCCGCCGGCACCGGTGCTGCCACCCATCCCCGCACACGCCGACAGGGCCAGTCCGGCGGCCGCCGAGGTGGCGGTGAGAAATCCGCGACGGGTCAGTGTGCGCGGTCGGGTCACGGGACTCTCCTCGAGCGAATCATCCTTTGACGGCACCGGTGGTGAGGCCCTTGATCATGTGCCGCTGCAGCAGTACGAACACCACCAGAATCGGCAGCATGGTCAGCACGGTTCCGGCCATCACCGGCCCCCAGTTGGTGACGCTGGGATTTTCGGTGTTCTGCAGCAGCGTCAAGCCGACGGGCAGGGTCGCGACGCCGGAGTCGTCGGCCATCAGGAAGGGCCACAGATATTCGTTCCATTCGTTGACGAGCGTGACCACCGCGAACGCCACCATCGTCGGGCCGGACATCGGCAGTACCACCCGCACCAGCAGCTGCCACCAGTTCGCACCGTCGATGCGCGCCGCCTCGATCACCGATACCGGCAGGGACAGAAAGTGGTTGCGCATCAGGAAGGTGCCGAATGCCACGCCGCACAGCGGCACGATGATGCCCAGCAGCGTGTTGCGCCAACCGACCTGGGCGATCAGGGCGTAGTTGGAGATCACGGTGATCTGGTTGGGCACCATCAGCGCGGCGATGACGGCGAGGAAGATCAGTGTCTTCCCCGGAAAGCGCAGGAACACGAGGCCGTAGGCGCTGAAGACGCCCAGCGCGAATTTGACCGCCGAGACGACGGCGGTGACGATGAGCGAATTGCGCAGGAAGGTCCAGAACGGCAGCGTGGTCGTGGCCTCGCGATAGTTCTCCGGATGCCAACTGCGCGGCCACCACACCGCCGGCTGGGTGTAGATATCGGGTCGCGCCTTGAACGAGGTGATCAGGATCCAGAACAGCGGCACCCCGACGACGACCAGCACGCACACCATCGCCGCGTAGCCGAAAAGCGTGGCCAACAGGCGTTTCCGCCGCCGGCTGCGGAAGGCGGGCGCTGTCGTCGTGCTCGTCATGCGTCTCGATCCATCACTCGCACCTGGACCAGGGTGATGATCAGCAGCACCACGAACATGATCGTCGCGACCGTGGCACCGTATCCGGCGCGGAAATTACGGAAGCTCTCCTGGTAGACCTGATAGACCATGGTCGTCGTACCGGTGCCCAGTGGCCCGCCGCGCGTCATCACGTTGATGATGTCGAATACCTGCAGCGAATTCAGCATGACCGTGATCGACAGGAAGAACGTCGTCGGCCGCAGCTGCGGCAGCAGTACCCGGGTGAAGGTGGTCCAGCGTCCGGCGCCGTCGATCGCGGCCGCCTCCAGCAGTTCTCGCTGGACACCCTGCAGCGCGGCCAGGTAGATGACGAAGGTGTAGCCCAGGTTCTTCCAGATGTAGGTCACCGTCACCATGAACAGCGCCCAGTGCGGATCCTGATAGAAATCCGGCACATTCGAGATGCCGATGCGGTGCAGCAGATCCTGTACCAGGCCGAAGCCCGGATCGAAGATGAACTGGAACGCCACCCCGATCGCCGCGCCGGAGATCACGAACGGAGCGAAGATCACCGAGCGAACCACATTGCGGCCGAACAGTTTCCGATCGAGCAGCAGGGCCAGCGCGAGACCCAGCACCATACTGCCGCCGACCGCGAAAACGGTGAAGATCACGGTATTGCCGACGATCTGCCAGGTGTCCGCCCGCGTCCACCACTCGCGGTAGTTGCGCACTCCGACGAAGTGCGCGAAGGGTTCGGCGAGATTCCAGTCGGTGAACGACAGCCGGATGTTGTCGATCAGCGGCCGGTAGACGAACAGCCCGAGCAGCACCAGATTCGGCACGACCAGCACGAAGAACAGCCCGTAATCCCCCCACGGCCGCCGCCGTCCCCGGTTCTGCGGCAATACTCGCTCCGGCCGGCTCCGCACCACCGCAGTCTGCCTGCCCCCAGCGAACGCCCGGAGAACCCCGGGCACCGAACCCCTGAACTCTCGACCGGGCGTCGGATGATCATTCTCGGACACCCCGGCCATGAGCAGATCCTAGAAGTCCGGCACCGCGAGGGCCGCCATTTCCGCCAAACCCCGAGCCCGCAGTCACCACCCGAACACGGCAAAGCCCGGCAAGCCACCCCGCCGACCACATCTCACGGCCCGCGAAATACGCGGAGCGGCGGAGGAGCCTAGCTCCAGTCGCCCATACCGTCACCGGCGCTGAGGTTTCCGGTGGAGTTCGTCACCACCACGGGATCACCCTTCTGCGCGTTCTCGAAGAACCACTGGGCATCCTCGGTGCTGACGTTCAGGCAGCCGTGGCTGGAGTCGGACACACCCTGCTGGGCGAGCGACCACGGGGCGGCGTGGACGAAGATGCCGCTGTTGGACAGCCGGGTCGCGTACTCGACCTCGAGCTTGTAGCCCTGCGGATCGGTGATCGGGACCCCGTAGGTCGAGGAGTCCATGATCATCTTCCGGTTCTTCTCCCCGACGTAGTAAGTGCCGTTGGGGGTTTCGTGATCCTTCTTGCCCATCGAGGTCGGCATGGTCTTGATGACCTCGCCGTTGCGGGTGATGGTGATCGTGTGGGTCGCGTCGTCGGCGGTGGTGACGACCGCGTCGCCCACCTTGTAGGCGACCTTGGTGCCGCCGGCCTCGACGGTGATGTCGGAGTTGGCGGGCCAGAACTCCTCCGGCCGCCACCGGACCTGCTTGTCACCGCGCCAGTAGAAGTGGCCGTGGGTGGCATTGCTGGAGGTGATCCGGATGGCCTTCTCGGCCGCGGCATGGTCGCCGACCGGATCCTTGAAGTTGATGATGATGGGCTGCGCGACGCCGACCACATCGCCGTCGCCGGGGCTGATGCTCGGCGCGGCGAAATTCGCCTGCGGCAGCGGCGGCGGGTTCTTCACCGGCGCCGCACCGGGTTCCGGCTGCGGCGCCTGTACGACGGCGGGAGCGCCGGGGACATCGGGTCCACCGGGCCACAGCGGCGCTGCCGAGGCGGGCGCCATGGCGATGGCACCGGCGGCGGTCACCGCCAAGGAGGTCGCCGCGAGGGCTGACAGGCCGGTCCGCTTGGACACGCTGGTCTCGTCCCGAACGGGCTTCCGACAGGTTGTGGTGCGCACAGCCGTTTCGTCCTCTCCCACCTAGATCGCGCGCCACGGCGCACAGGAATATTCGCGCGCGGGTGCGCGAAAGGTCTATCAGGCCCCGGCCCGCATCCATTACTACATCTCTCGCGGGCATCGGCCAATTGCGTTCCGCCAGTTATGAAGTCCGCATCGCACCTGTGCGATCCGTCACCATGGGTAAGTGGCGTAGTGGTGACAGGGTGAAAGTCCCGTTCGCATCGGCGAGTCGGGTTCGGGGTCCGAGCAGGTGGACAAGAGCCGGATCGATACCCAGCAAACCTCATTGTGAGGCAAATCACTTCAGAGGTGGCGGATTCCCTCTACCGTGAAGCGGATCCCGCGATGCGGACCGGTCGCGATGTTGTGCGGTACCGAGCGCGGAATTCGGCCATGACGATAGCGCGGGAGCAGCGACAACTCGACCCGACTCACGATGGTGGCGAGCGCGATTCGCAACTCGTAGTCGGCCAGGGTGGCGCCGAGACAGCGGCGATGGCCGCCGCCGTAGGGTAGGTATTCGAACGGTCCGTACCGGCGGTCGAGGAACCGCTCCGGCCGGAACCGCTCCGGCTCGTCCCAGGTGCCCGGATCGGAGTGCACGAGCGGGATCGCGACCCCCATCGTGTCCCCCTCGGCCAACTCCACCCCGCACACCGTGTGCGGTCCGGTGAGCCGCCGCAGCACGATCGGCACCGGCGGATGCAGTCGCAAAGTCTCCTGGCACACCGCATTCAGATACGGCAGACCGGCCAGCTCCTCGGGATCGGCGTCGGGTCCCGCGGCACTCACTTCGGCGCGCAGCCGGGCCACTGCGCCGGGGTCGCGGTGCAACCGGAACAGCGCCCACACCAGACTCGTGGCCGTGGTCTCGTGACCGGCCACCAACAGCGTGCGCAGTTGTTCGCGCAGATCGGCATCGCTCACCCCGCTGCCGTCCTCGTAGCGAGCGGTCGACAGCACACCCAGCGCACCGTCACCGGGCGCGCCGGACACCCGCCGTGCGGCGATATCGGCGTCGAGCAGTGCGTCCAGCCGGGTGCGCGCCCGTATGAATCGGTCCCAGGGCGACAAGCCGAATGCGCTGTGCCGCAACGCGGGGACGAGCATCAGCGGTCCGGTGAAGGCGGTGAGGAACTCGCCTACCGCGGCGGTATAGGTGTCGCGCCGGCCCGGATCGTCGGCGCCGAAGATCAGCGTCAGGATCACCCGCAGCGTCAGCGCCCGCGCCGCCGCTCGCGCATCGATCACCGTTCCCGGCAGCCACGCGGGACCGGCGCCGGCGCCGGCGAGTTCGTCGCGGGTGCTGTCCCGAATTACCGTGCCGTACTGCGCAATTCGGACGCGATGAAATGCGGGCGTCAGCACCGTGCGATCACTGCGATGACGCTGATCACGAGCGAGAATCAATGATGCCGAACCGATAAGCGGTTCAATGGGATTCGGTTGCGGCGGATGCAGAATTCCGATCGGCGACCGGAGAAATTCCTTCGTGCCATCCGGTGTCCCGGTGAACAATACCGCACCGAATCCCGGGAAGCGGACCAGAAACGGATCGCCGTCGTGCGCGCGGCGCAGCCGGAAGTACCGATCGAAATCGATTCCGGCCGCCAGTGCGTGTGCCGCGACCCACCGCGGTTGCCGGGGTGCGGCCCGTTCGCCGGAAATCTGCGGAGTGCGATGCCGGCCTGCTGTTGCTGCGCGCATACCCAGCACACGAAGCAGCCACGTCCCGGGTTCGATGCGGTCCGCTCCCCCTCAGCCGAGTGCCGCGCGGGCCTCCGCGGCCAATCGGGCCAGCCGCCCGTCGCCGATCGTGTTCAGCGAATTACCCAGGCGATTGGTGACGAATGCGACCGACATGCCCGATTCCGGATCGGCGAACGCACCGGATCCCCCCACGCCGTAATGGCCGAACGCCCGGCGCAACGGGCGCCGCGAGGCGATCGGCGGCCGGTGGTATCCCAGCGTGAACGGCACCGGTACGCCGATGACGTAATCGCGATGTTCGCTGCGCTGCACATGATTGATGTTCTCGATGGTCTCCGGGCGCAGCAGCGGTTCGCTCCAGGTCCGGTCCGGCAGCAGCACCCGCCCTTCGTTCGCCAGGGCGCCGTACATCCGGGCCAGGGCACGAGCGGAGAACACTCCGTTGAAGCCGGGCATCACCGCGTCGTGCACGCGCGCGTCGCCGACCAGGACATCGAAGCCGGCCGGCATCCCGGCCTCGGCGATCGCGCCGACCGTGCGGCTGCGGGCGATCACCTTCGAGGCGGTATCCCAGCGCAGTCCGGGAATACGCAACCGGGGGAAGGTGCGGGCGATGCGGTACCGCTCGGACTCGGGCACCCGGTACCAGAATTCCTCGGTCTGCAGCGGTTCGGCGATCTCGTGCCGCAGCACCTCGGTGAACGGCTCGCCGGTCGCCCGCTGCACGATTTCGGCGACCAGCCAGCCGAAGGTCACCGCGTGGTATCCCGACCCCTGTAACCGCCGCGGATCCGGTTCGGCGGCCGCCAGCGCCGCGATCATCGCGTCGTAGTCGAGGATTCCGTCGGCATCGGTCGCCAGGCCGCGCACCTTGTGCAGTCCCGCGCGATGGGAGAGCACCTCGCGGACGGTGATGTCCTGTTTGCCGTTCGCGGCGAATTCCGGCCAGTATTCGGCCACCGGAGCGTCGTAATCGACCAGCCCGCGTTCGGCGATTCGATGCAGCACCGTGGTGACCACACCCTTACCGGTGGAAAAGCTCAGGGCCACCGTGTCGGACTGCCAGCGCTGATCCGGCGCCGACCAGCCCGCCCACACATCGACGACGGGCCGCCCGTGCAGGAAGACCGCGAATGCGCCGCCGCCCCGGTTGGGCCGGGGGAACAGCCGGAAGAAATGGTGCACGACCGGCACGAATCGTGGGTCGATGACCATCTGCGGTGCGTCGTCGATATCGGCGGCCCCCGCCACCTGCGCCGCTTCCACCTCGGCTGCTTGCCGCGAACGTGCCGAATCCACCTGTGTCGACCTCCTGCCGCCGCATCATCACGGCGTCGTTACGTCTACCTGCCAGGGTAGGTGAGCTCCGGAACCGTGCTCAGCGCGCCGCCGGGACCTGCCACAACCCGAACGGCGTCGCGAGACAGACCGCACCGGTTCGCGAATCCCAGGCCAGCGCCGCCGAGCCGAGGCAGACCGTGCTGCGCTCACCCGAAACCACCTGTGCCTGTGAACCGTTCATGGCGAAGGAGAGCCCGATCCGGCCGGGCGCGGGCTCCGGAGCGAGGGAGGTGAAGGCGAAGGCGTCGGGCCCCATCCCGACCGCGACCGGCAGCCCGGCCGCGCCCTCGCTGGCCCCGATCCCGCCGCCGGCGCCCAGGCCCAGGGCGATCGCACCCGCGGTTGCCTTGGCATAGCCGACGCCGTCGATCCCCGCCGACCGGGCATGACCGGAATTGTCGCCCGTCGCACGGCATGCCGTGGTATCGGCGATGATCGTGATATCGCGGTTGCGGTCGGCATCGCAGTGCACGGTGGTTGCCGATGCGGTGCCGGTGGCCCAGCACACTACGGCCCCAGCCGCGACGGCCCAACCTGTGATCGCGCTCGTCACCTTCACGGATTGCTCCTTTCGGGCCGGCAGCCCTCACCATAACCGCACCCCGCGGCGGCCGACCCGATCCGCGCCGCGCGGCCGGCCCCGCCCCGGGCACGGAAAACGGGCGGCGACTCGGATGTGATACCCGAATCGCCGCCCGTTACAAGGGTTGTCGTGCCGCCGATCAGATCGGCGCGTAGCCCGCCCCCACGCCACCGCGCGCGTTCATGTCGTTGACGATCGCCGACATGTTGGTGCCCACCTCGGGCCCGAAGCAGGCCACCGCCAGGTAGGCGTTCACCATGCCGACCAGGGTGGAGCCGATCACGACGGGGGCACCGGAGTCGCCCTCGACGACACACATCTCGGCCCACGTCTCGTCGGTCTGGAAGACGTCGCCGAAGGCCAGGCCGCAGGTGTTACCGGTGGTCCGGCCTTCCTTGCAGATGATGCTGGGGAACTGGGCCGGCGCCCCGATCCCGGTGATCGTCACATTGCCGACCCGATTGACCGGAGTGACGTGGCCCGGATCGAATTGGATGACCGCGTAGTCCAGGTCGTGATTGGAATAGACGAAATGCCCGATCACGCCGGCGCCGCGGTCCTGTTCGGACCACACCTCCGAACCCGCCTCGCCGCAGTGACCGGCGGTCAGGCCCACCAGGCGGCCACCGGCGTCGTGGCCGATCGTCGTGACGGTGCACTCGAACTGGTTGTCGATGATGATCCCGGAGCCGCCGCCGATCACCGGCGATCCGGGACCGGCTTGCGCGACCCCCGCGCCCGTCCCGAGCAGCGCCGCGCCCAGAGCTACGGCGAAGGCGGCATGAGCCGCCCTGACGAGTTTGTTGAACATTTCCCTCCAGACGTCGGAAGTCCGCACGATATCAGCCTTGTCGGACTACATCCTTGCAGTTCTCGGGCTCGAGTGCGCCCGGTATGGCCATGCAGTTTGCTGGATCGATGCCGTGGCCGCGCGATGACACGTACGAGGCCGACGAGATGCGACACCTGCTCACGACGACCGCTGTTTCGCGGGCACTCGCTATAGGCTTTCGTCAGTATTCGGGGCAAATCTTAATAACGAGAATTTCAATCCGATAAAAGGGGTATCGGATCTCGAGTTGGACATTCGATCAGGAAACTAGAACCTGTTCTAGGAAATGGTCGCGTCCATTGTGATCGATACCAGTCTGGTGGGCCCGATCACAGGCCCGGAACCAACGTGATCTGGGTCTATGACCACAGCCACACTTTGTGCTGTGTTTTTCCTAACTCCGTAGTAAGGTGCCTCAAGCGAAACAGTCGTCGGGGCGGGTAACCGGCGTCGAGAGGGGTAGCCAGTGCAAGTCACCAACGGTCCGGACGGGTCGGGGGCAATTAGTTCACCATCGAGAATGAGTGCCGCGGCGGACTGGACGAAGGCGTACTGGCAGGATCACCCCAAGCGGTCCCTCGAGACCTTCGGTCGACAGATCACGATGGGCTTCTCCGCGGTCGCGGAACTGTTCGTCGCCATCTTCCGTCGTCGCTTCCCGTTCGGTGAATTCGTCCGGCAGTGCGCATTCATGGCCAGTGTCGCCGCCGCGCCCACCCTGCTGGTCGCAATTCCGATCGGCGTCATCGTCTCCATTCAGGTGGGTTCGGTCGCGCAGCAGGTCGGCGCCACCTCGTTCATCGGCGCGGCCAACGGGCTGGGCATCATTCAGCAGGGCGCGCCGCTGGTCACCTCGCTGATGATCGCCGGTGCCGTCGGCTCGGCGATCTGCGCGGACCTCGGCTCCCGCACCATCCGCGAGGAAATCGACGCCATGAAGGTCATGGGCGTCGACCCGATGCGCCGGCTCGTGGCTCCCCGGCTCGGCGCCGCCATGCTGGTGTCGGTGCTGCTGTGCGGCTTCGTGATCTTCGTCGGCTTCCTGACCGGCTACATCTTCAACATCTTCGCCCAGAACGGCACCCCCGGCTCCTATATCGGCACGTTCGCGTCGTTCGCGGTGACCAGCGATTTGCTGGTGGCGTTGATCAAATCCCTGATCTTCGGCCTGCTGGCCGCGATCATCGCGTGTGATTCGGGTCTGAACACCCGCGGCGGCCCGGGCGGTGTCGCCAACTCGGTCAACACCGCCGTGGTGTTGTCCGCCCTGATGCTGTTCGGCACGAATCTGATCATCACGCAGATCTACAACGCCCTGTTCCCCCCACAGATGGTTTGAGCCGGTGTCGTCAACTTATGTTCCGCCGCTACTGCGGCCTCTGCAGCGGATCCGCAGCTCCGCCGGCGCCCCGCGGGACTGGCTCGCGCGGGTCGGTCACCAGGTCTTCTTCTTCCTGCGCTCGATCGGCTCGATGCCGTTGGCGCTCAAGCACTATCCGAAGGAAGTCTGGCGGCTGCTCTCGGACGTCACCTGGGGTAACGGCAGTCTGATCGTCGGTGGTGGCACCATCGGCGTCGTCCTGATCCTCAGTGCCTTCGGCGGTATGACCGTCGCCATCCAGGGTTACACCTCGCTGAACCTGCTCGGCTTGAGTCCGCTGACCGGTGCGATCTCCGCCTTCGCGACCACCCGTGAGCTCGGGCCCATGCTCGCCACCCTCGCCTTCGCCGCACAGGCCGGCTGCCGCTTCACCGCGCAGCTGGGTTCGATGCGCATCGCCGAGGAGATCGACGCGCTGGAGTCGCAGGCGATCCGGCCGCTGCCCTATCTGGTCAGCACCCGGATGATCGCCGCGATGATCGCGATCGTGCCCCTGTACTGCCTGGCGCTGCCGGTCGCCTATCTGTCGTGTTCCATCACGGTCGGATTCATCGGCGGCACGGCGTCGGGCACCTTCCAGCACTACTTCTATCAATTCCTGGTACCGCACGACGTGCTGTGGTCGCTGCTGAAAGCCATTCTCTTCGTGGCGATCACGACCTTCATCCAGTGCTACTACGGCTTCTTCGCCTCGGGCGGTCCCGAGGGCGTCGGTGTGGCCGCGGGCCGGGCGATCAAGCTCTGCATCATCGCGGTCGTCTTCGCCGACCTGTTCATGACGCTGGCGATCTGGGGCGTGAACCCGGGCATCAGGATCTCGGGATAGGGGGCGAGAAATGATCATCGATCCGAGTGGCCGCGGACCGACGATGCGGCAGCTGCTCATCGCGGGCGTCTGCGGAATCGTCGTCATCGCCGCGGCGCTGACCCTGCTGATGGCCCGCTACAAGGGCTACATCCTGAACCCCAAGGTGGAGGTCACCGCCAACCTGACCACCACCGGTGACGGGCTGCCCGCCCAGGCCGACGTGAAATTCCGCGGCGTGCTGGTCGGCGCGGTCGAGGAAGTGTCGGTGGCCGCCAAGGGCGAGCTGCAGCAGGTGCACATCAATATGAAGCCGGACTACATCTCCGATATCCCGGCAAATGTCACCGCCCGCGTCGTCCCCAGCAACCTGTTCGCCGTCACCTCCGTCGAACTGGTCTACAACGGTCCCGACAACGCCTCGCTGAAGGCCGGTTCGCAGATCGCCGAGGACCACAGCCAGGGCACCATCGCGCTGCAGGACACGCTCACCACGGTCCGCACGATCCTGAACAAGATCGACCCCATGCAGCTGGGCCGGGTGCTGAGCACGCTGTCCTATGCACTGGACGGCAGCGGCCGGGTCCCGGGTTCCACCGTCGAGCGCCTCGACAACTGGTTCACCCAGGTCCGGGCCGCGGTGCCGAATCCGGAGGGCACGCTGAACGATTTCTCCGCCTCGTTCCACGCGCTCAACCAGTCCGCGCCGGATCTGATGACGACGTTGTCGGAATCGGTGAAGACCGCGCAGACCATCGCCGACAAGCGCAGCGAACTGGCCGGGCTCATCACCGGCACCTCGGCGACCATCGACAAGGTCAACAACCTGTTCGCCCGCAACCCCGACGTCGGCAAGCAGCTGACCTCGGGCACCGGCGACATGTTCGGTGCGCTCACCGAGGACCCCGACGCGATCCCGCAGGCCATCGCGAACCTGAACGCGTC
>NZ_BAFW01000257.1 GCF_000308535.1 Nocardia cerradoensis NBRC 101014 | reverse complement strand
AGCACCGCGGCTCCGGGCAGCCCGGCTCCCGCCACGCCGGCACCGTCCCCCGCGCCCAACACCCCGGGTACGTCCGCGCCGAACCCGACCAATGCCCCCGCCCATTCCGAGCAGCCGGCACCCACCACCGCGGCGCCGGCCCCTCAGACTCCGGGGGAGAACTGCAGGAAGGCGGACTGATGTCCGCACCGGCACCGCCGTCCGCTGGAGCGTTCCCCAGTCCACCGGGCGGGTTCGCTCCCGCGCCGCCACCGTCGACCCGCCGCAACGTCGAACTGTTGCTGCTGGGTTTCGCGGTGGTCATCACCACGGTTGCGCTGGTGCTGGTGGAGGCCAGTCAGGATCAGGAAATCACCTGGGATCTGGCCAAATTGGGTTTCGCCTATCTGGCGCTGTTCGGTGTCGCCCATCTCGCGGTGCGGCGCTTCGCCCCGTTCGCCGATCCGCTGCTGTTACCGATCGCCGCGCTGCTCAACGGACTCGGGCTGGTGCTGATCCATCGCCTGGATCTCGCCGACGAGCAGACCGCGATCCACAACTCGTGGTCGATCCCCTCCCCCGACGCCAATCAACAGGTGCTGTGGACAGCGCTGGGGATCACCCTGTTCATCGCGGTGCTGGTGCTGCTGCGCGACTACCGCACCCTGGCCCGCTACGGCTATACGCTCGGGCTGCTCGGCCTGGTGGCGCTGATGATCCCCGCGCTGCTGCCCGGGAGGTTCTCCGAAACCAACGGCGCCAAGATCTGGATCCGGTTGCCCGGTTTCAGTGTGCAGCCGGGTGAATTCGCGAAGATCCTGCTGATCATCTTCTTCGCGTCGGTACTGGTCGCCAAGCGGGATCTGTTCACCGCGGCCGGGCGCCACGTGCTGGGGATGGAGTTGCCGCGCCCGCGCGACCTCGGCCCGATTCTGCTGGTGTGGGCGGCCTGCCTGGTCGTGTTGTTCTTCGAAAAGGACCTCGGCACCTCGCTGCTGATCTTCGCCACCGTGCTGGCGATGCTCTACATCGCGACCGAGCGGGTGGGCTGGCTGATCGTCGGCGCCGGACTGCTGGCGCTCGGATTCTTCCTCGCCTACAACGCCTTCGGCCACGTGCGGGTGCGGGTGTCGACGTGGTTGCACCCGTTCGACGACTACAACAGCACCGGCTACCAGATCTCGCAATCACTGTTCGGGCTCGCGACCGGCGGCCTGGCCGGGACCGGACTCGGCAGCGGCCGGCCCTCGCAGGTGCCGTTCGCCAAGACCGACTTCATCATCGCCACCATCGGTGAGGAACTGGGCCTGATCGGGCTCACCGTGGTCCTGATGCTGTTCGCCGTTTTCGTGGTACGCGGCCTGCGCACGGCCCTGGCGGTCCGCGACAGTTTCGGCAAGCTGCTCGCCGCCGGATTGGCGTTCACCATCGCCATTCAGGTATTCGTGGTGGTGGGTGGCGTCACCAAACTGATTCCCCTGACCGGGCTCACCACCCCCTTCGTGTCCTACGGCGGCTCCTCGCTGCTCGCGAACTACGCCCTGCTGGCGTTGCTGGTGAAGATCTCCGACGCCGCTCGGGCGCCGGCGCCGGCTCGCCGCCGGGAAGCCGCACCGATCGCCGAAGCACAGACCGAGATGATCCGCGCCGAGACGCCCCGACCCGAGAAGGGAGAGCCGGCATGAACACCCCGCTCCGCCGGGTCGCGATGGCGGTCATGGTGATGATCGTCGCGCTGCTGGTGAACGCGACCTACGTCCAGGTCATCAAGGCCGACAGCCTGCGCAACGATCCCCGCAACTCCCGGGTGCTGCTCGACGAATACAGCCGCCAGCGCGGTCAGATCTCGGCCGGCGGCACGGTGCTCGCCAGTTCGGTGGCCACCGACGACCGCTACAAGTACCTGCGCACCTATCCCACCGATCCCTCCGCCTACGCCCCGGTGACCGGCTTCTATTCGATGCAGTACGGCAGCACGGGATTGGAGCGTTCCGAGGATTCGGTGCTCAACGGCTCCGACAGCGCCCTGTTCGGGCGGCGCCTGATCGACATGATCTCCGGCCGCGATCCGCGCGGCGGCAACGTGGTGACCACCATCAATCCGATGATGCAGAAGGTCGCCTACGACCAGCTCACCAGCAAGGGTTACACCGGTTCGGTGGTGGCGATCGAACCGAGTACCGGCCGCATCCTGACCATGGTGTCGACACCGAGTTACGACCCCAACCAGCTGTCCACGCACGACGGCGCGCGCGCCACCCAGGCCTGGGAATCGCTGAGCGCGGACCCGAGTCAGCCGATGTTGAATCGTGCGGTGTCGCAGACGTATCCGCCCGGTTCGACATTCAAGGTCGTCGTCGCGGCGGCCGCGCTGTCGATGGGGATCAAGCCGGAAGACGCCTTCACCGCGGCGCCGAACATCACCCTGCCCGGCACGAACACCACGCTGGAGAACTACAACGGCACTCCGTGCGGCGGCGGTGCGACCGCGACGATGCACGACGCGTTCCGGCTCTCGTGCAACACCGCCTTCGCCGAGATCGGCATGAAGGTGGGCGCGGCCAAACTCAAGGACGAGGCCACGGCCTTCGGCATCGGCCCGCATTCGGGCATCCCGATCCCGGTGGCCGACAGCACGGTCGGCCCGATTCCGGACAACGCGGCGCTGGCCCAGACCAGCATCGGCCAGCGAGACGTAGCTCTCACCCCCCTCGACGATGCCGTGATCGCGGCTACCGTAGCCAATGGCGGTGTGCGGATGGAGCCGCATCTGGTCGACCGGACCCAGGGTCCCGACCTGCGCGATCTGTCCACCACCAAACCGGTGTCGGTCGGGCAGGCGATCAGCGCCCCGGTGGCCAGCCAGCTGACCGGGCTGATGATCGATTCGGAGAAGGCCACGGCCGGGGGTACCCAGCCGCGGCCGTACCAGATCGCTTCCAAGACCGGCACCGCCGAACACGGCAGCGACCCGCGTAACACCCCGCCGCACGCCTGGTACATCGCGTTCGCGCCGGCGCAGAATCCGAAGATCGCGATCGCGGTCATCGTGGAGAACGGCGGCGACCGCGCGCTGGCGGCGACCGGTGGATCGGTGGCGGCGCCGGTGGCCCGGGCCGTGCTGGACGCCGGATTGCAGGGGGGTTGAGGACGATGAGTAAGCGAGGACCAGGACCCCAGGTGGATATGCAACAACGTCGTGATCGGCGAACCTACCGTCGGGGGCGGCCATGCTGAACAACGGTGCCCTGATCGCCGATCGGTATCGGCTGCAACGTCTGATCGCCACGGGCGGTATGGGCCAGGTGTGGGAGGCGTTGGACACCCGCCTGGACCGCCGGGTCGCGGTGAAGGTCCTCAAGGCCGAATTCTCCGCGGATCCCACGTTCCGGCATCGGTTCAAGACCGAGGCCAAGACCACCGCGCAGCTCAACCACCCCGGCATCGCGGGGGTCTACGACTACGGCGAGACCTACGACCCGCAGGGCGGTGAAACCGCCTATCTGGTGATGGAGCTCGTGCAGGGCGAACCACTCAACGCGGTGCTGAACCGGCTCGGCCGGCTCTCGGTCGGCCAGGGTCTGGACATGCTGGAGCAGACCAGCCGCGCCCTCGAGGTCGCCCATGCCGCGGGCGTGGTCCACCGCGACGTGAAGCCCGGCAATATCCTGGTCACCCCCACCGGACAGGTGAAGATCACCGACTTCGGCATCGCGAAGGCGGTCGACGCCTCCCCGGTGACCAAGACCGGCATGGTGATGGGCACCGCCCAGTACATCGCTCCCGAGCAGGCCACCGGCGAGGATGCCACCTCGGCCAGTGACGTGTACTCACTCGGCGTCGTGGGCTACGAGGCGCTGTCGGGCCATCGGCCGTTCACCGGCGACGGTGCGCTGACGGTGGCGATGAAGCATGTGCGCGAGGCGCCGCCGCCGATGCCGGCCGATCTGCCGCCGAACGTGCGCGAGCTGATCGACATCACGATGACCAAGGATCCGACGCGGCGCTACCACAGCGGCGGCGAATTCGCCGATGCCGTGGCCGCGGTCCGGGCCGGCCGCCGCCCACCGCCGCCGCGCGGAGGCGCGGTCCCGCAGACCGGCGCCACTCGCGTCCTCCCGCCCGGCCCGACCGCGGTCATCCCGCGCGGTGACTACGACGGCGCGACCGCCCGCTATTCGGCCGCCGAACCGGCCCGGGTGGGCGCGGCGGCTGGTTCGACGGCCATGATGCCCGGCCCCGGCCCCGCCGGCGACGCCGAGAAGCAGGGGTTCACCACCGGTCAGAAGGTGATGGCCGGACTCGGCGCGGGCGCGGTTCTCCTCGGCGGCCTGGCCGCCTGGGTGCTGCTCAGCGGTAAGGCCCCGGATTCGAAGGTAGCACCGGTGAAGTCGACCACGTCCGTGGTCGCGCCTCCGCCGCCGACCACGGTGTGGACCCCGACCGAGGAGCCGACGACCACCGTCCAACCGGCCCCGCCGCCGGTGGTGACGACGACTCCCGAGCCCACGACGACCACACCGCCGCCGACCACGACCACCACCACCGCCCCGCCGACGACCACCACCCGGGAGCGGCCGACCCGCACCACGCGCCCCACAACACGCCCGTCCGTCCCCTCGCTCGACCTACCATTGCCGGGGGCCGGCGATTCACTACCGGGGGCCGGCGGTACGCACGAAGCCGACAGCAGTAGATACCCTGACACCTCCTCACAAGGACTGCCATGACGACCCCGAAGAATCTGTCTTCTCGCTACGAACTGGGCGAGATCATCGGATTCGGTGGTATGTCGGAGGTGCACAAGGCTCGTGACCTGCGACTGGGGCGCGACGTGGCGATCAAGGTGCTGCGCGCGGATCTCGCCCGCGACCCCACGTTCTATCTGCGCTTCAAGCGCGAGGCGCAGAACGCGGCGGCGCTGAACCATCCGGCGATCGTCGCGGTGTACGACACCGGCGAGGCCGAGGTGGACGGCGGCCCGCTGCCCTACATCGTGATGGAGTACGTCGACGGCGAGACGCTGCGCGATATCGTGCGCGGCAAGGGTCCGCTGCCGCCGCGCCGGGCGATGGAGATCATCGCCGATGTCTGTGCCGCACTGGATTTCAGCCACAAGAACGGCATCGTGCATCGCGATATGAAGCCGGCCAACATCATGATCAACCGCCAGGGTGCGGTGAAGGTGATGGACTTCGGTATCGCGCGTGCCATCGCGGACAGCTCGAATCCGATGACCCAGACCGCCGCGGTGATCGGCACCGCGCAGTATCTGTCACCGGAACAGGCGCGCGGCGAACAGGTCGACGCCCGGTCCGACGTGTACTCCGTCGGCTGTGTGCTGTACGAAATCCTCACGGGGCAGCCGCCTTTCACCGGTGATTCGCCGGTCGCGGTCGCCTACCAGCATGTCCGCGAGGATCCGAAGCTGCCGTCGCTGGTTCATCCGGGCGTACCGCGCGAGCTCGATTCGGTCATCCTCAAGGCGATGAGCAAGAATCCGGCCAACCGGTATCAGTCCGCGGCCGAGATGCGCGCCGACCTGATCCGGGTGCTGGGCGGCCAGAAGCCGCAGGCGCCGATGGTGATGACCGAGGAGGACCGCACCACCTTCCTCGGCAGCATGGAGCCCGAACCGCGCAGCTACCGCACGGTCGAACGCAACGACGGCGACGACGAGCCGGAACCCGAATCCGACGGTTCGCGGCGCAAGCTGTGGATCGGTATCGGTGCCGCGGCGGTGGTCGCGGTGCTGGTGGCGCTGTTCTGGGTGTTGATCGGTCCGGGCAGCAGACCCGATCAGGTCGCGATACCCGATCTGTCCAATCAGCCGGCGGAGCAGGCGCGCAACGATCTCCAGAAACTGGGGTTCAATGTCGCCGTCCAGCCGAAACCGGACGGCAAGGTCGCCAGCGGCAATGTGGTCGCGACCCAGCCCCTGGGCGGTGCGCGCGTCGACAAGGGGTCCACGGTGACCCTGCAGATTTCGACCGGTCCGCAGCAGGTGCCGGTGCCACAGCTGACGAAACTCACCCAGCAGCAGGCCGAGCAGAATTTGAACGCGGCTGGGCTGCTCCTGGATCCACAGATCCAGCGCGGCGCCTCCAGCCCGGAGGACAAGGACAAGGTGATCGCCGAATCCCCCGCCGCCGGAACCAAGATCGATGCCGGTTCGAAGGTGACGATCACCCTCGGCAAGGGCCCGGACCAGGTTCGCGTGCCCGATGTGGTGGGCCAGTCGATCGATGTGGCGGAACCGAATCTGGCCGACAGCGCGGGATTCAAGGTCGTGATCCAGAAGGTCAGCTCGTCACGGCCCGCCGGTGAGGTGCTGTCCACCGATCCGGCCGGCGGTTCGATGGCCGACAAGGGATCGACCATCACCGTGCAGGTGTCCAGCGATCAGATCACCATGCCGTCGCTGACCGGTCTCACCCCGTCGCAGGCCGTGGACAAATTGCGCTCGGTGGGCTGGACCGGTGGTGTGGGCCAGATCAGCCAGAGCACCCAGGGCACGTTCGACGCGAGCAATGTCGGCCGGGTGATCGATCAGCAGCCGCGGCCGGGTTCGTCGGTGGCACGCAACGCGACCATCACGATCGTCACGGGAGTACTGGGCCCGCCCTGACGCTGGCCGGTGATCACAGCGCGAGGTGGCGATTCATCGACATGGCCTCGTCGGCCAGGTCGGGAAGTCCGATCACCTCGACGCCGTGATCACGCAGGTTCTCCACGCCGACACAGTTCTCCACGAAGGTGCGCGGTTCACGCCACGCGATGACGACGCGCGGAATTCCGGCGGCCAGGATGCGGTCGGCACACGGGGCGCGCCCGACCGAGGCGCGGGTGGAACAGGGTTCGAGCGTGCTGTAGAGGGTGGCCTGCGCGAGCCGGGGATCGGCGCCGAGTTTGTTCAGTGCCGATTCCTCGGCGTGCACCTTCGGCTCGGTTTCGCGGGAGTAGCCGTGCGCGAGTTCGACGCCGTCCGGGCCGACGATCACCGCACCGACCGAAAAGGCGGTGGCACTCGGCGGGCACAGGCGGGCCAAGCCGATCGCGTGATGCATCCAGAACCGGTGCGCCCCGGGCCGGCCGGGAACACGGCTGGCCGACTCGACCGACTCCCACGCATCGGATTCGGTTGTCACAGTGCGTCTTTCATCATCGCCGAACTCCCATCGGACGGTGCCGGCCGCGGCAGATACCGCAGGACTGCGATATCCCCGAGGCGAGTGATATCCACCAAAGCCATTCTGCGCCGAGAACCGCCGGGAAAGTCGGCCGGATGCAAAAATTTCGGGGCCGCGCTGTCACCGACCAGTACCGGGGCGACCGCCATCAGCAGTTCGTCGGCCAGATCCGCCGCCAGGAAGGCGGTGTGGATGCGGCCTCCGCCCTCGACCATCAGGCGGGCGATCCCGCGCTCGCCCAGATCGTCGAGCAGCGCGGAGAAGTCGACGGAACTGCCGAGGGAGACGACCTCGGCTCGGCCGGCCAGCCGATCGCCGAGCCGCTCCCGCCCGGCCGTGGTCGTATAGACCAGCCGCCGGCCACCCTGGTTCCACAACCGCTGCCCGGGGTCGAGTTCACCGCTCGCGGTGACGACGACGCGCACCGGGAATTCGGGTTTTCCCGCCGCGATCCGCGCCTCGCGTCGTCGCTCACTGCTCAGCGACAACCGGGGATCGTCGCGTCGCAGAGTCTCGGCTCCGATGAGAATCGCGTCGGATTCGGCACGCACCTGGTCGACGCGATCGAAATCCTCCGCGTTGGACAGCAGCAATCGTTGCGGACCGGCATCGTCGATATATCCGTCGATGCTGGTAGCCACCGAGAGCACGACGTACGGCCGGGCCATCAGCGCCGCCGGGCCACGACGACCGCGCCGAGCTCATGCATGCGCACACTCCTTGTCACGGTGAGGCTTTCGCTTGCCCAGCGCAGCAACCGGGTCAGACCAGCGCGGCGACCTCGGATTCGAGCGTCTCGACCAGGCCCTCGGCCGGACGCTCGCCGCACACCTCGAGCCAGTTCGCCAGCATCCGGTGCCCGCCCTGAGTGAGCACCGATTCGGGATGGAACTGCACACCGTGGATGGGCAGGTCGCGGTGCCGCACGGCCATCACGATGCCGCTCTCGGTGCGTCCGATCACCTCGATATCGCCGGGCAAGGTGTCCTCGAGCACGGTCAGCGAGTGATAGCGGGTGGCGGTGAACGGGTCGGGCAGCCCGGCCAGCACTCCGGCACCGATGTGGAAAACCGAACTCGTCTTGCCGTGCAGCAGCTCGGGAGCGCGGGTCACGGTCGCTCCGAACGCCGCGCCGATCGCCTGATGTCCCAGGCACACGCCGAGCAGCGGAGTCCGGGTCCGGGCGCAGGCGCGGACCAGTTCGATACTCGCACCGGCGCGGTCCGGGGTGCCCGGGCCGGGGCTGATCAACAGGCCGTCGAAATCGGCGGCCACGGCGTCGGTGTCCTGCAGCCGGGAGTCGTCGTTGCGCCAGACGGTCGCCTCCGCACCCAGCTGGCCCAGATATTGGACCAGGTTGAATACGAAGCTGTCGTAATTGTCGACGACCAGAACACGCATGGTTCGAGAGTACGTGGCGCCACCATCGATACGCAGCTGAGATAGCCTTTAGGCAGACCTGCACGCCGAATACGAGGACGTCATGCCCAAGTCGAAGGTCCGCAAGAAGACCGACTACACGATCAACCCGACCAGCCGCACCCCGGTGAAGGTGAAGGGCGGTCCGTCGCCGGTCTGGTATGTGGCGATCATGCTCGGCTTCATGCTGGCCGGTCTGGCATGGTTGCTGGTCTACTACCTGGGCGCCGACCACATCCAATGGATGAGCGATCTCAACGCCTGGAACTTCCTGATCGGCTTCGGACTCATGGTGATCGGCCTGATCATGACGATGCGGTGGCGCTGATCGTGCTGTCGCACGGGTGGCGCTGATCGTGCTGTCGCACGGGTGGCGCTGATCGGGTGGCGTTCAGCCTTATTACACGCGTGTGATTCATGCACACCTGTGGATGATTCTGTGGACAACTCGAGGAGCAATTGGGGACCGTGAGCACACCGCCCGAACACCCCGAGTCCGATCGTCCCGGGTCCGCTGGGGAATTCGGTAGTCCGGAGCCGGCGCCCCGGCTCGAGTGGTCCACACCGGCACCCGCCCTGGCCGCGGTCACTCTCGGCGGAGTGGCGCTGGCAGTGGCCGCCGTGTTCGCCTCCGACGCGCCGAGCCGGCTGTTGATCGGCTTGGCCGCGGCGCTGCTGCTGTGCCTGGCCGGATTGGGCTTCCGGCAGCGCCCGCGCCTGACCGTCGTTCCCGGGCATCCGGCCCACCTGGTGATTCGTGGCCTGTTCGGGCCGGTACGCTACGGTCCCGACCAGATTCTGCGGGCGCGAGTCGTCGGGTTCCGGCGCCTGGGCCGCAGCATCCCCAATCTGGAACTCGACGTCGACCACAAGGGTGAGGAGCGGCTGGTGATCTTCGGCCGCTGGGATCTCGGTACCCATCCCCAGGACGTCCTGGATGTGATGACCGTGCACGGTCTCGTTCCCACCGAACCGCGCACCAGCTGACACCGGAACCCCACCGCGCACCGAATCAGGCGAGAACCGCCGCACCCGCGCCGATCAGCGCGATCGTCAGCACCGCGAGACCTGCCACCGAACCCCATCCGATCCACCGGATCGAATCCCGGGTCCGCGCCCGCAGCCATTCCGGCAGGAACAGGATTCCGGCGGCGGCGAGCGTGCCCGCCACCAGTCCACCGAGATGGCCCCACAGCGAGATACCCGGCAGGGACACGCTGATGAGCAGGTTGATCGCGATCAACACCAGCATCTGCACGGGACTCTGCCGCAGCCGCAGCAGAATGACGGTCATCGCGCCGAACAGCCCGTAGATGGCGCCTGACGCACCGGCCGTGGCGGAATCGGTCGCCAGCCACATGACCGCCGCCGATCCGCCGAGCAGCGAAACCAGATAGATCGCGAGGAATCGCGAACGTCCCAGCACGAGTTCGGTATCGCGGCCGAGAATGTAGAGGGCGAACATGTTGACCACCAGGTGCAGCGGCCCGTAGTGCAGGAATCCGGAACCGAGGACGCGAATCCACTGCCCCTGGGCGACCCACTGCGGGGCGAGCACCCAGTCGTAGAACAGCTGCGACAGATGATTGTCGGTGACGCTGTGGGCTTGGCTCGCGGTGACGGCGAAGACCGCGACATTGATCGCGATCAGCGCGTAGGTGACATACGGCGTGCGGCGCGCGGTGGCGAACGGACCGGTGACGGCCGGCCGGCCGGGGCGAATATCGCTGCGCCCCTGCGCGACACACTCCGCGCAGTGCTGCCCGACGGCGGCCGGTTGCAGACATTGGGGGCACGCCGGCCGCCCGCACCGCGTGCATGCCAATCCGGTGGTGCGATCGGGATGGCGGTAGCAGGTCGGTGCGGGCGGTTGCGGATTCACGAAACTCCGATGGGTCAGCTCAGGGTGATGCTCGAGATGACGACCGGCTCCTTCGGCCGGTCGTTGCGGTCGGTCGCGGTGGTCGCGATGGCGTCGACGACCTTGCGCGAATCGGCGTCCACCACTTCGCCGAAGATGGTGTGGCGGCGGTTCAGGTGCGGCTGCGCACCGACGGTGATGAAGAACTGCGAACCGTTGGTGCCGGGTCCGGCATTGGCCATGGCCAGCAGGTAGCCGCGGTCGAAGCGCAGTTCGGGGTGGAATTCGTCGGCGAATTCGTAGCCCGGCCCACCACGGCCGGTACCCGTCGGGTCACCGCCCTGAATCATGAAACCGTCGATCACGCGGTGGAATACGCTGCCGTCGTAGAACGGTCCGGAGGTGCCGCCGCCGGCGTTCGTCGTCGTGTAGGCCGCGCTGCCGTCGGCGAGGCCGACGAAGTTACGCACCGTCTTCGGGGCGTGGTTACCGAAGAGCGAGATCTTGATGTCGCCGAGGTTGGTGTGCAGGACGGCCACGGCGGTCTGATTCGGTGAGGTCACGCCGAATATCGTGCCATGTCGGCTGTCCGTACTCGCGGGGCGCGCCTAGCCGGTGTGCGCCGCGTCGTCGGCCGGGTTCGCCGCCGTCCCGGATGCGCTCGCTCCGTCCGCATATCCCAGCCGCGGCGGTTCGGCGGCCGGCTCCGGCAGCTGCGGGCGACGCGAGGCGGCCGCCCATGCGGCACCGCCGGCGGCCGCGGCAATGCCCGCCGCGATGAGCCGATTACGCAACCGACCGGATTTCCGGGAACTGCCCAACTGCATGCCCCCATGCTGTCACAGCCCCGGGCCGGCCGCAGTAGCGCCAGGTGAGAGCCTCACCGGCTGACGGACCGCTTGAACTGACGCAGTGCCAGCGGCACGAAGATCACCAGAATCGCCACCACCCAGATCAATGTCGTCGCCACCGGATGCTGCAGCGACCACACATCGGGCGTCGGATTCGCCGGACTCGTGTTGCCGAACAGATCGCGCGTCGCCTGCGTCACCGCCGAGACCGGATTCCATTCCGCGACCACACGCAGCGGTGTCGGCAGCACCTCGCTGGGCACGAAGGTGTTGGCGATGAAGGTCAGCGGGAAGATCACCATGAAACTGGCGTTGTTGAACACTTCCGGCGCGCGCACCAGCAAACCGACCACGGCCATGATCCAGGAAATCGCGTAGGCGAACAGCAACAACAGGACATAGGCCAGCACGGCCTCGAGGAAGGAGCCGTGGATGCGCCAGCCGACGAGCAGTCCGGTCACCGACATCACCACCAGGCTCACCACATTGATGGCGACATCGGCCACGGTGCGCCCGACCAGGACCGCGGAGGGCGCCATCGGCAGCGAGCGGAATCGGTCGATGATTCCGCGCTGCATATCCTCGGCCAGGCTGGTGCCGGTGAACGTGGCGCCGAAGACCGAGGTCTGGGCGAAGATGCCGGCGATCAGGAATTCGCGGTACGAGGTGCCCTGCACGCTGATCGCCGAGCCGAAGATGTAGGCGAACAGCAGGACGAACATGATCGGCGACAGCGTCGAGAAGATCAGTACATCGGGCACTCGTTTGATCTTGATGACGTTGCGCTTGGCGATGGTCAGGCTGTCACCGGCCACGATGGCCGCACGTTCGGCCAGTGTCGGTCTGCGGGTATCGATCGCCGCGGTGATCATCTGCTGTGTCCTTCCGTGGCTTGTTCGAGGGTCTGCGCGGCATCGGCCGGGTCGATGGAGTCGGCGGCCTCGTGCCCGGTCAGGGTGAGGAAGACGTCGTCGAGCGAGGGCCGTCGCAGGCCCACGTCCTGGATGCGCACCCGGTGCGCGGACAACCGTTCGATGGTGTCGACCAGCGCCTGTGAGCCGTCGTCGACGGGGATGGTGAGCCGCCGCAATCCCGGTTCGACGTGGATATCGCCGACGGCGAGCCCGGCCAAAGCCTGCTGCGCGACGGCGAGGACGTCGGCGTGTTCGACGGTCAGCTCGATCCGGTCGCCGCCGACCAGGGTCTTGAGCTCGTCGGCGGTGCCGCGCGCGATGACCGTGCCGTGGTCGATCACCGCGATGGCATCGGCCAGCCGGTCCGCTTCCTCCATGTACTGCGTGGTCAGCAGCAGGGTGGTACCGCCGGCGACGAGTTCCTCGATCACATCCCACAGATCCAGGCGGGCCCGCGGGTCGAGGCCGGTGGTGGGCTCGTCGAGGAACAGTACCGGCGGATTCGCCACCAGGGCTCCGGCCAGGTCCAGACGGCGCCGCATCCCGCCGGAGTATCCCTTCACCGGCCGATCGGCCGCATCGCTGAGCCGGAAGCGTTCGAGCAGCTCCCGGGCGCGCTGTTTACTGCGCTGGATGCCCAGGTGGTAGAGCCGCCCCACCATCTCCAGATTCTCGAAGCCGGTGAGGTATTCGTCCACGGCGGCGTACTGGCCGGAAGCGCCGATGTGCGCGCGTAACCGCTGCGGTTCGCGCAGGACATCGATACCGGCGACCGTGGCGCGGCCGGCATCGGGTGTGAGCAACGTGGTCAGCACCCGGACCGTCGTGGTCTTCCCGGCGCCGTTGGGGCCGAGCAGTGCGGTCACCGTCCCCTCGGGAACCGCGAGATCGAGCCCGTCGAGGGCGACGAGCCGACCGTACTTCTTGACCAAACCCTCGGCGATGATGGCGTCGGGCATGCTTTTCCCCTGCCGTTCGATGTGAATGTGAGGTTTGCTACTGCCGTGCAGTATTGCCCACACCACCGACAAGTTCATCCGAATAAGCGCGCTCCGAACAAGCCCGTCGGGCACCCGGCTCGACCGGCCGGAAAGCGGAGGTGGTCGCATCCCGGGATCCGGCGGTGCTCGGGGGTGCCGGCGGGATGCGACCGATTCGATACTCTCGCGCCCGCTCTCGAGGGTCGCGAGTAGTGCGCTACTCGAGTACGTCCCGTGCGGCTACCTACCGTCGCTCGCGTAAAGCCCCAAAGGTGTGAAAACGCCCACGACTGCGAGATGCCACCCCCGCACAGCTACCGAATTCGACGCCGGCGACGAGGCTCCGCGACCCTCGATCGTTTCACGTGAAACACGTTTATTCCGTTGCGTCGCAACATAATTCGCGACGACCACCGTGACGTCCACCCCCGTCTCGGCAAACCGGACGAGGTGCCCCGCAACACACCAGAGAAAAAAATTTCGAAACTAGCGCCCCTCATGCAGACACAAACGAGAATCGTCGCGTAGGATCAGTCACGTCGGCCCCTCCCCCCGGGCCGACCCTACGCGGGCCTCGGCTAACTCCCCCCCTTCGCCGAGGCCCGCTTCCAATTCCCGGGGCTTTTCCGACCGGCGCACGGACCGCTTCCTCCGTTGTGCGGCAGCACTTTCAGCTTGTTGTGCGGCAGCACTTTCAGCTTTCGTTCCGCCGCAGCACATGCGAACCGAGACGGTTGATCCCCCGCACTCGGACGCTGCGCAGATTCCGCAGCGAGAACTCGGGTTCGTCCGCCAATTGTGTTGCCGCGCCGTCGTCCACCAGGACGGTGCCCGGCCGCGCGACACCGGTCAGCCGTGCCGCGGTATTCACGACCGAACCGTAGAGATCACCGAACCGTTGCAACACTTGCCCATAGGCCAGACCGACCCGCAGTTCAGGAGTGGTCCCGGCACTCGTCGTGGCCTCCTGGATCGCCAATGCGATCCGGCCGGCGGCCACCGCGGATTCGGCCGCGAACATGACCTCGTCGCCGACGTTCTTGATGGTCCAGCCACCGTTCGCGGTGATCGCACCCGTGGTGACGGATTCGAACGACTCGAGCAGATCGTCCAGTTCGTCGGCTTCCAGATGCCGGGTCAGCCGGGTGTAGCCGACCATATCCGCGAATCCGACGGCCAACTCCCGCAACGTTTCTCCGGTGCCGTCCCCGGCCAGCGACCGCGTCAGTGCCGCCGCGAGATGCCGCCGCCACGCATATGCCTGCAGTTGCTGCAGCGCCGACACCACCTCGGCGGTCGCCTCCCGGGCCACCTTGTCCTGGTCCACCCCGGGATCGCCCGCCGTGATCGACCGGATCCGGTCGGCGATCTCCTCCGCGACCAGATCGACCTGCCATTCCGCCAGTCGCGCCATCGACTGCCCGAGGGTGCGCGCGGCCGCCTGCTGCCGGCGCACATCGGCGCCGGCCAGCGCGTCGAGACTGCGGAAGTTCCGGACCGCGTTCACATCGCCGTCGGTGAATTCGACCGCGGCGTCGTCGTCATGCGCCGGAAAGCCGAGCGAAACCCACAGCCGCCGGGACAGATCGGACGGTACGCCCGACAGTTCCGCGACCTCGACCCGGTTGTAGCGGCGAGGTCCCTCCAGTAGATACGGTTCGACAACCGACTGGACCAGCTTCGACAGCTCCGGGGAGGCCATAATTCCGACGATACGGATCCCGCCGGACCCGGGTCGCCCGCCGATGACTTGTCACAGCCGGGCGACCCGGTCGGTCACACGCGGTCGGGGCCGGGCTGCCAGGTCGCGACCGCCCAGATCACCACGACATTCAACGCGATCACCAGGATCGACCACGCCGGGTAGTACGGCAGCCACAAAAAGTTCGCCAGAATCGACAACGCCGCCAACGTGATTGCCACGATCCGGCCCCATGTGGTGCCGGCCATCAGGCCGAGCGCGGCTATCACCAGCAGAATCCCCAGCACGATGTGGATCCATCCCCAGGTCGTGGTGTCGAACTGGTAGACGTAGTCGATCCCCACGACGAACAGGTTGTCGTTGGCGACCGCCGAAATTCCTTCCAGAATCGAGAGCACACCGACGGTGACCAGCAGGATCGCCGCGCCGATCGAGGTTCCGGCGGCGATGCCCTGACGTACCGGATGCTCCTGCGGGGTTGTGGTCATGGCAGAACTCCTTCCCAGCCGAGGGGCTTTCCCATGAATGTGCCCATCGCGACGCGCGTTGACTTCACCCGTGACGGGTGAGTAGCGGGCGCGGGCGTTCCGCCGGACCCGTTCGCGGCCGGATCTCGAGCTCATCCCGGGCGGATGAGGCGCCCACCAGCGGTGATGCACGAGCCTGGAGGCGAGCAGGTAACCCGGCCGAGGAGGTGAGTTGGTCGTTGTCGATCCGCTATCAGTTCGTCATCGATGGTGAATTGTCCGAACGGGCCCTGGCGGCATTTCCGGAGTTGAGCCGCAGCGAGCATTCCTCGGCCGGCACGACCACGCTGTTCGGCGCACTCTCCGATGCCACGGCCATGCGGGGTGTGCTCGCGCGGATCGACTCGCTCGGCCTGACGCTGCTGGGTATGGCGCAACTGCCCGACTCGGCAGGCTGAGGTCGCCGCCGGCTACGGTTGCTCGTCCGGAACGGGCGCGGGGTGCTCGTCCGGATCGGGCGCGCGGTCCTGGATCAGCACACCGACCCACCGGGTGGTCGGATCGATATCGAGCAGCAGCGCCTTCATCAGCAGGGTCAGCGGAATCGCCAGCAGCGCACCGAGCGCGCCCAGGACCCACGACCAGAAAACCAGCGACAGGAACGTCACGGTCACGCTCAGGCCGACCGCATCCCCGACGAATTTGGGCTGGATGATCGACTGGATCACGAAATTGATCACCGAGTAGACGACGATCACCCACACCATCAGCACCGGACCGCTGTCGAGCAGCGCGAGCAGCGCCGGCGGAATCAAGCCGATGACGAAACCGATATTCGGAATGTAGTTGGTGATGAACGACAGCAGCGCCCACAGGAGCGGAAGCGGCACGCCCATCAGCCACAGCGCTCCACCGTCGAAGACGGCGACGATCAAGCCGAATACCGTGGAAACCACCAGGTACTTCCGGGTGCCGCTGGCGAATACGCCCAGCGCATAAGCGATTTCGGGTCGCGCCTTGGCGACCACCACCAATTTGCGATCGATCATCATGCCGTCGATCGCCATGAACAGCAGCAGTGCCAGCACGAAGAACAGATTGGAGAAGATTCCGAGCGCATTGCTCAGCGCCACGGACAGGACATCGACGACCTTGCCCACATCCAGTCCGTTGAGCGCGTTGTGGATCTGCTCGGTATCCACTCCCAGATCGGCGAGCGTATCCCGCACACCGTTGAGCATGTCGTCGAGTTTGTCGGAGTATTTCGGCAGTTCGGACGCCAATTGCGCGATCGAGAGCACCAGCGCGCCGAGCAGGACGAGCAGAATCAGGACGACCAGGATCAGCGCCGCCACCATGCCGATCCACGGCCGCCAGCCGCGCCGCTGCACCCAGGTCTGCACCGGCTGAACGGCCATGGTCAGCATCAGCGCCAGGAAGGTGGGGCCGAGCACACCGGCGAACGCCTTCATCCCCAGGACTGCCACCACGGCGGCGGCGACGGACAGCATCACGATCAGTCCGCGCGGAAGCGGCCATGTTCCCCCGGAAGCGGGTGGCGGAGCTGCTCGTTCGGCCCGCGCGGGCCGATCTCGTCGCAATTGCATCGGAATTACCTCGCCGCCACAGACCGGACTGTCGATTCTCCGACCGACACTACGGCTCCGACCGGCCCGGTACGTCCTGCGCCACGGCCGAATTCGACGGCCCGAGACCGATTCGAAATCATGATGGAACGCACATTTTGACCGATTTCAGCAAATGATTAGTGTACGTTTCAGTTTGGAGAAAGCAGGCTTCACCGACATTGCCTTCGGCGAAGGCACAGCTCCGGGAGGCGCTTTGAACGCTTCGCCCAGAATAACGCGATCGTTAGCTGATAGCTCAAACGTTGCCACCATTCGCAGTGGCCTCCAACTCGGCGTGCCCGAACTCTCCTTCGTACCGCTGTCGCTTCCCGGCGCCCACGCTCGCATCGACGAGGCGGCGGCGACCGGCGCCGGACAGGCCGTATTGATCTGCGCCCCCGCCGGAACCGGCAAGACCGTGCTGGCCGCCGACTGGGTGACGCGACTGACGACCCGGCATTCCGACTGCCGGGTGGGCTGGCTGACCTTCACCGGGCGCCGCGGCGAATCGGCCGATCTGTGGCGTGCGATCGCCGGAGTGCTCGACCTCCCCGCCGGATCACCGGACCGCGACCCCACCGGTCCGCTCGCCGAACCGGCGACACTGGTGGACCGGCTGACCGAGCGAGCCGAACCGACCGTGCTCGTCCTCGACGACGCCCACCTGCTGACCGACCCCTTGGCCCTGGCAGGGCTGGAATATGTCGTCGAAAACGCACCGCCGACCCTGACGACGATCGTCACGGGCCGGTTCGATCCGCCGCTGCGATGGCACGGGCTCGAACTGAGTGGCCGGCTCACCCGTCTGACCGCGCGCGAACTCGCGCTCGACAACGAACGCACCGCGGCCCTGCTCGGCCAGCACGATCTCCACCTGAGCGCCGCCGATATCGCCGGAATCCAACGTCTGACCTGCGGCTGGGCCGCACTCGTACGGATCGCCGCGATCTATCTGGCCGCGAATCCGCAGGACCGGCCGACCGCGTTGGCGGCATTGGCTCGCGCGCCCCACGCCATCAGCGACTTCCTCGTCGGCGAATTGCTGGGCGCGCTGCCCGACGATGCGCTGCACTTCCTGCTCGCCACCGCGGTGCCCGAGGAGTTCAGTGTCGCGCTGGCCACCGAGCTGGTCGGCGAATCCGCCCCGGCCACACTGGAATATCTGCTGCGCAACAATATGCCTATCACGTGCGTGGCCCGCCACGGCGAACTGTGGCACAGCTATCACCCGATGCTGCGCGCCTACCTGCTCGCCGAGGCCGCGCGCACGCTTGCGAACCGGCTGCCGCGCCTTCACCGCAGTTGTTCGGGATGGTTCGTCGATGCCCGGATGCCGTCGGCGGCACTGCATCATGTGCTCGCCGTACCGGGGCACCCGCAGCTGTCGCGGTTCATCCGCGAACACGGCCCGAGGTTGGTGTTCGGCGGGGACGGGCCGTCCTTCTTCGCCAGGCTCGACGACGTCGGCGAACTCGCCGACGATCAATTCGTCCAGCTGCTGCGCATCGCCGAGGCCGTGAGCCGCGGGGACGTGGCGGCGTGCACGGCGTATCTGGATCGACTCGGAGCAGAACCCTGTTCGGCCTCCGCCCTGGTACCCGCGTCCTGGCTGCTCGCGCTGCGCACCGCGGTGGTCGCCGATGTCGCGGTATTGACGGGCGCCGAACCCGCTGCGCCCGAGCCGGCGACGCCCACGCCGACCGGTCATGCCGAACTGGACTGCTACATCGTCCTGCAGATGGCGAATGCGCATCTGCACCGCGGCGATGTCGCGCGCGCCGAACCGGGACTGTGGCAGGCGCTCGCGCTGGCCGAACATGCCGGACTGGGCCGCTTCGTCGTGCCGGCGGCGACGCGATTGGCACTGTGCGGCGGTATCGGCGGCCATCTCACGGTGATGTGCAAGCGGGCCGAGCACGCCGTGGAACTCGCCGAGAAGTACGGCCTGCACACGCATTCCGCGATGACCCATGCCCAGGCGATGATCGCCTACGCGCACTATCTGCAGGGTGATCCGATCGAGGCCCGCGGGCAGCTCCCACCCGCCACGACGAGCGGCCTGTCCCCCGCGCCGACCGCCGACCGGCAGGCGCTCGCGCTGCTCCGGCTGATCGAATTCGATTCCGCCACAGATCGTTTCCTGGCCGCCGATACGCTGCGGATGCAGCTGCTCGACATGCTCGCCGAGCCGGCACCACCGCGCTGCGCGGGCAATCTGGTCCTGCACACGGTGTCGGCACTGCTGCGGATCCAATCCCGCGTCGGCGCACAGACTCTGGTCGAGCGAGCGATCGCGGTGCTGGGCCACACACCCGAGGTCGTGCTGGCGCAGGCCTGCCTGTCGGAGTACGCGCAGACCTCGTCGACGACACTCGAACTGCTGCAGCCACTGCTGCGCCGGACCGACGGGCTGCCCGCGCTCACCGCGGTCACGGGCTGGCTGTTGTACGCCGCCGCATCCGACCACCTGGACCGCCCGGTCAAGGCCTACGAGGCGCTGGCGCAGGCGCTGCATCACGCGGCCGACGACCGGATCGTGCGACCGTTCCTGGAGGTGCCGGGAATCGTTGCGTTACTGGACGGTTCGGTCGGCCGTTTCGGTCATCACGACCGGCTGGTCGATCTGATCCGGGTCCATCCGTCGGCTCGCGGCACGGCGCACAATCCGGGGCTGACCGAAACCGAGATGTCGGTGTTGCGCCAGCTGCCGTCCGGGATGACGACGCTGAATATCGCCGAGGGCATGGGTGTTTCGATCAATACCGTCAAAACACACCTGCGCGGGATCTATCACAAACTGGGTAGCGGATCCCGGGCCGAGGCCATCACACGGGCGCGCGAACTCGGTTTGATCTGATCGGAAGCGGCCGAGCCGCCCGAGGAGTCGCCGAGGAAATCGCCGATCGCGGGCCAGGTCGATCCGGCCGCGTCGGGGCCGACCATCAGCCCCAGGTGTCCGCCGGACACCTCCACGAACCGCACCTCGGCGGCGCCGGTGAGCAGGTCCACACCGCGGCGGGTGGAACCGGCGGGCACCAGCATGTCGGTGCGGCTGCCGATCAGCAGCACCCGGCAGGTCAGTTTCGACAGATCCACGACGAGATCCGAACGCAGTCGAATCACGCCCTCCGCCAATTCGTTTCGCAACACGAGACTGCGATAGATCTGCCACAGCGAACGTCCGGGATAGCCGGGCATGGTCGCCATGAAGCGGTCGACCGCTTCCATGCGGGCCAGCGCCTCGGTGTCGGAGGCATGCCGGGCGATGAACAGCGGGCGGGTCAGCTCACGATCGAAGGCCTGTAACCGGAAGCCGAGCCGGACCAGCTCGCGCGGGGCCCCGCCGAGCAATCTGGTCGCCAGGGCGACGCCGCGTCCACCGGTCAGCCGCCCCGCCATCCGGACCGGCACCAGAAACGGGGTGCGGCGCTGGTCGAACGGGGTAGCCAGGCCGGTGACCGACCCGATCGGCAGATCCGCATGGGCGGCGGCGGCGATCATCGCGAGCGCCCCACCCAGGGACCAGCCGATCACGTCCACGGGTCGCCCGTGTTCGGCGGCCACGCGGCGCACCGCGTCCGGCACGATGCCGTGGGTCCAGTGCTCGAGGCCGAGATCGCGGTCGCCGTAATCGAAATCGCCGTAGTCGACCACATACGGCTGTTTGCCGATGCCGAGCAGATAGCGCACGAGGCTCTGGCCGTCCCGCAGGTCGAAGCAGGCGGGTGTGACCGCGAGCGGCGGTACCAGCAGCACCGGATTTCCGGTCCCCGGTTCCTCGCGGTCGTAGCGCAGCAGCCGGTTGTGTGGCTGCTCACTGATCGGTGTGGACGGCGCCGGCCGGTAGGGCTCGATTCCGTCGCCGAACGACACCGCCCAGATATTGCGCGCCGCGCGCGGCAGATCCGCAACGATCGCGACCACGGGCTGTTCCCTTCCACTCCCGGCCGCGATTCCCGCAGCACGCACCGGTCCACACCGGCGCCTCGACGAACGATAGCTGTTCGATGGTAGGCAGGCGGCCCATATGCCCGCTACTCGAAGTTACATATAACACGTTCGGTAAGGCCGGCGGGAATCGCACTCACCGGCCGAACCAGCGGGTCAGCGCCGTCGTCACGCCCTCGACACCCAGGGTGGCCGCCCACGCGACGTATCCGTCCGGACGGACGAGCACCCCGGCCGCCTCGCCGGCGCCGGTCTCGTCCGAGGCGTCCAGCGGCTTCGCCGTCACGATCCGTATCCGGTCCTGCCACGGCGCCGCGGCGGCGCGTAGCTCCGCGGAGTCGGCGAAGTCAAACAACACGCCCTGGCCGGTGGTGAAGTGTTCGGCCACGCGAGTTCCGTCGGAGAGATCGCGATCGGGAACGATGGTGCCGACCAGTTCGTGGTCGCCGCCCAGGTGGTAGCGATGCAGGACGCCGGAGATCCGTTTGAACACGGTGGTCGCGCCGTCGCCGGTGGACAGCAGTTCGGACATCACGGCCCGCAGGGCCTTGCTGCGCCGATCCAGCCGCATGAGCGCGACCTGCGCCCGAGTCCATTCCAGCACCCAGGCGCCGATCGGATACCGCTCGGCGGTGTAGGTGTCCAGGAGCCGCTCGTCCATCCGGCCGCCGACGACCGCGGCCAGCTTCCAGCCGAGACAGACCGCATCGCCGATTCCCAGGTTCAGGCCCTGCCCACCGAACGGCGAATGCACGTGCGCCGCATCGCCGGCGAGCAGCACGCGGCCCTTGCGATAGTCCGGGACCTGACGGGTGTTGTCGGTGAACCGGGTCGCCGAATGCACCGCGGAGACCCGCACGGGTACCCCGGCGACCCGGCGCAGGCTCGCCTCCAGCTCGGCGGCCGTGATCGGCGCGTCACGATCGACGGGCGGTCCGTCGAGTTCGACGGTCAGAAAACGGCCGGGAGTCGGCCCGTAGACGTAGATGCCGTGGTCGGTGTCATGCCAACCGGGCTGCAGCCCTTCGGTTTCCGACATCTCCACCACCGCCTGCCGCCCGGTGATCTCCGGCCCGATCCCCGGGAAGTCGAAGATGGCGAGTTTGCGGACGGTGCTGCGTCCGCCGTCGCAACCCACCAGCCACGAAGCGCGGATCTCGCCGGAACCGCTGCTTTCGTCGGAAACGCTGCCCTGCTCGGAACGGCAGCGCACCGTCACCGCGTCGCCGTGGTCGGTCAGATCGGTCAGGTGCACGCCGCGGCGCACCACCACGCCGAGTTCCGCGGCGCGCGCACCGAGAATCTCCTCGATGCCCTGCTGGCTCACCAGCACGGCCCGGCCCGCCGGCCCGACGCCGGCGAAGGCGGGGTCTTCCGCGTCGATCAGATCGAACGACAACATGATTCCCGCGAAATGGCCCGCGATCGGCGGCCGGTTCGCAGGGCCCGCCGTCCCACCGGTGAATGCCTTCATCCGCTCGACCGCCGCCTGCTGATGCGCCAGCAACTCGGGCAACAGTCCGCGTCGATCGAAGGCCTGGGCCGTCGGCACATTGATCGCTCCGGCCTTGATGGTCCGATCGATCTCCGTCAGCCGTTCCACGACCAGCACCTCGACGCCGGCCAGCCGCAGTTCACACGCCAGCATCAGCCCGACCGGGCCCGCACCGGCGACCACCACATCGAATGTCTCGCTCATGACATCGACCCTGCCGCCGGGCGCTTGCAGCTCCCTTGCACCGCGAATGCGCGGCCCGCGCAAGGCTCAGGTGAGCGCCACCAGTTCGTGCAAGGTGGTGCCGGTGCGCCGGACCGGTTCGGCCCCGCCGAGCACGGTCAGTTCGAAGGTGGATTCGAATCGGAAATAGCCCGGATGACCGATCAACCTGTGCGCCAGCGGTTTCAGCAACCGCGTGCCGACCAGCGGAATATCGTCGAGGAGATCGTGGGCGTGGATCACCCGTTCCACGGTCAGCCGCAACTCGACCTGATCGGGTACGCGCAATTCGATCCATTCCGGATAGCCGCGCCCGGCGGTGGCGTCGAACCGCGCCGGCCCCTCCCGCAAGGTCGTCTCGCCGGTCGAGAGGACGATGCGGTCCCGGTGAGCCAGCATGAGCGGCGCGATCTCGTGCGCGCCGCGCCGCTGCTGGGTCAGCACGTCGGCGAACAGCAACGAATAGTCCTCGACATAGAGTCGGCCCCAGTGCCAGCGCTCGATGATCTTGCGCATATCGCCGACGCCCCAGTTGTGGTCGGCGTAACCGCGACCGGTGACCGGCCGCTCGGCACCGTCGATGGTCACCGTGCCGCTCACCCGGGCTCGCGGCGAGCCGACCACCCAGCCGAAGGAATCACCGCCGCCGAAATGCGTTTCGCCCTGTCCCGGCATCCAGCTGGGCAGTTCGTTGTCGAAGCGCAGGTCGAATTCCAGACCGTCCTCGGCCAGTCGCAGATGGTGCGTCGGCAACCCGTCGGGCCGGAATTCGGTGTATGCGCGGTTGTTCCCGATCCGCACGTCACAGGATCGCGCATCGAACGACGCCTGCTTGCGGGGATATTTCCGGGCGACCTGCCGACGGGTGCCGTCCGGTTCGTAGACCATCAACTCGACCCAGGGACGTGCGTGCGGAAAATCCTCGGGACGGCGTTTGGTGAGGAATCCGACGACGGTGTGTCCGCTGTCGAGATGTGCGTCGAAATACCAGTGCTCGAAGGCGAGCGAACTCGCCGCGGGATGGAGTGCGTTGTGCCGCGGTTCGACCGTGGTGAGTTCGCCGTCCCGGCGGCCGGGACCGTTCCATGCCTCGACAATGGCTGTGTCGTTCATCGCCGCAACGCTCCGCTCGCATCGAATTCCGCTTCCCGGCCCTGCATTTGGGCGCGGTACCAGTTCTCCCGGTGCCGGACCATCACCTTCTCGTGCAACCGCCCGACCGGTGGTATCCGGCGCGCGAATTCCATGGCGGTGATCAGCGGGAACCGCAGCAGTGGAATCAGTAACCAGGGAAAGGCCGGGGGCATACGGTATTTGCGCCGTGTGCCGGGTGCCATGTACATCGCCGAATACACCGAGTTGATGCGGTAGTTGTAGGCCGCCCGCACCCGGCTCGCGCCGCGGTGTTCGGGACGCGGGGCGAAGGCGGCGGGATAGGACTCGATCAATTCCGCGCCGTGCGCGCCGGCGTCGTAGGAACGCGAGGCGATCGTCATCGCCAGTACGCGCAGCGAGTCGATCACCGTTTCGGGATGCCACTGCAAACGCACGCCCAGCAGATATCCCATGTATCTCTGAAAGTGCAGCAGCGCACGGATTTCCGACGGCGTGGTCTGATAGCCCAGCACCCACAGCCCGAGTCCGGGTGTCACACTGCCCGCGATCAGGGTCAGCAACTGATAGGTCTGGCTGATCGGCAGTCCCCACTTGTCGATATCCCATTCGGGATGGCCGGCCACCCGCGCCCGCACCGACACGTGCATGACCCGGACCTTCAGCGCGGTGGCGCGCCCGGTCGACCCCGGCGTCAGCAGCGCATTCGGCTGCGAGACGTCCATCCAGAACCGGCAGGTCTCCAGATACCTGCGCAGCGCACTGTTTCCGGCGTAACCGCCCGCCAGCGACAGCGGGGTGGCGACCGCGGATTCGGTGTACATCTCCAGTGTTTCCGCACCCGCGAAACTGAACAACATGGTGCCCCAGCGCCGCCAGATGCCCGCCCCCTGTTCGACCAGTTCCGGACGCACCCATGCGGGCACGGTGTCGAATTCGGCGAACAGTTCGCGCATCGAATCCGGTGCCTCGGGAACGGCATCGATACCCTCGGCCAAGGCCCGGTCCAGCAGCGCCCGGCCGGCCGCCGAACCGCCGGGGCCGTGCATCACCTCGGCGACGAATCGTTCGGCGACCGGATCACCGGCGAACAGATCCTCGGTGAGGGCTCGCGCCTGGTCGTCGGTCGGAAAGAGTTCGGCGCCGGTCACCTTCCGCACGATCGCTTCCAGCCGCTGGACGGCGGGCCGCTGCTTGGCCTCCCAATACCGGAAAGCGCTGGGGCATTTCAGGGTTCGTACCTGTGTCGTCATTCGCATTCACCGCACCGTTCGGAATCGCAGCATCATGTCGTGGTCCTCGTGATCGAGCAGATGGCAGTGCCAGACGAAACCGCGCAGATCCGAATCCTGATGCGCGGCATGTTCCGCCGAATACGCCGCACCCGGCATCGGCGGGCCGATCCTGGGGAACGACGCGTCGGGATCGAAGCCGAGTTCGTCGGCGGTGGGAAATCGCACCACGATGCGGGTGACGGTGCCGCCGTCGACTCGCACCACATCCTTGCGGCCGCTCTCCCACGGCGCCGGCGGCTGCGCCGGGCCCGCGAGGAAACCCTCCGGGTCGGGAGTCCAGCGGATGCCGATCGGCGGTTGGGGATGAGCGAGTTGGTAATCCACAGTCCGCAGCGGCGTCCTGCTCAAGATGCGGAAGTCCACCAGGTGGATGTGGATGGGATGGGGATCGGGTGTGATGTTCACGATGTTCCACACCTCGGTCGTGCCCTGCCGCGGCATATCGATATCCGGATCCGAATAGCGCAGGTTGTTCAGCGACATGATCGCGGGCGGCACACGCAGTTCATAGGGCTGGCTGATCGTGAGGGTGCGCGACAGCGCCGGCACCCGCACCGGCGGTAGCACCGCGGGCTGTCGCGGCCCGCCGCGCAGCGTCTGCGGCACCGGTCCGCGCCATCCCGTACGATCCTCGGCGCGGAAGCGGCAGAACACCGGCATCGCGACCTCCCCGAGGATCGCCGCCTGGAACACCGGTTGTTCGTCGTTGCACAGGTCGACCGTCTCCCCCGGCGCGAGGTCGGCGAAATCCACCAGGAGATCGATCCGTTCGGCCGGAGCGAGCCGCAGATTACGCACCGGCACCGGCGCGTCGAGCAGTCCGTGGTCGTTTCCGATCACCCAGAACCGCATCCGATTGCCGAAGAACAGATTCCACGTACTGAACGAGGCGGCATTGATCGCACGGAACCGATACAGCCCGCGCGCGACCGGCAGCTGTGGCCACACCACCCCGTTCACCACCCCGACGTCGCCGACCGCACCGCCCTCCCACGAACCCGGCGGCACCACCGCGGTCGAACGCAAGCTCTGGCGGCCGTCCGGGGTGAACAACTTCTCCTGCAGCACCATGGGGATTTCGAACTCCCCCGCCGGCAGCCCGAGCGGATTGTCCGGTGCTCCCGTGTCGAATTCGTCGCGCAGCAGCATCATGCCCGTCAATCCGGCGTAGACGTTCGCGCGGGTGATCCCCATCGCGTGATCGTGGTACCAGAGGTGACCGGCCGACTGGCGCAGCGGGAAGTCGTGATCGAGGTGCTGTCCCGGCACGACCAGGCGTTCGGGATGTCCGTCACTGGCGGGCGGCGTCACTCCGCCGTGCAGATGCAGCGAGGCGGGAACCGTGGTCCGGTAACTCTCCGGCACCCCGTGCAGGGTGGTGTCGATATCACCCGCGAACGGATGGTCGCCGAGCCGGTTGTGGAACCGGACGGTGAGCGGGCGGCCGGCCTCGTGTTCGACGGTCGGGCCCAGGTACGTCTGGTCGTTGTATCCGAATGCGGGCACCGCGGGCATATCGCGGTGAAAGCGATGGCTGGTGGTGTACGCGACGAGGTCCAGGTGACTTCCGGTGACGACGGGTGGCCGCGGAAGCTCGACGACGAACGGCCGCATCGGCGGGGAATGGAATATCAGCGGGCTCTCGAACCCGCCCGGTGCGGGATCGGCGGTGGCCGTAGCCGCCCGCCCGGCCATCGCGGCCGTCAGGCCTGCGCCGAGACCGCGCAGCACCGCGCGGCGGCCGATCGGTCGATACATCCCTCGCACCTTCCGAGGTGACACCGATCGTCACCCGTCGCCGCGACCATACCATTGAGTACAGTGAACGGTACTCATTTGAATGGTCCGAGAAGGTGCGTCGGATGCGCGTCGAATCCCCAGCCGACCGGCTCCCCTACGATCGGGTCATGGACCTGGGCGACTCGGCGGTGAATTGATGACGACACCGAAGAAGACCCCGGTCACGCCCGGGAAAGCGCCCGGAAGGGCGGTATCCGAGAAGGCGGTGTCCAAAAAGGCGGAGGCCCAACATCGCAACCGCCCTCGGACGGCGCGGCTGTCGTACGACGACTGGGTGAACGGCGCGTTGGACCTGCTCGGGCGCGAGGGTGTGACCGCGATCCGCATTCCCCGGCTGTGCGAGGAACTGGGCGTCACCAAGGGCAGTTTCTACTGGCATTTCGACGATCTCGAACAGCTGATGGCCGCGATGGCCGACCGGTGGGGCGAGATGCAGAGCGAAGCCGTCCGCGCCCTCGCCGCCTTGGATTCGATTCCGGTCGAGTCCCGCATCGAACAGATGGCGGCCATGCTGGTGGATCCGAAGCACTGGATGGTCGAGGCCTCGGTGCGGGAGTGGTCACGCACCGACGTCACCGTCGCGGCGGCGGTCCGGGCGCTGGATCAGCGCATCTTCCGCACCGTGCAGACGGCGATGCTCGATCTGGGTTTCGAGCCGGTTCAGGCGCGGCTGCGCGCGGGCGCGATGGTGTATCTGGGAATCGGGCTGATCCACGGCCGCGACAATCTGCCGACCCCTACGCCGGAGGAAGTACAGGCGGTCATCGACCTGCTGGCCCGGCCATGAGTGGAGCTGTGAACGTTGTGGAGCCTAGGGGAATCGAACCCCTAACCCCTGCCTTGCAAAGGCAGTGCTCTGCCAATTGAGCTAAGGCCCCGGTCGAGCGTGACGGCTCAGCGCGCGGTCACCTCGTGCCACAGATCCGCCTCGCTCCGCTTGCGAACCTTGGTGACGGCGAAGACAACTGCGGCGATGACACCGATCGTCAGAAGAAGTTTCATGCCGTCCACCCTACTGTGCCGCGTCGGCCCCGGCAGCCACGACTTCCGGCGCCGACGACGCGATACCCTCGGCGCTGCGTGTGTGGATCTGCGCGCTCGGAACCGGCGCGACAGTGATCGGATCCCCCCGGATCGTGAGAAGAAGAAGTGGAGCCTAGGGGAATCGAACCCCTAACCCCTGCCTTGCAAAGGCAGTGCTCTGCCAATTGAGCTAAGGCCCCCTAGGCCGTCGATGACGACCGGGTATGTGAATGTGGGCCTAGGAGGACTTGAACCTCCGACCTCTTCGTTATCAGCGAAGCGCTCTAACCGCCTGAGCTATAGGCCCGTGGTGTTCGTCTCGACATGTTGTCGTGACTGACTCGGTAGAGACTACACAACCCTCCGATTGCTCTCCAAAACGCCTGGTAAGAGCGCCCGTAAAGCACGAACGGCCGGTCCGGTGCGAACCGGCCGGCCGTGCGTCGCGAAGTCCGTCAGTCCGGATCGGCCAGCGTCACCTGCACGCCGCCCACCAGATCGGTGCACTGGTTGTAGATGAACACACCCACCGTCGAGAGCGCGGTGAACAGCACCACGTTGATCAGGCCGATGACGGCGGCGTATCCGAAGACGCTACCGGCGTCGATGATCGTCGTCGCCGAGGAGTTGTTGTCGTTCACCATGTCGGTGAAGGTGCTGTTCAGGCGGTCCCACACACCCATGCCGGACAGCACGATGTAGAGGAATCCGACGGCCAGCATCCACACGAAGAACATGGCGACGCTGATCACCAGCGACACCTTCAACGTCGACCAGGGATCGATATGGCGCACCTGCACGGTCGCGCGCAACGGCTCACCGCTGGTCACCGCCTGGGCGACCGCCGCCTGGGCAGCCGGCGAGACGGTCGGCGCGCCGGTCTTCACCGCCATCGGAACCGACTGTGCCGCACCGGGGTCCGCCTGCGGCATCGGATGACGCAGATCCGACAGATCGGGCAGATCCTTGATCAGTTCCGGGCGGGCGATGCTGCGGGTGGGCCCGTCGATGCCGACGGACTTCACCATCGCCGCTTCCTTGCGCGCCGCCTTGGCCGCGAGGTCGGTGGTGGTGCGGGCGTTCTTCACCCCGCCACCGAGACTCGTCTGCGAATTCGCCCGGCCCTGCACCGGGGCCTGGCCGGGGCGATTCAGATTCGACTGCGGTTCCCGCTGCGGCAGCTGCGACCACCCCTCGTCGAAGCGAGAACCACGACCGTCACCAGCCTCGACGGCCTCCGGCGCCGAACCGCCGGATTTCGCGGAATCGCCTTGCGACTCGGGGTTTGCGGGCGAACTACCCGAGCCGTTGTCGGCCGACGACCCCGACCGCGGCGCCGGCCGCGGCGGAATCGGTGACGGTGCGATCCGCTCGGTCACACCGTTGGCGTGGTTTCGCTCGTCGTTCGGCTGATTCGGAGTGGTCAATGCAGAATCCTTCGATCCGTCGTGGCGCCGCTGCTTGTGGAGAAATTACCGCTTCCAGAACCTAACGCTAATCCGAGCCTCAGGCCTCTTCTTCACCGGAAACCTGGTCGGGCTCATCAGCGTTACGAGCGATCGCCAGCAAGGTATCGCCCTCGCCGAGGTTCATCAAACGCACGCCCTTGGTCTGCCGGCCCGCCTTGCGTACCTGATTCGCCGCCGTCCGGATGACACCGCCGCCGGACGTGATGGCATAGAGCTCGTCATCGTCGTCGACGATGAGCGCTCCTACCAGACTGCCACGCTTCGGGTCGTACTGAATCGTCAACACACCTTTACCGCCGCGGCCCTGTGCGGTGTACTCCTCGATCGCGGTGCGCTTGGAGTATCCGCCAGCGGTCGCGACCAGCAGATAGGTGCCGTCGCGAACGACGTTGAGCGACAACAGCTCATCGTCGGCGTTGAACCGCATACCCTGCACGCCCGAGGTCGCGCGGCCCATGGGACGCAGCACCTCGTCGTTGGCGGTGAACCGGATCGACTGTCCGTGCGCGGACACCAGCAGCAGATCCTCCTCGGCCGAACACAGTGCGGCGCCGACCAATTCGTCACCATCGCGCAGATTCACCGCGACGATGCCGCCGGTGCGGTTGGAGTCGAAGTCGGTCAGCTTCGACTTCTTCACCAGGCCGTTGCGGGTGGCCAGCACCAGATACGGAGCGTCCTCGTAGGTCTTGATGCGGATGACCTGGGCGATCTTCTCCTCCGGCTGGAACGCCAGCAGGTTGGCCACGTGCTGGCCGCGCGCGGTGCGGTTGGCCTCGGGCAATTCGTAGGCCTTGGCCCGGTAGACCCGGCCGAGGTTGGTGAAGAACAGCAGCCAGTCGTGAGTCGAGGTCACGAAGAAGTGCTTGACCAGATCGTCCTGCTTGAGGCCCGCGCCCTGCACACCCTTACCGCCGCGCTTCTGGCTGCGGTACAGATCGGTCTTGGTGCGCTTGGCGTAGCCGGTCGCGGTGATGGTGACCACGACGTCTTCGCGAGCGATCAGATCCTCGTCGGCGACGTCACCGTCGGCCGCGACGATCTTGGTGCGGCGGTCGTCGCCGTACTTCTCGACGATCTCGGCCAGTTCGTCGCGCACGATGGCACGCTGACGTTCCGGCTTCTCCAGGATGTCCTTCAAATCGGCGATCTCGGCCTCGATGCGGGCCAATTCGTCGATGATCTTCTGCCGCTCCAGGGCCGACAGGCGCCGCAGCTGCATATCGAGGATGGCGGTCGCCTGGATCTCGTCGATCTCGAGCAGTTCCATCAGGCCGGTGCGCGCGGTGTCGGTATTGGCCGAACGCCGGATCAGGGCGATGACCTCGTCCAGCATGTCCAGCGCCTTGACCAGGCCACGCAGGATGTGCGCGCGCTCCTCGGCCTTGCGCAACAGGTAGCGGGTGCGCCGGACGATGACGTCCAACTGGTGATCGACGTAGAGCCGGATCATCTGGTCCAGTCGCAGCGTGCGCGGCACACCGTCGACGATCGACAGCATGTTGGCACCGAAGCTGGTCTGCAGCTGGGTGTGCTTGTAGAGGTTGTTCAGCACCACCTTCGCCACGGCGTCGCGCTTGACGGTGACCACGATCCGCATACCCGCGCGGTCGGAGGACTCGTCGTGGATATCGGAGATACCCGCGATCTTGCCGTCCTTGACCTGCTCGGCGATCGAGTTGATGAAGTTGTCGGTGTTGACCTGGTACGGCAGCTCGGTGATGACGATCGTGGTGCGACCACGATTGTCCTCCTCGATCTCGACCACACCGCGCATCCGGATGGAACCGCGACCGGTGGTGTAGGCGTCGTGGATGCCCTGGTTTCCGACGATCAGGCCGTAGGTCGGGAAGTCCGGGCCCTTGACGCGCTCCATGCACGCGGCGAGGGTGGTCTCCTCGTCGGCGTCGTAGTTGTCCAGCGCCCAGTAGATGGCGTCGGCCAACTCGTTCAGGTTGTGCGGCGGGATATTGGTCGCCATACCGACCGCGATGCCGTTGGACCCGTTCATCAACAGGTTCGGCACCCGGCTGGGGAGAACCACGGGCTCCTGCGAGCGGCCGTCGTAGTTCGGCGTGAAATCGACCGTCTCGTGGTCGATTTCGCGAAGCAGCTCCATCGCCAGCGGGGTGAGCCGGCACTCGGTGTACCGCATCGCGGCCGCGCCGTCGTTACCGCGGGAACCGAAGTTGCCCTGCCCGTCGACCAGCGGATACCGCAGCGACCACGGCTGCGCCATGCGCACCAGGGTGTCGTAGATCGAGGCGTCGCCGTGCGGGTGGTAGTTACCCATGGTCTCGGCGACCGGGCGCGCGGATTTCACATAGCCGCGGTCGGGCCGGTAGCCGTTGTCGTACATCGCGTAGAGCACGCGCCGGTGCACCGGCTTGAGGCCGTCGCGCACATCCGGCAGCGCGCGGCCCACGATCACGCTCATCGCGTAATCGATGTAGCTGCTCTGCATTTCGTTCTGGATGTCGACCGGCTCGATCCGGTCGCCCGCACCACCGTTGGGCGGCAGCGTGGTCTCGGTCATGAAGTCTCCTTGAAAGGCTTGTGCATGAGGCTCGGCATGTGGACGGGCGCGCAGTGCGCTGCGCAGCGCCGGCTACACATCGAGGAAGCGGACGTCCTTGGCATTGCGGGTGATGAAGCTGCGACGCGCCTCGACGTCCTCACCCATCAGCACGGAGAACAATTCGTCGGCCGCGGCCGCGTCGTCCAACGTCACCTGACGAAGCACCCGCACCGAAGGATCCATGGTGGTTTCCCACAGCTCCTTGGCGTTCATCTCGCCGAGACCCTTGTAGCGCTGGACGCCGTCGTCCTTGTTGATCTTCTTGCCGGCGGCCAGACCGGCCTCCAGCAGACCGTCGCGCTCGCGGTCCGAATAGGCGAATTCGGGTTCCGAGCGCTGCCACTTCAGCTTGTACAGCGGCGGCTGGGCGAGGTACACGTGCCCGTGTTCGACCAGCGGGCGCATGAAGCGGAACAGCAGGGTCAGCAGCAGGGTCGAGATGTGCTGGCCGTCGACGTCGGCGTCGGCCATCAGCACGATCTTGTGATACCGCAGCTTCGAGATGTCGAACTCGTCGTGGATACCGGTGCCGAACGCCGTGATGATGGACTGGACCTCGTTGTTCTTGAGGACCTTGTCGATGCGCGCCTTCTCGACGTTGATGATCTTTCCGCGCAGCGGCAGGATCGCCTGGTACATCGAGTCGCGGCCGGATTTCGCCGAGCCACCGGCGGAGTCACCCTCGACGATGTAGATCTCGGACTTGCTCGGATCCTTGGACCGGCAGTCGGCCAGCTTGCCCGGCAGCCCGCCCAGATCGGTCGCGCTCTTGCGCCGTACCAGCTCACGAGCCTTGCGGGCGGCGACGCGGGCCTGCGCGGAGGACACCGCCTTCTGCACGATCGTCTTGGCATCGGCCGGATTGGCCTCGAACCAGTGCGCGAGATGTTCGTTGCAGGTGCGCTGGACGAACGACTTCACCTCGGTGTTGCCGAGCTTCGTCTTGGTCTGGCCCTCGAACTGCGGCTCGCTGACCTTGACGCTCACGATGGCCGCCAGACCCTCGCGGATGTCGTCACCGGTGAGGTTGCCGTCCTTCTCCTTGAGCAGCTTCTTGTCCTTGGCGTACTTGTTGACCACCGTGGTCAGCGCCGCGCGGAAGCCCTCTTCGTGGGTACCACCCTCATGGGTGTTGATGGTGTTGGCGAAGGTGTGGACGGATTCGGAGTACCCCGAATTCCACTGCATCGCGACCTCGAGTTCGTGGCCGGTGCCCTTGCTGGTGAACGAGACGACGGTGTTGTGGATCGCCTGCTTGGTGCGGTTGATGTGCTTGACGAAATCCTCGAGCCCGCCCGGGTAGTGATAGGTGCGAGTCTTGACCTTCGGCTCCGGCGGCGTGGCGGTGCCCTCGTCGTGCTTGGGCGCCTCGGCGGTCTCGCTGACCACCTCGTCGGTGACCTCGGCCTCGCTCACCCGCTCGTCGGTGAGGGTGATGGTCAGGCCCTTGTTCAGGAAGGCCATCTCCTGCAACCGGCGCGAGATCGTCTCGAAGTTGTAGGTCGTGGTCTCGAAGACGTCCGGATCCGCCCAGAAGCGCTGCGTGGTGCCGGTCCGGTCGGTGGGCTCGCCCTTGACGAGCTTGCCGGGCTTGGCGTCCTTGTACTCCTGGCTCCAATGGAAGCCGTCGCGGTCGATCTCGGTGACCATCCGGCTGGACAGCGCGTTCACCACGGAGATACCGACACCGTGCAGACCGCCGGACACGGCGTAGGCGTCCGAGTCGAACTTGCCGCCGGCGTGCAGCTGGGTCATGACGACCTCGATGGTGGGCACGCCCGTAGCGTGCATCGCCACCGGGATACCGCGGCCGTCGTCGACGACCTCGACGCCGCCGTCGGCCAGCAGCGTCACGTCGACCCGGGTGGCGTAACCGGCCATCGCCTCGTCGACGGAGTTGTCCACAACCTCCCAGATCAGGTGGTGCAGACCGCGCTCACCGGTGGAACCGATGTACATACCGGGGCGTTTGCGGACCGCCTCGAGTCCTTCGAGAACGGTGATGTTGGAGGCACCGTAGTCCTTGTTGCCCGCTTTCGCCTTGGACGAGCCGCTTGCGTTGGAGTCGTTGGCAGCCACTGCTCGGTAGCTCTCCTTACTTGCTGATCCCTCGATGCGACGTCGGACAACACACACAGACCGAGCCCCGTATGGCCTCTGCTCGAGATGTTCGAACTGCTCGAGAATTACGGGTCCTCGCGCGTGCTGCACGGAACGCGCCGAAGGTATCGCCGCTAGTTACTCTTCCATCCTACTGGTACCCCCGGCACAGGATGCACCTATGACACCCCTGAGAGCGTCGTGAGTGCGTGAAATCGGTCGCCACCGGGTCCGGTTATAGGCGAACCCGCTCCCGTGAGCCTCAGCGGAAAGCGACGGGCACTCGGATCCCGCGCGGCAAAGTTACGCCGATGTGGTTTCGCGCGAGACGAACCTCCGCACCGGTTCCACGTGAAACTCACCGGTCGCGAATCAGCCGTAGGTGTCGCGCGGACCGCGCCCCTTGATATGCCGCTCGCCCTTGCGCCAGCTCGGGGCGGCGGGACCACTGATCTTCAGCGAGGTGACCACGCCCTGCCCGACCGCGGCATTGATCTTCGCCAAGATCTGCGACTGCAGCATTCGCAACTGGGTGGCCCAGGCGGTGGATTCGGCCTGAATACTCAGCACGCCGTCGGTGAGCGATACCGGGTCGGCATGTGCCGCGATATCGTCGCCGACCACGGCCGACCACCGGCCGAAAACCATTCCCTCGGCGACCTTTCCCGACCATCCGCGACTCTTGGCCAGAGATCCGGCCAGTGCGGAGAGCAGTTGGGGATCGCGGTCATCGGGCCGCGCACCGGACCAGCCGGAACGCCGACGCAATGCTCGGACCCCGCCCTTACGCGGCGAGGCTCGCCCCTGGCCGACCGCCTTACCGCTGGCACGGGCCGCGGCGCGCGCCTCCTCCAGGGCGCGGCGGGCCAGGTCCACACCGCGCAGTTCCGGTTCGGGGCCGGTGGACGGCGGGGAGCCGTCTTCGCGCCCGGGTTCTGCGGCCATCTTCGACTCCCTTCCCGTCCGGTCGTTTCCCCGTCCGATCGTTTTCCCGTCCGATCACTGCATTGCGGCAAGGCTAGCCGCTGGGTCCGACAACTCGCGCCCCTTGCGTACGGGGCGGTTCGGCCCAGGTGCGCCGATCGGCCTCACCCGAGGTGCCGGCCTTCGATGGATTCGCCCGCGCGGGGCTCGTCCGCGCGGGGCGGGGGCTCGACGATGCGCGAGGTCCGCCCGTCCGCGACGCCGTCCGTCTCGACCCGGACCGGATTCGCCCCGAGTTCCGGCGGCACGTCCTCGGGCACCGCGGCCGTGATCAGCACCTGTTCGGCGCCGGCGGCCACGGCCGCCAACGCGGTGCGACGGCGGCGATCCAATTCCGCGAAGACGTCGTCGAGCAGCAGGACCGGATCGGTCCCCGCGCTGCGCAGCAGTTCGAAGGCGCCCAGTCGCAAGGCCAAGGCGAACGACCACGATTCCCCGTGGCTGGCAAAACCTTTCGCGGGCGCCGAACCGAGCATCAGATCCAGATCGTCGCGATGCGGGCCGACCAGACAGACGCCACGCTCGAGCTCCTTGCCGCGCGCGGAAGCCAACTCGCTCAACATATTCGCCTCCAGCGCCTCGACATCGCCCGGCTGTGGAGAACGCTGTGGATCCAGGAAGTCCTCGGGCAACGCGGAACTGCGGTAGCGGATGGCGGCGGTCCGCGATTCCGGCGCGATGGACCGGTAGGCCTGCTCGAGATAGGGGTGCAGTTCGTGCACCAGCCGCAGTCGCTGGGCCAGCAGTTCCGCACCGTGGGCAGCGAGATGTCCGTCCCAGACGTCGAGGGTGCTCAGTTCGGCCGGCGCACCGGAGCGCGAACGAGCCTGCCGCCCAGCCGTTTTCAACAGCGCGGAACGCTGCCGCAGCACGCGGTCGTAGTCCGAACGGACCGCGGCCAGGCGCGGCAGCCGGGCGGTGGCCAGTTCGTCCAGGAAACGGCGGCGTTCGGAGGGGTCGCCGCGGACCAGTGCCAGATCCTCCGGCGCGAACAACACGGTCTGCAGGATGCCGAGGATCTCACGTGTGCGGCGGACCGGCGACCGATTGATCTGCGCGCGATTGGCGGAGCCCTGATTCAACTCCACATCGATGCGCAGTTCGCGGCCACCGTTGACGACGGTCGCCCCGATCCGAGATCGCTGCTGCCCCAACCTGATCAGCGGGGCGTCACCGGCAACCCGGTGGGAACCGAGTGTGGACAGATATCCGACGGCCTCGACGAGGTTGGTTTTACCGTTGCCGTTCGACCCCAGGAAAACGGTTCTGCCTGTGGGTAATTCGAGGTCGGCGTGCTCCCAGGAGCGGAAATCACGCAGTGTGAGCGTCCGGATGTGCATAGCTGAACCCGCCGTCACCAGGCACTTTGTGACGGACGGGTCGAAATGCACACGCGCCCGGGGTTTTTCACAGGTTTATCAACATCTCCACAGGTCGGGGTGAACGAGTGCCGCCTCGCCGGTCGTATCGCGGCCGGCGAGGCGGGAACCATGGGGATCGAATCGATCAGCCGGGCAAACGAACCGGCATCAACAGGTAGATGTAGTTGCTCGACAGTGCCGCGAACGCGCCGGAATCCGACAGTTCCGGTTCGTCGTCGGTGGTCGGGCACATCACCGCCGGACGGCTGGGAGTGGTGAAACCGAAGGTCACCCGGTCCGAATGCAGCGCCGACAGACCGTCGTTGAGGTAGCCGGGGTTGAACGCGATCGTCAGCGGTTCGCCGCGGAACTCGGCCTCCAGCCATTCCTCGGCGCGACCGGCGTCGTCGCCGCCGGCGGAGAGCTGCAGGCCCTGATCGGAGAACTCGAGCCGCACCTGGGCGCCCCGCTCGGCCACCAGGGCTACGCGCTTGATGGCCTCGATCAGCGCGCTCACCTGGAGGGTCGCGATCGAGGTGTGCTCCTTGGGGAGCAATTGGCGGAACTTGGGGAATTCCGCGTCGAGCAGCCGGGTGGTGGTCCGGCGGCCGCCGTTGACGATCCCGAGCAGTCCGTCGGTTCCGGTGCCGAAGGCCAGCTGGACGGGCGCATCGGAGGCGCCGAGCGTCTTCGCCGATTCCGACAGCGTGCGCGCCGGGACCAGGACCGCGGTCTCCACATCCGGGCGACCGGGCTGCCACTCCAGATGCCGCACCGCGAGGCGGAAGCGGTCGGTGGCGGCCAGAACCACCCGGGAGCCCTCGATTTCCACACGGATACCGGTGAGCATCGGCAGCGTGTCGTCGCGACCGGCGGCGACCGCCACCTGGCCCACGGCCTCGGAAAACAGATCCACACCCAGTTCGCCGGTCTGCGGGGGCAGTTCGGGCAACTGGGGATAGTCCTCGACCGGCATGGTCGGCAGCGAGAACTTGGCGCTGCCACAGGCGATCAGCACGCGGGTGCCGTCGACCGAGACGTCGACCGGTTTGTTGGACAGTGCCTTGGTGATGTCGGCCAGCAGGCGGCCGGAGACCAGCACCTGTCCCGGGCCGGCCACCTCGGCGGCGACGCGCATCTGCGCGGAGACCTCGTAGTCGAATCCGGAGACCGTGAGGCCGTCCTCGTCGGCCACCAGCAGCACACCGCCCAGGACGGGCACGGGCGGGCGAGACGGCAGGCTACGGGCCACCCAGGCGACGGATTCCGCGAAATCCTCGCGAGCGACCCGAAACTTCATACTTGCAAGCTCCATCGCTCGGTATGTCCTCTCCCAGTCTCGATCGGTCGTGATCTGTTCGACGCCGTGGTGATCAGCGTTCATACAACAGCGTGGTTCGCGCGGCAATGCGGTCGGAACGGCTCGCCCGTACGCACCGCAGTGTGGCACAGGCGACCGACATCAAACCGTACCCGCGCAAGCGGGCGATGACTACGTCACCCCCTCACCCGGTGCGTCGTCGCCGGACGGCCGGATCCGTTCTGCTCCCTGCTTCGTTCGGATGTGGACTGCCGCGAATCGATCCGTCGGTCTCCGAGCCGAGTTTCCACACACCCTGTTTTCAAGAAGAAATCTAAAGAAGAAGAACTGAAGTAGTAGTAGGCACTGTGGATTCTGTGGACGCGGGCCGTTCGCCCAGTTCAGGAGGCGTGGCGGCGTGGGGATGTCCGGCGGGTGACTCGAGGATGAACAGTGAGCCGCTGTGGAGGCCGGAAAACTGTTCAACCTCCATCCTCGAGCCATCCTCGAGTTCTTCCATGACTCGAGACCTGTTGTACACACGTGTGTGCCGATCGGTGCACTACCGGGGGATTCCTCGAGGACCTGACAGGGAGTCCTCGAGGAATCCACATGCCGATTCGGCCGTCTTCGCAGTTCGGACCCCGTGGACGAATTCGGCTGTGGGAACTGTGGACCGAGGGCTGTGAGCGAATGCGTGCACAGGGTGGCGCATCGACTGTGCGCAACCTCGAGGACAAACCTGGGATTCCTCGAGGACTCCACAAGGACTCCTCGAGGAATCCACAACACGAAAAAGCCGATCCACCCAGGTCAACCGGGTGGATCGGCTTGTGTAGGGATTCAGCGCGAGCGCTGTTTGATTCGGGCTGTGAGTTCTTGAACCTGGTCGTAGACCCGGCGGCGCTCGGTCATCTCCTTGCGCACTTTCTTCTCCGCGTACATGACCGTCGTGTGATCGCGACCGAAGGCCTGGCCGATCTTCGGCAGGGAAAGGTCGGTCAGTTCCCGGCACAGATACATCGCGATCTGACGAGCCTGAGCCAGCGGCCGGGCCTTACCGGGGCCGGTCAGTTCCTCCAGCGTGGTGTTGAAGTACTCCGCGGTCACGGCCATGATCGTCGACGCGGTGATCTCGATGGTCGTGGTATCGGGCATCAGATCGCGCAACACGACCTCGGCCAGCGACAGATCCAGCGGCTGGCCGTTGAGCGAGGCGAAGGCCGTCACCCGGATCAACGCACCCTCGAGTTCACGGATATTGCGCTCGACCCGGCTCGCTATCAGTTCCAGCACGTCGTGCGGCACGTCGAGGCGATCCATCCGCGCCTTCTTGCGCAGGATCGCGATCCGGGTCTCCAGCTCCGGCGGCTGCACATCGGTGATCAGACCCCATTCGAAGCGGGTGCGCAGGCGCTCCTCCAGCGTCGCCAGCTGTTTCGGCGGGCGATCGGAGGACACCACGATCTGCTTGTTCGCGTTGTGCAGCGTGTTGAAGGTGTGGAAGAACTCCTCCTGGATACCTTCCTTACCCTCGATGAACTGGATGTCGTCCACCAGCAGGATGTCGGTCTCGCGGTAGCGGCGTTTGAACGCCACCTTCCGGTCGTCGCGCAGGCTGTTGATGAAGTCGTTGGTGAATTCCTCGGTCGAGACGTATTTGACGCGCATCCCGGGAAACAGCCGCTGGGCATAGTGCCCGGCCGCGTGCAACAGATGTGTCTTCCCGAGACCGGATGCACCCCAGACGAACAGCGGGTTGTACGCGCGGGCCGGCGCCTCGGCGATCGCCACCGCCGCGGCGTGCGCGAACCGGTTCGAGGCGCCGATGACGAAGGTCTCGAAGGTGTACTTGGCGTTCAAACTGGCCGAGGACGAGGCGGGGGCCGGTGCCGGCGGTTCCGGCGACTTCGCGAAATACGTCGGCCAGGAATTGCGCGCGCTCACCACCGGTTCGTCGGCGTCCTCGGCCACGCCCGGGCGCTGGCCGACCTCCGGTTCCGGCGCGAACAGCGATTCCTGTCCGGGATGTCCGCCCGCCCGGGGCAGCTCCTGGTCGTGCCGCAGTGGCTCGGGCTCCCGGCGCAGCGCCTCCGGTGGATGGTGCAGTTCGTGGTCGCGGCGCAGTGAGTCCGCTTCCCGCCGCAGCGAATCCGGACCGTGCAGTCCGTCCCGGCCGGACAGCGTGTCGGCGTCCCGGCGCAGGGCGTCGGTTTCGCGCCGGAGTGCGTCCGGATCGTGGCGGAAGGCGTCGGGGTCCCGGCGCAGATCGTCGGGATCGCGCCGCAGACTGTCCGGATGCCGGACCAGCGCTTCGTCGTGCAGATGCGCGTCCGGGTCCCGGCGCAGCGGCGACGACGGTCCGAGGCTGTCCGGCAATTCCCCGGCCATCGGCGCGGACGGATACTCACCCTGGGGATAGGCGGTCCGGGCCTGGTAGTCGGCTGGGGAAAGATAGCGTGGGGTGGGGAAATCGTCGGCGTCGGGATATTGCGGCGGCGCCGGGAACCCGACCGGTTCGCGCGGCTTGTCGCGCATCCGCTCGGGGCGGGAGGTGAGGCGAGCGTGGCGGGCGCCGGCACCGGGACGGTCCGGCGGCGGGTTGGCCGGCGCGGCGATCCGGACGCCGAGACCTTCCACCTGCGGGCCCAGCCGACGGGCGAGCGACCGCAGGATCGGTTCGCGCAGATCGCGTTCGATGGCCTCCTGGGCCAGGGAAGAAGGCACCGAGAGCAGGGCAAAGCCTTGTGCGACCGTGAGCGGTTTGACCAGGCCGAGCCACGCCTTCTGGGCGTTGGTCACCGGCGGGATGGCCCCGTCGGTGGAGCCGGCGGTGAGCTCGGCGACCACTTCGGGCCAGACCGCGGTCAACACGTTCTGCTCGTCGTCCACGTATTATTTCCTCCCCGGAGCAACTCGACAGGAGCTCCAACGGTCGGCGACCACTGACATGCCTGGCCGTCAGCCATACGAATATGCCACTCCAGGGGTCTTTCCACACAATTATCCACAGATGTGGAGAACTGGGATGATACGTGGTTCGCTGCAACAACCCCCCGGTCAGCGCCTGGACCTGCGCTTCTGCAGCTATCTTCTAGCTATGAATCGTAGTGGGTCTGCGGTGGCTGTGACAAGGGTGGTTCACGAGTGCGCCGTCCAGACGGCGCGTCGCGGCAGCACGGTGAGTCGCCCGGGGTGAACGGCTGTCGCCGGCCGGAAGTTCAGTGGCGGGCGTCTCATGAGGGACCCCGAGTTTGACCCTCTCCTGGCTGATCAGTACCCTCGTACAGTCACCCGTTGACGAGGTGTTTGCTGCCTGCTGCCCGGTCGAATCATCGATCCAGCGGGACCACCACGCAATGGGCGTTGTGCCGATGAAGACCAGTTTTCATCGCGACCACATACGTTTCACCGAACAGCTTCGGGCGCCGCCTGGCGCCCACCAACTCGAGGAGTGTTGACCGTGGCCAAGGGCAAGCGGACGTTCCAGCCGAACAACCGTCGTCGTGCGCGGGTCCACGGCTTCCGCCTCCGGATGCGCACCCGTGCCGGGCGCGCGATCGTGTCGGCGCGCCGTCGCAAGGGCCGCGCTTCTCTGACGGCCTGATCGCACGGCATCGGCATCGCCGCCATGCCTGACTCGTCGATCGTCTCGCTGCTTCCGTTCACCCGTTACGTGCTCGGACACTCGGGTGTTGCCTGAGCCGTACCGGCTGCATCATCGTGCCGACTTCTCCCGGACGGTGCGACGTGGCCGACGAGTCGGGAGACGGGACATCGTCGTGCATGTGGTGGTGCCGTCGGCATCGGTGGACCTGAGATCCGACGATGCCGGGAGGCCCGACGATGCGGCGGTCCGATCGCTCGCGCGCTTCGGTGGTCCTCGTTTCGGATTGATCGTCAGCAAGGCGGTGGGCACCGCGGTGGTACGACACCGCGTCGCCCGCCGCCTGCGTCATATCTGCGCCGGGGTCGTCGCCGATCTTCCGGCGGAGGCCGATGTCGTGATCCGCGCCCTCCCCGGTGCCGCGACCGCGACCTCGGCGGAGCTGGATCAGCAATTGCGTTCCGCGCTGCGGAAAATGTCCTTCGATCTCTCCGCCGCGCGGGTGGCTTCGAGTGATGCGTCATGAACCGCCTGCGCGTGGTGACGCGGCTTCCGGCGAATCTCGTGATCTTCCTGATCGAGCTGTACCGGACCTACGTCTCCCCCACCCGCATGCCGGTGTGCCGATTCACCCCGTCCTGTAGTGAGTACGCGGTAACGGCTCTGCGTACTCGCGGGCTGGTCGTCGGTCTCGGATTGGCGGCCGTGCGTCTGGCCAAATGTGCGCCCTGGCACCCTGGTGGGTGGGACCCGGTTCCGGAACGGAAACGGGCTGCTGCCGAAGCGGCTCACGAGACGAGCCGGGCCCATGACGAGGCGGCTGAACACAAGTCTTGTAAAGGGTCGCCGCGCGCGGTGACCGGCGACACGACCGACGGGAGTACATAGAGCCGTGCTCGACTTCATCTATTACCCGGTGTCCTGGATCCTCTGGTTCTGGCACCGGATCTTCGGGTTCGTCTTCGGACTCGGAGATTTCGACAAGGGCGCCAGCAACGGTTTCGCCTGGGCGCTGGCAGTGGTGTTCCTGGTGTTCACCCTGCGCCTGGTGCTGTACAAGCCCTTCGTCAAACAGGTGCGCACCACGCGGCAGATGCAGGAACTGCAGCCGCAGATCAAGGAACTGCAGCGCAAGTACAAGAACGACCGCCAGAAGATGGCCGTCGAAATGCAGAAGCTGCAGAAGGAACACGGCTTCAACCCGCTGATGGGCTGTCTGCCGGTGCTGGCCCAGGTGCCGGTGTTCATCGGTCTGTACCACGTGCTGCGGTCGTTCAACCGCACCGGTAGTGGTATCGGCCAGCTGCACATGACGCCCGAGCAGAACGCGATGACGCCGAACTACGTGTTCAGCGCGCACGATGTGCAGTCGTTCCTGAGCGCCCGTATCTTCGGTGCGCCGATCTCCGCCGCGATCACCTCCCCCAAGGCGACCCTGGATGCCTACGCGGATTACGGCGGCATCCCGCATGTGTGGAATATGGTCGTCGTCGCGGTTCCGCTGATGATCATCGCCGGCCTCGCGACCCACTTCAACGCCCGCGCCTCGGTGGCACGCCAGAGCGCGGAGGCGGCGGCGAATCCGCAAGCGGCGCTGATGAACAAGTTGGCGTTGTGGGTCTTCCCGCTCGGTGTCGTCGTCGGTGGCCCGTTCCTGCCCATCGCGATCCTGCTCTACTGGGTGTCCAACAACATCTGGACCTACGGGCAGCAGCATCTGGTCTTCGGGCGTATCGACAAGGAAGAGCAGCAGAAGAAGGAAGAGGCGATCGAGCGGAAGGCGCAGAACGCGCCGAAGCCCGGCGCCAAGCCGACCGCCAAGAAGAAATCCGGCGCCGCCGAGACGTCGGCCGCCGACGCGGACAAGTCCGCGGCCGCGACCAACGGCACCGCCGCCTCCACGACTTCGGACTCCACGAGTTCGAGTTCTTCGGCCAAGGCCGGTTCGGCCTCCGGCAAGTCGGGCTCGTCGGGTAAGTCGCCCGGGCCGGGTAATCGCAAGCGATCCGGCAACAGAGGTCGAGCGAATCAGAAGCGACGTCGCTAGCGGATCCGATACGACGGATGATTCAGATTGAAGGAAACGACATATGACTGTTGAGACCGATGGAGGGGACGCCACTGTGGCCCTCGGTGTGCAGGATGATGCGGCGGCGGTGGACGACCGCGACGAGGCGACCGAACCGGATCCGACCGATGCCGAAGAGGCGTTGATCGAAGAGGGTGAAATCGCGGGCGACTATCTGGAGCAGCTGCTGGACGTTCTCGACTTCGACGGCGATATCGATCTGGATGTCGAGGGCGACCGAGCGGTCGTGAGCATCGACGGCGGGCGGGATCTGTCGAAGCTCGTCGGTCGGCGCGGCGAGGTTCTGGATGCGCTGCAGGAGTTGACCCGACTGGCCGTGCAGCAGGCGACCGGTGTGCGCAGCCGCCTGATGCTCGACGTGGCCGGGTGGCGGGCCAAGCGTCGCGAGGAGCTGAGCGCCCTCGGAACCGATGCGGCGCGGCGGGTGGCGGAATCGGGTAAGCCCGAATCTCTGGCGGCGATGACTCCGTTCGAACGCAAGATCGTTCACGATGCCGTGGCGGCCGTGGACGGTGTCGCGAGCGAGAGTGAAGGTGTCGAGCCCAACCGGCACGTGGTCGTGATCCCGGCCTGAGAATGTCGAATGGGTAAGGTAGGGCCCCCGGTTCATCGGACCGGGGGCCCTACTCTTTGTGTTGATGGATTTCGACGGTCCGGAAGGATGTTTCACGTGGAACGAGGCGCGGGTGCCACACCTCAGCACTCCCCCGGCGGTGACTCGGTCGATCTGACGCCGCCCGCGGTGGCGGCCGAGGTGTTCGGCGATCGCCTTCCGCTGGCCGAGCAGTACTGCGCCGCGCTGGCGACCGCGGGCGTCGAACGCGGTCTGATCGGACCGCGGGAGGTGCCGCGACTCTGGGATCGCCACATCCTCAACTGCGCGGTGCTGGGCGAGTTGATTCCCCTCGGAGCGTCCGTTGTCGATATCGGCAGCGGCGCCGGACTTCCCGGGATCCCCCTCGGCATCGCGCGTCCGGACCTCCGCATCACACTCGTCGAGCCGCTGCTGCGGCGCACCAAGTTCCTGGCGGAGTTCGTCGAATCGGCCGGACTCGAGATCACCGTGGTCCGCGGGCGTGCCGAACAGCCGGACGTCCGGAAGGAAGCGGGCGGCGCGGATTACGTGACTTCTCGTGCGGTCGCCCCCCTCGGGAAATTGGCGAAGTGGTCCCTGCCGCTCATCCATGAACACGGCCATATGTTGGCGCTCAAGGGATCCAGTGTCGCCGAGGAGCTCGAGCGTGATCGGGTGGAATTGGCGCGCGCCGGCGCCGGCCACGCGCAGATCCTCGAATGCGGCGTCGGGATCGTGACACCCCCGACCGTGGTGCTCAGCGTGGAGCGTGTCCCGCGCGCGGAGAAGCGGGCGAACAAGGAAGCGAATCGACGCGCCCGACGCGCACAGTAACTTTGGTTGTTTCATGTGAAACAACGCCCAGCGAAGCCGCATGCGACGCTCGCGACGAGTCATTCCGCGCGTGTCGCATAGTGATTGCCGCGGTTCAACTTCCGTATTCTGGCCGGTGCTGGCAAGCTAGTTGTCGTCGAGCGTGAGCGCGCGGTTTCGCGGTTCCCGGCAGCTCCGCGTTCTGCTTGTTCGAGCCATGCGGCGCCGGTGCTGCCTGGGCACGTGTCTGAAGTTCTCGGGGTTAGGAGCCTGTATGTCGAACCGTCCGGCGAATGTTTCACGGGAAACAACGTCCCGGGTGCCCGGAATGCTGGACAGCGGTGGCCTCGAGGGAGATGAATTCGCCAAGACCGCATTCGGAAATATCTCCGCCGCCGAAACCCCCATCGCGGCCGAGGCCCATCGCGCCAGCCAGGTCCTGCACCCCGGCTCGCTCAACCTCCCCAAGCCTCGCGAGCAACGCATCATCACCATCGCCAATCAGAAGGGCGGCGTCGGTAAGACGACGACGGCCGTGAATCTCGCTGCCGCACTGGCGCTGCAGGGGATGACGGTGCTCGTCATCGATCTCGACCCTCAGGGCAATGCCAGCACCGCGCTCGGCGTGGAGCATCACTCGGGTGTGCCGTCGAGTTACGAACTGCTGATCGGTGAGATCTCGGTGCAGGACGCGATCCAGCGCAGCCCGCACAACGAACGCCTGCTCTGCATTCCGGCGACGATCGATCTCGCGGGCGCCGAAATCGAATTGGTCTCCATGGTCGCCCGTGAGGGTCGATTGAAAGCCGCCATCCAAGAGGCCAACCTGGCGGGCTACGACATCGACTACGTCATGATCGACTGCCCGCCTTCTCTCGGCCTGCTCACCGTCAACGCGATGGTGGCGGCCAAGGAAGTGATGATCCCGATCCAGTGTGAGTACTACGCGCTGGAGGGCGTCGGCCAGCTGCTGCGCAATATCGGTCTGGTGCAGGCACATCTGAATCCCGAACTGCACGTCTCGACCGTCGTCCTCACCATGTACGACGGCCGGACCAAACTCGCCGACCAGGTTGCCGAAGAGGTTCGCGGCCACTTCGGTGACGCCGTGCTGCGCTCGGTGATTCCGCGCAGCGTCAAGGTTTCCGAGGCGCCGGGCTACGGCATGACCGTGCTCGATTACGATCCTGGTTCCCGCGGCGCGATGAGCTATCTCGATGCGGGGCGGGAGATCGCGGCCCGCTCGGCCGTCGTCCAGAGCCGAGCGACGCCGGGCCAAGAAGGCGCTGCGGTCGGTACGGCTGGTGCAGCACAGGAAAGGGGTCGGTAGGCCGATGAGTCAGGCGAAGAAGGGTGGCTTGGGGCGCGGACTAGCCGCGTTGATTCCGACCGGTCCTGCCGATGTGCAGGGACTCGGAAGTGCGGCAGCCAATGCGGTGATCGGACTCGATCCGATCGGCCCGCATCCCGCGTCGGCCTATCTGCATCGGGTTCCCGATGCGGCCGAGGAGTCGGGTGCCGGAGCGGTATATCGGGAGATTCCGCCGGATCAGATCGAGCGCAATCCGAAGCAGCCGCGGCAGGTCTTCGAAGAGGATGCGCTCGCCGAACTCGTCCATTCGGTGCGGGAATTCGGCCTGATGCAGCCGATCGTGGTGCGGGTACTGGAGTCCTCCCCCACTCCGCGCTATCAGCTGGTGATGGGTGAACGGCGATGGCGAGCCTGCCAGGAAGCCGGCCTGGAGACCATTCCGGCGATCGTGCGGGAAACCACCGACGACGCCATGCTGCGCGATGCGCTGCTGGAGAACATCCACCGGGTGCAGCTGAATCCGCTCGAAGAGGCGGCGGCCTATCAGCAGCTGCTGGAGGAATTCGGCGTCACCCACGAGGAACTGGCGAACCGAATCGGCCGATCCCGACCGGTCGTCACGAATATGATTCGCCTGTTGAAGTTGCCGATTCCGGTGCAGCGACGAGTCGCGGCCGGCGTGCTCTCCGCCGGACATGCTCGTGCCCTGCTCGGGTTGGAAGCGGGCGCCGAGGCGCAGGAGCGGTTGGCCGAACGCATCGTCGCCGAGGGGTTGTCGGTTCGTGCGACCGAGGAGGCCGTCACTCTCGCGAACCGCTACCCCGAAGACGAAGTGAAGCCGACGCCGAAGCGGAGGCAGATTTACGCACCGGGGTTGGACAAGGTCGCCGAGCGATTGGCCAATTCGTTCGACACCAGGGTGACGGTGAGTATGGGCAAGAAGAAGGGCAGGATCGTTGTCGAGTTCGGTTCGGTCGACGATCTGGAGCGCATTGTCGGGCTGATGGAGCAACAACAGCTCTGACGAGACAGACCCCTGGGGTTCGGCGAGAAACGTCACTGTGACACCGCTGTTTTTCGCGCCGATCCGAATGTGCCGCGATCGATAAGGGATGGGAAATGAGGCGTTCGCTTTGATCGCATATTCTTGCTGGCGAGAAGATGTTGATGCGGCGTGAGCATAGATGAATCGGAAAGCTGGAGGCTGAGCAGAGCGGTGTCGACCAGCGTGACCGCACTAACCCTCGGCGGACTGGACAAACTTCCGGCACATGCGCGTCGATGCGTGTTCTGGGAGATCGACCCGGCCGTGGCGGCAGATTCCCGTGAATTCAGCGACCCCGTCTTCGAAAAGGAGGCGTGGTTGTCAACGGTGATGCTCGAATGGGGATCGTGCGGGCAGATCGCTGTTGTCGACGGTCAGCCGGCCGGATGTGCGCTGTATTCGCCGCCCAGTGTGGTTCCGCGCGCGGCACTGTTCCCCACCTCCCCCGTGAGCCCGGACGCGGTCCTGCTGACCACGCTGCGGGCCGAACCGCCGCACAATGATGGAGATATTGCCCATCGGCTGATTCAGGCCGTCGTCGGCGATCTGATGCGCCGAGGTGTGCGAGCGATCGAGGCCTTCGGGATTCGTACCGATCCGGCAGCGACCGCGTTGCCGGCCCGTGGAGTGCGGTCCATGTTCTTCATGGAGCGCATCGATTCGCCGGGCCACGGTATCGCCTCCGCGCCGCGGCAGAAGGCCAACAGCGCCTGCTCGCCCGAAAGCTGCATGATCGATGCGGACTTCCTCGAGGATGTCGGATTCTCGGTGGTGGCCCAACATCACCGATTCCCGCGCCTGCGGCTGGAACTCGACAGCGATCATCTGTGGAAGGAAGACGTCGAGCGCGCTCTGGACCAGCTGCTTGCCGCTGCTGCGATGCAGGCGCAGCCGGGCGTTCCCTGCCACTGACACGCAAAAGGCCACTGACACGAAAAAAGGAAGGCGCCCCCGGGATCGAATTCCGGGGGCGCCTTCCTGTGCTATTCGGGACCTACATCCGATCGGCCGCGGCCAATTCCTCGGCCAACAGCTCGGCGAAGGTGTAAGTGCCGGTGGGTTGATCGTCCTGGCCGAGCAGATACAACCGCTTGACCGAGATCAGAATGGCCTCCGCGATCACATCGCGCATCCGGGGATTGGTCAATACCGAGGCGTCGTAATCATTTGTCAGGTATCCGATATCGACCTGGACGGTCGGCATCTTCGTCAGCCGCAGGAGGTCCCAGGTGCGGGCGTGGGTGCGGCAGTCCTGCAACGAGGTTCGCGCCACGATCTCGCGCTGGATGAATCCCGCCAGCACCTGGCCGATCATCGACACCGAACCGTGCGAATTCCCGAAGTGGAAACTGGCCACACCGCCCGCGGACGAACTGAGATTCGCCGCACAGCGCAGCGAGATCATCAGATCCGCATCGAAGGTGTTCGAGGTCTCGGCGCGTTCGGCGTCGGTCGGGTTGGCGCCCCACGGGCGGGACAGGAACGTCTCCATGCCGGTGGCGGCCATCCGGCCCTCCAGGCGGCTCGCCAGATCCCAGAGAATCTCCGACTCGTACACATCGCCGAATTCCGTCGGCACGGCCAAACCCTTGTCCTCGCCGCCCATTCCGGGGTCGATGACGATGCGCTTGCCGGTCAGCTGCGGGCCGGCCCGGTGCACGACCTCCTCCTCGGCGATGCGATGGGGATTGCCACCGGTGACCCGCGCGCCGAGCAGTTCCAGCGAACGCAGGGTGTCCGGACCACAGATGCCGTCGGCGGACAGGCCGATCTCACGCTGGAAGGCGGTGAGCGCATCGTGGGTGTGCGGCCCGAAATAGCCGTCGATGCGATGGACGTAGAAGCCCAGATCCTGCAGGCGGCGTTGCAGAGTGGCGACGTCGTCGCCGTACAGCGGCGCCGACAGCTGATAGATCAGGGTGCGGGCGCCGAGGCGATAGGAGGCCTCCTTCAGCGCACGATAGGTGGCGGGCCCGACGACGCCATCGACCAACAGGCCGCGCTGCTGCTGGAAAGCGCGTACGGCCGAATCGAGTTCACGATCGAAGACGGCGTCGGAGTCCTTCCAGTACTCCCCCTGCCCGCCGGACCGGTCGGTCCCGTGCGGGTGTGGATGGAATCCGAGACTTGCCAGGGTGCTCCGGACCTCAGCGACGGCTGGACCAGTATCGCCGTGACGAAGTCGGTGCATGCGTGAGAGCCCTTTCCTTCCGCCAACCCGGGTACCCACTTATGCGATGGCACACACCCTCGCACGACCGGAGCGTCGGTCGATTGTCTCAGACCCGAGCCGTATTTCGGCAATTCTCCGGGTGCCGAAATAGTACACAGCCATCGGGTCCCGGAGTGCCTCCTGGTGAAACCGCATCGGGGCCCCGGGCCGGGCACGCTCGCGACGTACCCTGATCCGGGGCCTCGACCGGGAGAACTCAGATGACGCCCTCGAGTTCGCGCAGCAGCGCGGCCTTACCCTTGGCACCCACGATGCGCTTGGCTTCCTTACCGCCGGAGAACAGGATCATCGTCGGCAGTGCCATCACACCGTAGTCACGGGAGCTGGTGGGGTTGGCATCGGCGTCGACCTTCGCCACGATCAGCTTGTCGCCGTGCGCCGCGGCGATCTCCTCCAGCACCGGGGCGACCATCTTGCACGGACCGCACCAGGAGGCCCAGAAGTCGACGAGCACCGGCTTGTCGCTGCCGAGCACATCCTGTTCGAAGGTGGCGTCGGTGACGGTCTTGGTGGCTGTTTCGGACATGGCGGTACTCCTAGCGGTGTGCGATGACGCGATATTCGAAGGGTTCGGGGGGATCAGCCGGCGGTCACTTCCACCGGATTGCCGGCGTTATCGAGGGTGTTGCTGGTGATGTCGCCCTTCTCGGCGAGCCAGCGCTCGGCGTCGATCGCCGAACGGCAACCGGTACCGGCGGCGGTAATGGCCTGGCGGTAGGTGTGATCGACCAGATCGCCGGCCGCGAAGACGCCGTCCACCGATGTCGCGGTGCCGGGCTCGCGCACCTTCACATAGCCCTCGGCATCGAGATCGACCTGGCCGCGGACCAATTCGCTGCGCGGGTCGTGGCCGATCGCCACGAACAGGCCGGTGGCCGCCAGTTCGGAGGTTTCGCCGGTCTTGGTGTCGCGCAGGGTGAGACTCGTCACGGCCGTGTCGCCGTGCACCTGGACCACCTCGGAGTTCAGGCGGAAGCGAATCTTCTCGTTGGCCTTCGCCCGCTCGAGCATGATGCGGGAGGCGCGGAATTCCTCGCGGCGATGCACGATCGTCACGCTGGAGGCGAATTTGGTGAGGAAGGTCGCCTCCTCCATCGCGGAGTCGCCACCACCGACCACGACGATGTCCTGGCCCTTGAAGAAGAAGCCGTCACAGGTCGCGCAGGCGCTGACACCGCGGCCGAGCAGCTCCTGCTCGCCCGGTACGCCCAGATAGCGGGCCGCCGAGCCCATGGCCAGGATGATCGCGTAGGCCTGGTAGACCTCGCCGCCGACCGTGACCGACTTGATCGGGCCGGAGAGATCGATCGCCTCGACATCCTCGGTACGAATATCCGCGCCGAAGCGCTTGGCCTGCTCACGCATCTCTTCCATGAGATCGGGGCCCATGATGCCGTCGCGGAAGCCGGGGAAGTTCTCCACCTCGGTCGTCGTCATCAGCGCGCCACCGAACTGGGTGCCCTCGAACAGCAGCGGTTCGAGCTCGGCCCGGGCAGCGTAGACCGCGGCGGTGTAGCCGGCGGGGCCGGAGCCGACAATGATCAGATCGCGTACAGGCGTGCTCATGATGCCCTTCCGAAGTGTGTTCAACAGGCGTGTCGGTCAACAACAGGGTAAACGTAGATGTTCCCGCCGCCGACCGGCCGTACTCGAGGCCACGCCCGGAAACGTCGCCGTCGACGAGGCGTTCGCGCACCCCACGCGCCGTCAGCCGATATCGCGCATCTCGAGGATCTGCGGATCCGCTGGGCTGCAACCGGTCCCGACGACCAGCGCGGTGATCTTGGGCGGCCGCGGGCCCGTGAGCAGAATCAGGACGGCCGATTCACCGCGATATGTGACATTCGTCGAGCCGAGCACCGTGCGGTCCGGAATCGCGGCTTTCACGCAGCCGGCCATGGCCCCGGGGCCCGACAGCGCGCCGGTGACGTCGTTGCGGCCCATGGCACTCAGCACGGCCGCGGAGGACAGCTCGTCGTCGAGGGCGACGGTGCCGCTGTGCTGCGCCGGCAGCGCCTTCGGGCTGACCGTGCGATCGGTCACCGCGTCCACGGCGACCAGTGTTCCGGCGATGACGGCCACTGCCGCCGCGGCCGCGGTGAACCAGCGCCATCGCTTCGCGCGGTGACCGTCCAGCGAGACCGGCGCGCCCGGGCCCGCCGCGCCGGGAACATCGGCGTCCTGCTCGTGCGGTTCCATGGGCATCGGTTCTTCGGGCAGCGCCTCCTGCGCTACCGCGTCCAGCGCCGGCATCGGACGGGTGGAGGGCGGTTCGCCGCCCGATCCGTCGCCGTAGAGATGGTGGACGGTGGCGACCGGCTGCGGCTGTTCGCCGCGCGACAACTCGTCCAGCAGCGCGTCCAGCCGGGCCGCTACCTGGGTGGGGATCGGATGCAGAATGTGGTCGTCCAGGCTCAGCGCGCGTAACTCGGCGCTCACGCCGTCGAGCGAGTGCAGGAAACGAACGGCGTCGGGGTCGCGGCGAACTTGCGGCCACAGCAGCTCGGCCTGTTCGGGAGGGACGTTGTCGGCGTGCAGATCGGCCAGCAGATCGGTGGAGAACGGAGGGCGCGGCACCGGACGGGCTGCCATCACACCTCCTGTGTCCGATTCGTCGCCCCACACCCCGGAACGGCGTCGCCGCGCGGCGAATTCGCCCTTGTCGTCCATCGCCTCTCCGGGTCCGGCCTCATGATGTAGCACCTGTCATCGCAGCGATGCGGCGGCAAGCACAACGAATAATTGTCCGTCTGTTAGTAATGACGCTTCTCGGCTACGTCCGGTTCCCCGGATTTCGCAGGAATTCCAATTCCTGTTCCAGCCGTTTACGGCCCCGGGCGCAGCGACTTTTGATCGTCCCCTCGGCGACGCCCAGCAACTGCGCCGCTTCCGCTACGGTATACCCTTCCATGTCGATCGCAACCAGCGCTGCTCGCTGATCGGGCGGCAGCGTGAACAGCGCCGCGGCGACCACCATTTTCACCTCGCGCTGCGCGATGTCGTCGCGTTCCACCGCCGGTTCGGCCATCGACTCGTCCGACAGCGATGTCGCGGGCCGAGACTTGTTGCGCCGCATACGATCCAGGCACGCATTGACCACGATGCGATGCAGCCAGCTGCGTACCTCCGCATCCCCGCGGAAGGTGGCGGCATTGCGATGCGCCGACAGCAGCGCGTCCTGCAGCGAATCGGCGGCATCCTCCGGAGTGCGGCAGGTGCGCAGCGCCAATTGCCAGAGCCGGTGGTAATGACGGCGGAACAGAATGCCGAAAGCATCACGGTCGCCCGCGACATGGGCGGAAAGTAATTCGAAATCGGTGGTTTCGTCCGGATCGATCGAGCGACGACGGACAGCAGACGACTCCGGTGTCCCCCCACTGGCGATCGCTTCGAACGACACACAAACCCCTTGGACAGCGCTCACGACGGCACGAAGTCCTACACCGGACAGGCCGCTAATTCCGCATCATCCAGGACCGAGACACCAGATCCCAGGAAGCTCCCCTGCTGAGAGCGCGCTGTGAATCATAACGTTCATTACGAATCGGTAGCAACCAGAGCGAGGCGTTATCACGAGCCGGGACGGTCGCCGGCCGCGACGGCACGAATCAGGAAGCTGCCTCGAAGCGAATGTCGCCGAGCGACGTCTGGAACTGGCCGCCGTTGTTGGCCAGCTGGGTGATCCAGATCAGCACGTAGCGAGCCGGCTGATCGGACTGCACCGGGATCGTGGTGGTGCCGTCGGCCAGGGTGGCCTGGCCGACGAGCTGGGTCTGATCCAGGGTGGGCACCGCGGTGGGCGAGGTCCGCACCTCGACCACCGTGCCCGGTGACGCGGAATCGATGACGACCTTGCTCACCTTGCTGGGGCCGGGCAGCGTCGCGAGCACCCCGACCCCCTTCTTCAGAGCCGGGAACTGCTGGAAGTACTGATCGGTGTGCCAGGTGGTGGTCGGATTTCCGTCGAGCAGCGCCGATACGTTGCCGGGACTGTCCGGCGTGCCCTCCGGGGAGTACACCGAGACGCCCGTGGCCTGCAGCGGAAGTCCGGCGGCCGTGGTCGGCGCCGGTCCCGCAGGCTGCGCCGCCGGGGCAGTCGGTGCGACGCTGGCCGTGGTCAGGCCCAGTTTGCGCTGCTGTTCGTTGAGCGGTTGGTCGGCCGAACCCGGCGCGAAGATGCTCAGCAACCACCAGATGATCACGCCGACCACCAGCGCCGCGAGCACGCCCAAGCCGACCAGGATCCACAGCATTCGCTGCGACCGCTCGCGCTCGGCGGCGAGCAGTTCCGGATCGGCGAGGGTCTCGTCCGGATTCGCCACCGCACGCTGGCCCAGACGCAGGACCGGGATGAAGTCGGTCTTCTGGTCGACGACCGAGGCCTGCTCGAGCACGTGCTGCACGGTCGCCGCCGTCCGCACGCCCTTGTCGGCCTCGAGCGAGCGGACCGCCACCGCGGAGATCTCGAACGGCACCTCGGGACGAATCTGACGCGGTTCCACCGGAGAGCCGTCGCTGCCGAAATCGGCCAGCTTCAGCCCGCCGACGGTCGCGGCGGCACCGGTGACACCGCCGGTGCGGATCGGCCAGCGGGCGGTGATCAGCGCGTACAGCATCGCGCCGAGGCCACGCACATCCGATTGCGCATCGGAATCGGCCAAGGTGCCCGGGAAGGCCAGCACCGCATCGCCGGAGGCGCTGATGCGCACCCGGTCCGGATGGTCGATCGACAGCGAACCGCCGCCGCGATGGGCCAGTTCGGCCGCCGCGGCGAGAGCCCGGATGGCTCGGGCCGCGCCGATCGGCGAGGGTTTGGTCTCGGCCATCTCCCGCAGCGAGCGGCCGGGAGTCCACTCCGCGACCACGATGCCGCCGGAACTACCGCGCACCACATCGAGCACACGGGCCAGGCCGGACGAGTTGATCCGGCCCAGGCGCAGCGTGCGCGAGAGAATGGCCTGCGGGCCGTCGTGGCCGGGATTGTCGCCGGCCTTCTGATCGGCATCGACGAAGGTGAGCGCGACCTCGCGGTCCAGTTTCACATCCAAGGCCTGCCAGAACCGCAGTCCGCGTGCGCCGCCGTGGTCGGCGAGCAGCCGATAGCGGCCACCCGCCACGGAGGCGCCCGGAATCAGTTTGGGACCGCGCGGCACGCGCCGGGACGGCGGTTCCACCCGCATCGGGGGCATCTCCGGCGAACCGACCGGCAGCATGCCGGTGTCGTAGGCCGGATCCCGCGGCGGCACCGCGCCGGGCGGCACCGCTTCCGCACCGTTGCCGTTCACCGCGTCCGCGGCGTTCGGCGCGTCGGGGACATCTGCGTCCACACCGGCTTCGCCGTCGGGCGCCGCAGCGGCGTTCGACGCTTCCGTATGGTCGGATGCGGATTCCGGAGTGCGGTCGGCCGGCGGAACACTCCCGGGCGGGACGTCGTCGGTGCGCACTGCGCCTGCCGCGTCGGCAGCCTCGGCGGAAGGCTGACCCTCCGCCGCGTCGTCGCTCACCCTCGCTCCTCCTTCGCCCTGATATCTCGAAGTCCGTTGTGCCGGTGTAGCACCGGCATTTGCGTTTCTCTGCCGAACAGGGTACGGGAACTCGTCCTGGCCGGTGCGGTCAACCGCACCAGGACGGATTACCGGCAGCACCATGGTCTGGGCGTCGGTATACGGGTCGTAGCGGTAGTAATACGGAGCGGCGAGGTCCGGACGCGGCAGCACCATCGTGTCGTGCATATCGACCGCGGTGTCGTCCAAGCCGAGGTCCGGCGCCGGCGGGGTGAAGCCGAGGCGCCGCGACACCGCGACCGTGAGCGCGACGATCTCCGGAACCCCGGCCAGGCGCATCAGGCCGAAGGCGACGCCGAACATGACGATCGCATCCAGGCCGACCCGCAGTACCGAGGCGAGGCCGCCGTCGAGCCGGGACAGGCCCAGCACCTGATCGATGATCAGCGTCACCGCCGCGCCGGCCACCGAGGCCAGCACCACGCGGGTGACGGTCCGGCCGACATTGGCCATCCGCAGATCGCCGAGACTGCGATGCAGCAGCCAGCCGCCGATCACCGCACCGGTCACGAAGCCCAGACCGTTGGCCACACCCAGGGCGATGACCACGTGATCGTCACTGAAGAACACCGGTGTGAGCAGCGACAACACGATCTTGACGCCGGTGATGCCGAGGATGATCCAGGTCGGTGTCCAGGCCTGCTCCCGCGCGTAGAACACCCGCAGGTGAATCAGCACCAGCGCGTAGGGAATCAGCGTGAACGCCGACCAGGAGACCGCCTCGCCCAGACGACCCGCATCCGAACTGCCGAAATGGCCGTATCCGTACAGCGCCTGGCCGATCTGCGGACCCGCGATGGTGAGGAAGGTGACCACCGGGACCAGCGAAATCATGGTCAGACGGGTGGCGACGCCGAGGTCGTCGACCACCGCCGGATTGTCGTCGGCGGCGGCGTTGCGGCTCAGGCGCGGCATGATCGCGGTCAGCAGCGTCACGCCGAGCACGCCGTACGGCAGCTGCAGCAGCAGCCAGGCGTTCTGATAAATGGTCGGGCCCGCGACGTCGGCGTGCGAGGAGACCCGGGTGGCGATGGTCCAGCCGATCTGGCTGATGAACACGTACAGGATGATGGCCGCGCCCATCCCGGCGAACTGCTTGAGCCGGGCGTCCACCCCCCACAGCGGGCGCAGATCGATCCCCAGCCGCCGGATGGCCGGCAGCAGGCTCACCATCTGAACGATGACACCGACGGTCACACCGACGCCGAGGACCAGCAGCTTCGGATCGCTCATCCGGACCGGATCGAGGCTGATCTCTCCCGGTGTGACCGCGTACAGAGTCAGAATCGCCAGCACGACCACGTTGTTCAACACCGGCGCCCAGGCACCCGGTTTGAACACCTGATGGGTGTTCAGGATCGCCATGAGCAGGCCCGACATCCCGTAGAAGAGGATGGCCGGCAGCAGCAGGAAGGCGAGCGCCGTGGTGAGCGCGGTATTCACCTTGCCGTCGTGGGACAGGAAGATGTGGGTGGTCATCACCGGTGCCGCGGCGACGGCCAGGACGGTGCCGATGGCCAATACCGTGAATGCCGCGGTGACCAAGCGGCGGACGAAGGCGGCGCCGCGGTCGGCGTCCTCCTTCTCCGCGCGGACCAGGGTCGGCACCACGATGGCGGTGAGCACCGCGCCGAGCAGCAGCTCGGAGATCATGGTCGGGATCGTGCTGGAGACCGTGAACGCACTGGCGATGGCCGGGCCGAGCACGGTGACGAGCAACAGCTGTTTGACGAAGCCGGTGATGCGGCTGACCAGCGTCGCGACCGCGATGGATCCGGAGTCGCGGACCAAACGCGAGGTCGACGAGTCCTCCGGTTCCTGCTCGACGACGGCCTGCTGGGCGGTGCGCGGACCCGCCGAATCGCCGCGCGC
>NZ_BAFW01000258.1 GCF_000308535.1 Nocardia cerradoensis NBRC 101014 | reverse complement strand
TCGGACATGACGATCATTCTGCCTTTCGCGGGCATGGGCGCCACAACGTCACGGTGCAGGGGCACCCGCGCGGTGCGGGCGATGCGTGCGGGTGCCTCCAGTA
>NZ_BAFW01000259.1 GCF_000308535.1 Nocardia cerradoensis NBRC 101014 | reverse complement strand
GATCTGCACGGGCAGCACCGCTCGCCCACGGCGAGAGGCGATTTCGATCTGATCACCGGGTCGCACACCGAGGGCGCGCGCATCGTCGGGATGCACGTCGAGAAAC
>NZ_BAFW01000260.1 GCF_000308535.1 Nocardia cerradoensis NBRC 101014 | reverse complement strand
GGATCCTGTGCCTGGTGTGAGAGCGCAGCAGTGGGGAATGCCTGCTATCCTGCGGCCGATGCTAAGCGCCTGCCGCCAGCAATATTCAATTGCACCACAAATACGGC
>NZ_BAFW01000261.1 GCF_000308535.1 Nocardia cerradoensis NBRC 101014 | reverse complement strand
GCCGTCGCGTCCCTGCACCGGCACCGCCGGGGGTGGTGGGCAGGACGGTGGTGGTTTCCGGGATCCGTCGGATCCGAACTATATGACCCCGTCGCGCCCGGCTCCCGCT
>NZ_BAFW01000262.1 GCF_000308535.1 Nocardia cerradoensis NBRC 101014 | reverse complement strand
ATACGGTCTGACGCTGCGGGATCTGGTTCGCTCCCCGAATCTCGAGGCGTTCTCGGCGGTGCACTCGTTCACCTCGATCAACGATGCCGATCTGGCCGTCGTGGCCTCACCGTGGAAT
>NZ_BAFW01000263.1 GCF_000308535.1 Nocardia cerradoensis NBRC 101014 | reverse complement strand
GGCCACCACCGAGGCCCGCGCCCGTCTCCGCAGCACCGCCCAGGGCACCGCCAGCGTTGGCCGCACCACCCAGCGCGCCACCGAGTTCCGAGCCCGCCCCGGTCGCCGCACCCGCAGCACCCG
>NZ_BAFW01000264.1 GCF_000308535.1 Nocardia cerradoensis NBRC 101014 | reverse complement strand
CCCCGCGAGCCGGCCACGAGACCACCTCGAATGCGGAGAAGTTGTCAGCGTTCCACCCATGAGCTTCCGCGGTCCCACTGACGGGGACTCAAACGGTCTCTGGCACAACCACTTTCACCTGTGTGAAGCGTCGTGCAGAAG
>NZ_BAFW01000265.1 GCF_000308535.1 Nocardia cerradoensis NBRC 101014 | reverse complement strand
CTTCCCCGGCCGGCCACCGAGGACCAGCGTTGATCGAGAAGAGCTTGTCAGCGTTCCACCCATGAGCTCCGCAGTTCCACATTCGGGAACATAAGCGGCTCTGCCAACCTCGAAACCACCTGTGTGGCACGAGCATTGGAGA
>NZ_BAFW01000266.1 GCF_000308535.1 Nocardia cerradoensis NBRC 101014 | reverse complement strand
CATCACCTATGACAACGTGCACAAGGCCATCTTCGGCTTCAACCAAGGTCAGGAGGGCAGGCACCTGCTGTCCGAGGCCACCAAGGTTGCTGCCGCTGGCTCCCTGGCTGCTGGTGACATCACCTATGACAATGTGCACAAGGCCATC
>NZ_BAFW01000267.1 GCF_000308535.1 Nocardia cerradoensis NBRC 101014 | reverse complement strand
AGTACTCGGGTAATCGACCTCGGTAGCGCGGTTGCTGCCGGGAAAGGCACGCCATGCTCGACGAGCAGTCGACCACCACGACCGCCGTCCCTCCGGCGGACTCCGCGCACCCTCCGACCCACGACGCCGCACGGGCCACCCAGCCCGTGGCGGC
>NZ_BAFW01000268.1 GCF_000308535.1 Nocardia cerradoensis NBRC 101014 | reverse complement strand
GGCGCGATCTTCGGAATCTGGTTGTCACACCGTTTGCTGGAGCCGTTGCGCCAGGTCACGGGCACCGCGGCGAAGATCGCCTCCGGTGAGCTCGGCACCCGGTTGCCCGATACCGACGATCCCGATCTGGCCCCGACCGTGGACGCGTTCAACACCATGGTCGACTCGCTGCAGAACCGCATCGATCGCGAACGCCGGCTGGTGGGTGATGTGAGTCACGAACTGCGCACGCCGCTGACCACCCTCACCACCAGCGTCGGGGTG
>NZ_BAFW01000269.1 GCF_000308535.1 Nocardia cerradoensis NBRC 101014 | reverse complement strand
CTGGTGAACATCCTAGACCTGAAGGAAGACGTGCCACCTCGTATCGCACCACCTGCACCAGCTGTATCCTACACGGGGGGAAAATATGGCATCACAGTCCACGTCGTGCGTAATGGTGAGGCACACTGCTCCTGTACAGCATCCATCATACCACGCTTGTTTCTATGCTCCATCCAAGCAGGAACGAACGTCTGTTGCTGTGGCAGGAAAATGCCAGTTGCATGGCGTGGACAATGTTGCCACGGTACCAGCAGCTGTGACAGCTTACCTGGCTGTCCATGAATTCAAACCGGACCTGGTGA
>NZ_BAFW01000270.1 GCF_000308535.1 Nocardia cerradoensis NBRC 101014 | reverse complement strand
CTGGTGAACATCCTAGACCTGAAGGAAGACGTGCCACCTCGTATCGCACCACCTGCACCAGCTGTATCCTACACGGGGGGAAAATATGGCATCACAGTCCACGTCGTGCGTAATGGTGAGGCACACTGCTCCTGTGCAGCATCCATCATACCACGCTTGTTTCTATGCTCCATCCAAGCAGGAACGAACGTCTGTTGCTGTGGCAGGAAAATGCCAGTTGCATGGCGTGGACAATGTTGGCACGGTACCAGCAGCTGTGACAGCTTACCTGGCTGTCCATGAATTCAAACCGGACCTGGTGAT
>NZ_BAFW01000271.1 GCF_000308535.1 Nocardia cerradoensis NBRC 101014 | reverse complement strand
CCGAGTAGATCTGGGCGCGGATGGGGATCTCGGTCGACAGGTCGAATCGGTACCGGGCCAGTTCTGCCAAGGCGTCGGTCAGGTCTTGCTCGGGCAGCGCTACGACTGCTGCGCCGTCGCGTCGCCACATTCCTGTTCGTGCGGGCAGTACTTGTTGGAAGGGCACGCCGTCGGTGGCGGGGAAGATGGTGCGCAGTGATTCGTGGCGGGCCAGGACGTCATCGAGGGCGGCGTCGAGTGCTTCGGTGTCCAGTGGTCCGTTGATCCGGAATGCGATGGGCATGTTGTAGACCGGGGAGTGGCCTTGGAGTTGGTCGATGAACCAGAGTCGTTGCTGGGCATACGACAAC
>NZ_BAFW01000272.1 GCF_000308535.1 Nocardia cerradoensis NBRC 101014 | reverse complement strand
TTTTCTCCTGCGATCCTGCTGATGGAAGGAGAAATAGAGTGCCGTCGCTTCAGGAGCAAATTGCTGGTCGACGATGTTTCCGAAATCTTTGTGTGCAGCGCTGCTGCTGTCTGTACTATGTTTAGGGACTGCGCAGCCCTCGGAAAATGACCGAATACGCGCTTGTGGGAAAATGAAGCAGGACGCCTGTCGAATTGTCAAAGCTTGCACCTTCTGCCGCAGCAAGTGGGGCGAGTCGATGTGCTTTTCGGCAAACCAAGTCGACGGGCTTCCAGCAGATATCTACCCTTGCAAGTACTACAAGACTCCAGTCACAGCATCACCCTGCGATGGTCTGGAGAAGGATGCATGCAAAGGGA
>NZ_BAFW01000273.1 GCF_000308535.1 Nocardia cerradoensis NBRC 101014 | reverse complement strand
AGCGGCGTGGCAGGATCAGGGGATCAAGGGGACAAAGTCATGGTCATTTCTGTGGCGTATAATCCCCGATATACCAACTACACACAGGCGACAAGCACCATGTCAACGATGTCCATTCTCTCCGATGGCTCTGTTTCCATTCCCCTTGTCACTCTGGGCAAAAGCAACACCGGAGAGGACACAGTGGCAGGCTACTACAGCGGTATAAGGGGCACGTTGGCTGATGGGCCCACAGTCATAAATGGCACGGCACTTGGACGGACACGAAACGCCGTCTACTCCAACGTGGCGCTTTTCGTGGAGACCTCAAGATGCGGCTGCAATGTGCTGGGATCATGTGGATGCCCGGATGCCATTGGGACGGGTGCCAGCATCTGATAATACCGGCTATC
>NZ_BAFW01000274.1 GCF_000308535.1 Nocardia cerradoensis NBRC 101014 | reverse complement strand
TTTGGGAATTTATTGAAGTCTAGCCCCTACAAGGAAAAATGGCTTCCGCTCTGCTCTGCAACAGCTTCGCCGGCGCCTCCCTCAGGAGCGCTGTGCCCACTGCCGGCAAGGGCAACCGCCAGGTCACCCGTGCCGCCGTCGAGTTCTACGGCCCCGACCGTGCCACGTTCCTGGGCCCCTTCACTGACTCCCCTCATACCTGAACGGTGAGTTCCCCGGTGACTATGGCTGGGACACAGCCGGCCTGTCCGCCGACCCCGAGACCTTCGCCCGCTACCGTGAGATCGAGGTGATCCACGCCCGCTGGGCCATGCTCGGCGCTCTGGGCTGCGTGCTGCCCGAGCTGCTCGCCAGGAACGGTGTGTCCTTCGGCGAGGCCGTGTGGTTCAAGGCCGGCGCTCAGATCTTCGGCTCTGACGGCCTCAA
>NZ_BAFW01000275.1 GCF_000308535.1 Nocardia cerradoensis NBRC 101014 | reverse complement strand
CGGGTGTGTTCGGATTCGTCGAGCAGGTCCACCGATGACAGCGGTTGTTCGGGATCTGTCGTTATCGCCACCAGTATTCGTTGCAACCGGTGGATGAGTGTGTTGATGGTGGTGGTGTCGAAGATGTCGGTGCGGTATTCGACTGCGCCGGTGAGTCCGGCGGGTTGGCCGGTGTCGGTGAAGCGTTCTCCGAGGGAGAAGGCGATGTCCATGCGGGCGCTGTGGGTGTCCAGTGGGAGTGAGGTGACATCGAGGTCTTCCAGCACCAGACCGGTTGCGGGGTCGGTGTTTCCGGCGAAGTTCTGCCAGGCCAGCAGAACCTGGATCAGCGGGTGATGTGTCAGTGATCGGGCTGGGTTGAGTCGTTCGACCAGTACCTCGAAGGGCACGTGCTGGTGTTCGAATGCTTCGAGGCTGCGCGTGCGGACC
>NZ_BAFW01000276.1 GCF_000308535.1 Nocardia cerradoensis NBRC 101014 | reverse complement strand
GGGACTCAGAAGAATCCGACGCTCGGCAGCTCGGCGTCGTTGACGACGACGTCTCCCACGACCCGGGCCTTGTACACGGTCGGGTTGTGGGAGAACAATGTCCGCAGATTGCGCCAGTGCCGGTCCAGCCGCACCGATGCGCGCGTCCACGATGCACCACCCGCGTCGAAGGCCTCGGCCGCGGCCCTCAGCGCGATCTTTTCCACGGCCACCTTGACCTGCGAGGTCTGCAGTGACGCCGCGAGTTCCAGCCGATCGTCGGGGACGCCGTGCTCCCAGACGTGGCGGGTCGCCGCGTCGAGCGCGTCGGCGGCCGCCAGCACCGCGGCCTCCACCACGAAAGCGGTACTCGACAGCGATCCGACGACAGCCAGCAGCTGCGGATCGTTGCGGGCCAGTTCGGCATTGCCCCACGAATAGGACCGGGTCCGCTCGCGCAGCAGCGTCGCGGTGTCCTCGGTCA
>NZ_BAFW01000277.1 GCF_000308535.1 Nocardia cerradoensis NBRC 101014 | reverse complement strand
CGGTGCAGCCGAACATGGGCAGCTTGTACATCGCCCAGTACCTGTTGTCGTAGTAGCCGCAGTTGGCGGAGCCGCCGTAACGGATGTTGGCGATGTCCTTCACGTAGGCGCCCTCGGGGCGGGAGAACTCCAGGCAAGGAGTCCAGCCCTGGCGGATAATGTAGTCCACCTGCTTGGCGATCTGGTCGTCGGTCAGAGGGGGCAGGTAGGAGAAGGTCTCGAAGAACTTGTTGTCGGTGGGCTCCCACACGAGCATCTGGCGGGTGCGGCAGCCGTTGGAGACGGTCCTCTGTGCGAAGGTGGGCACAGCCTTGGAGGGGAGGGCGACGCGGGCCAGGCCGGAGAAGCCAGCCTTGCTGGGCTTGGTAGCCACAGCCGCGGGGAGGGACACCATGGAAGCAGTGAAAGCAGCCATTGCGATTGTAATCTGAGAGCGATAAGTATGCAAAGGCTTTGCTTTCAGCTG
>NZ_BAFW01000278.1 GCF_000308535.1 Nocardia cerradoensis NBRC 101014 | reverse complement strand
GCCGCCACCGCCGCCGTAGCCGCCGCCGCCACGGCCGCCGCCGTAGCTGCCACCACCGCCGCCGTAGCTGCCGCCACCGCCGCCGTAGTCACGGCGGGGAGCACCCTGAGGGGGTGCGCCGCCTGGCCCCGTGACCTGGACAGCCTTGGTGCGGCCGTCGTCGCCGGACTCGACGTAGAACTCCACCTGCTCGCCCTCAGCAAGGCTGCGGAAGCCGTCGGTGATGATGCTCGTCTGGTGCACGAACAAGTCCTCGCCGCCGTCGTCGGGGGTGATGAAGCCGAAGCCCTTGGTGGAGTTGAACCACTTCACCGTTCCGGTCGCTTTCTGTGCCTCAGCCATTGCGGTGATCACAGAAATGCTGCGGGTGGAGATACGGGTGGGTACTGGGATAGCCCTGAAGGAGCGAAGACTAACAACTCCGTGAGATGGGCGGACCGACAAGCTTACTGCAGTTCGCAGGGCGGAAAGCATGCTCC
>NZ_BAFW01000279.1 GCF_000308535.1 Nocardia cerradoensis NBRC 101014 | reverse complement strand
TGCCTTTTGGACCCAAACGTCGGAAACGAACGTGGCCTTGCCAACAGGCCAATTCATTATCATCGGTCGACGACAGCACGGGCTTCAGTGTGCTATCGTGCATGCTGCGTCATATCCACATCGCATTGAAAGGGCTTGTTGTCTACCAGATGTGCGGGAGCTGCATGGGCAGCTCAACGAAATTATGCTCCAGAAAGTGCCGCAATATACAACATCCATGACCCACCGCTTGCTGAATTTCTGTGTGTCCAATGAGCTAGTTGTGCGGAATACATTTTTCAACCATAAGAGAATTCACCTTGCCACTTGGATGGGACTGACAGCTGATGATAATGCACCCAATATTAGGAGCCAAATTGATTTCATACTGACCAAGAGGGTGAGTGCTGGACAAGTGTTGAACTGCAGGGTCTTCCGGGGGGCAGAGTTTGAGACTGATCACTGGCTGCTGGTGAGTGAGTGCCGGCTTACTTTCAAAAA
>NZ_BAFW01000280.1 GCF_000308535.1 Nocardia cerradoensis NBRC 101014 | reverse complement strand
GCACCATGAAGAGGGCACGTTCACAATCTGCTTGCCCACCCTGATGTGCCTCTGGCGGATAAGGACACGAGCGTGGTGCATGGACTTGGCAAGGCCCAGCTTGAAGACGAGCGTCTGCAGACGGCGCTCCAGGAAGTCCTGAGGGGTCAGCGCGAGCACATAATCCAGCTTGTTCTGGGTCTCCTCCAGCAAGCCGTACTTGTACATGCGCCTCAGCAGCGCCTCTCCCTCAAACAGACGCTTTGTCTCCTTGTCGTCCAGCGTCAGCAGCGTCCTAGCAGCCTGTCGAATCTTGGACAAAGCCATCTGTACACGCCAGAGCTCGCGCTTGTTCCTCAGGCCGAACTCTCCCACCAACTTCAGCTCACTGTCCAGACGTTCCTCCTCAAAAGGACGCCGGGGCTTTTTGAAGGTCTTTCCATAGTTGCGGTAGTACGCTATGTGCGGCATCTTGAAAGAGCCGCAAGCCCAACCGCAATCC
>NZ_BAFW01000281.1 GCF_000308535.1 Nocardia cerradoensis NBRC 101014 | reverse complement strand
CAGAATCTTCGACATTCAACAAAGCCACACAGGTGCCTTATCCCGTAAGGCATCATGAGGACATTTATCGCGCTTGTCGTTGTTTTCGCTGTGGCCAACGCTCAGACAGACCGCCACCTCCTGGCAAGCGCACCCGCTCCTGCCACTTACCAAGACAACCACTGTGGGTTACGGACGTCATCTTCTTGCCTCTGCTCCGGCCCCAGCAACCACTAAACCACCACTGTGGGCTACGGAAGGCACCTGCTAGCATCTGCCCCTGCCCCTGCAACCACTAAGACGACCACTGTCGGCTATGGAAGGCACCTGCTGGCCTCTGCACCTGCCCCTGCAACCCAAAGGCCACGACTGTAGGCTATGGCCGCCACCTGCTTGCTTCTCCTCCCACCAAGGCACCCGCGGCAGCCGCCAAGGCACCTGCCGCAGCCGCCAAGGCGCCCGCCGCGGCAGCCAATGCACCTGCCGCAGCTGCCAAGGCACCTGCT
>NZ_BAFW01000282.1 GCF_000308535.1 Nocardia cerradoensis NBRC 101014 | reverse complement strand
CCGCCGGTGAATGGTGGGCAGGGCGGTGGTTTCCGGGACCCGTCGGATCCCAATTACATGACTCCGTCGCGTCCGGCTCCCGCCCCGCCGGCGAACGGTGGGCAGGGCGGTGGTGGTTTCCGTGATCCGTCGGATCCGAATTACATGACGCCGTCACGTCCTGCGCCGCAGCCGCCGGTGAATGGTGGACAAGGAGGCGGTGGGTTCCGCTCACCCTCGGATCCGAACTATATGACGCCGACGCGCCCGGCCCCCGCGCCGCCGGTGGGCGGTGGTGACGGATCGACACCACATCCGGCCGGCAACTCCGCGAACGCGGCCCCCGGCTCTCGCCCGGCGCCCTCGATCAACGCAGCGCCGGTGGGGAATTCGAATAATCCCCCGAATTTCTCCCGGCCGTTCACGCAGCCGGGTGCGTCGGTGGGCGGGCCGGTGAGTTCGTCGTCGGCACCGGCACACGCTGCGCCGGTGGGTAATTCGAGTAACCCGCC
>NZ_BAFW01000283.1 GCF_000308535.1 Nocardia cerradoensis NBRC 101014 | reverse complement strand
CGGCCGCTACACCATTCACCCGCGCTATCGCCGCGACGGCACCCGCCTCGATCGCAGCGCCTACCTGCTGCTCAGCCGGCTCGCCATCGAGGGCCCGATGTCGATCGGTCAGCTCAGCGAGGCGTTCGGCCTCGACGCCTCCACGCTCAACCGGCAGACCGCGGCGCTACTGCGGGCCGGACACGTCGAGCGGATCCCCGACCCCGAGGGCGGGATGGCCCGCAAGTTCCGCATCACACCGGCCGGCGAGGAGAACCTCGACGCCGAACGCAACGCCAATATCGAAGGCCTGGGCCGCGTGCTGGAGGGCTGGTCCCCCGACGACGTCGCGCGCTTCGCCGACTATCTGCAGCGCTTCAACACCGATATCGAGCGGCTCGACGGCCGCCCGTGGCCGCGGCCGTAACCCACGGCTCGACGATCACCGCGCGGCTGGTCGCACGACGGCGCGGAGAGATCCACACCGTCGTGCGGCGGCGCTCAGGCGATCGGACCGCGCGCGGCCTCGTA
>NZ_BAFW01000284.1 GCF_000308535.1 Nocardia cerradoensis NBRC 101014 | reverse complement strand
GGGAAGCCGGAACAGTCAATCGGTGTGGGCGCAGGCTTTCGGCCATCTCGTAGACATTCGCAGGGGTGACTCGCCAACGCTTCGCGGACTTGTATTCGAAGTCGACGGTGATCTGATGGTCGCTCCGCGTGACCTGTATCCGACATAGCTTCCAGTCGCGCTTGCCAGGCACTGACATCGCGGCGCGCAGCTGGATCGCTCGATCAAGGACGTCGACGCCCCCGGGGCTTGCTCCTTCCCAGCTCCCGTCCTCGGCGTAGGCATAGCCGTACATTCTCTCGCAGCGGTCGAGGTTGACAACCAAGGTGAAGGCACTCCAGTGGGTGTCCAGGTACTCCGGATCCCCCAGTACAAGCCCGCCAATGGAAACGAGAATTTCGGAAGCGTCCTCGAGCTCAAAGGCCGGATCGGTCATGATCGGAGTTTCCCCACCAGAGTTGTGCTGGCGGCCCGGAGCCCCCAGCGATGTTCAGTCGGAGCCTACAGCGCCGAACAAAACTTGCATGTGTCACCAACGGACTGTCATGCCGCATACCGCGCTGACCGAACCGGCCAGCGCG
>NZ_BAFW01000285.1 GCF_000308535.1 Nocardia cerradoensis NBRC 101014 | reverse complement strand
TACGACAACTACCGGGCCGCTGTTCCGGCGTGGGTGCCCCGGCTGCACCCCTCCGGCAGCCGGGGCGGTAGCTGTGCCGGACCGCCGGCGTGACTGGCTCGGAAACTTCAGTCCCCGAACGGGTCTCGCACGGAATGATTCGCATGAATGACATCCGTGGCATCCCAGCGGTCCTTCGCGGCGACCAAGCGCGACAGGTCGGGGCCGAACAAGCGCTCCGGGGCCGTCGCGCTTTCGGTGAAGCTGCTGATGTCACGCTCCGATCGGACAGCGGCGACGGCAGCCGTCAGCGCCTCGAACCCAGCGGCTGCCGCTTCGACCGCGGCCGGGGCGGGAACGACGGCGACGGCGAACAACAGTGCTGCGGATCCGAGGGTCGGGCTCGCTTCGGCGCGGTCGAGGGCGCCGCCGAGGTGGCGCAGTTCGACCGAGGTGAGCGTGTCGGCAGGCCCGGTGGTCACCGCGGTGACGACCGCGTCCACCACCTCCGCGGGGAGCGTCTCGAGCAGCGCGCTGCACCCGAGCGCCGGGACCGGAACCGGCGGATCCATATGCAGACCGGCTAGGGCCGTCGGTGCGATGGCATCGAATGTGTCGACAAGAGGCGATAATTCACGCAGCGGC
>NZ_BAFW01000286.1 GCF_000308535.1 Nocardia cerradoensis NBRC 101014 | reverse complement strand
ACCAGTTTCAGCCTGCAGCTCAAGAGTTGAGACAGCCAATCACACCTGTGTAAACGGATGCCCAACACTCAACACTGCTGCGTCAAAACAAGACCGTCAAAACAGATCTCCATATAACAGACCCTGACTGCTCCCCGTCAGCTCACTATGGCTGCTCTCTGTCCTGTCAAGCTCAATTTGTTAGATTTGACAAAAGCTTACAAATGCAAGATACCAATCTCTGCATTATGTCCGATAGCCGCTCAGTTTAGAAACCCTCCTCAACTTGAAGTTCATGGGCCTGCCAAGCAGAGTTCTGTGAAGCTATAAATCATGTGTAAGATATTGGCGGGTAGATCAGCAGGAGCTCAGAAGATCATCTCTGGCTTCAGGTCAGCCCACTCGGGAACAGCGCTCTCGTCCTCTCCCAACAGCTTGCGGCGGCCGCGGCAGATGGGGCTCCTGCACCCACTGTCGCACTGGTACGCGCATGAGCAGGCGTCCCTGCCCTGCTGGGTTCCATCACCATTGGGGCACTCGCTCCTGCGGCTGCAGTAGCTGCAGAGTCCGCAGTTTGACGGGTTGTTGCAGTCAATGGCAGCGGTGGACGTGTACAGACATGAAGTAACGAAGAGGGCGCAGAGCAGGACAGCGGCGGTCTGCCTGGAGTTCATTTTGACTTAGCATGT
>NZ_BAFW01000287.1 GCF_000308535.1 Nocardia cerradoensis NBRC 101014 | reverse complement strand
ATTGGCGTGTTGCCCAGTGGAACAGGAGATGTGGCCACCACAGGGGCCTGTGCTGGAGATGTTGAGAACTTCTGTGCGACTGTGAAACCTGGGGAGGGTCGCTTGGCAATCTGCTTAACGAAGCAGCAGGATGAAGAGGCGAAAGGGAACATCGAAGGAAAAACGTTGACCGATGATTGCAAGGGGGAGCTGGCGGCTTTCAAAATCGAGCTTGGCGAGAGCATTAATAAAAATCTTGCCCTTGCCAAGGCATGCAAGGAGGATGCAACCAAGCTCTGCGCTGATCAGGACCCCACAGACCCAGTGGCAGTGCTTACATGCCTCAGGGACCTGAAGGACTCCCTATCAGCCACCTGCTCAGCAGAGATCTTCAACACACAGCTCGAGGCGGCCAAGGACTACCGCACAGATGCGGACCTGCATGCGGCATGCGAGCCGGACGCGAAGCAGCTGTGTGCGAATGTGAACCCGGGCGAGGGCCGCATCCAGGACTGCCTGCCGCGACAAGGCCGTCTCCGTGTCCTGGGAGTGCCAGGAGGAGCTCTTCCGCCAGGAGGTGGAGAATGCAGATGACCTGCGGCTATCGCAGCGCCTGTTCAAGAAGTGCATGGGCGACAAGAAGAAGTTCTGCGCCGACATCAAGTTTGGAGGGGCGCGGGTGAAGGACTGCCTGGAGGCGCGTGGGA
>NZ_BAFW01000288.1 GCF_000308535.1 Nocardia cerradoensis NBRC 101014 | reverse complement strand
CTGCCACGCCGCCGAGGGCACCACTCCAGGCCGGCACCGGCTTCCGCCGCACCGCCCAGCCGCACCGCCGAGACCAGCTCCGGCGCTGGCGGCACCGCCCAGCGCACTACCGAGATCAGCCCCAGCGTTGGCGGCGCCGCCCAGCGCTCCTCCGAGACCAGCCCCAGCGTTCGCAGCACCGCCCAGCGCTCCTCCGAGACCAGCTCCGGCGTTGGCGGCACCGCTCAGCGCACCGCCGAGACCGGCACCGGCGTTGGCCGCGCCGCCCAGGGCACCGCCCAGTTCCGAACCCACCCCGGTCGCCGCGCCCGCAGCACCCGACAAGCCCGCACCCAGGTCACCGGCCGCGTTCAGGGCACCACCGAGCGCACCACCGAGGCCCGCGCCGGCTGCTGCCGCGCCGCCCAGAGCGGCACCGAGGCCGTCGCCCAGGCCGGTTTCGAGTCCGGTGCCGAGTTCCCCGCCGGCATTCAGCGCGCCACCGAGGGCCGCGCCCAGGCCGGCGCCGGCTTCGGCTGCCCCGCCGAGCGCCCCGTCGAGTTCGGTTCCCAGGCCTGCGCCGGCTTCGGCCGCACCGCTCAGCGCTCCGCCGAGCCCGGCGCCGAGTCCTGCGGTGGCTTCGGTCAATCCTGTTGCTGCGGTGGAGATTCCGGCCTGGATGCCGGTTCCGATCTGGGTGGAGAGGTCGGCGCCGACCTGCGCGGCGGTGTCGGCGGCCCCTTCGATTCCGGCGGAGAGGCCGAGATCGGTGCCGGCGGTGCCGGTGCCCGAGAGCGCGC
>NZ_BAFW01000289.1 GCF_000308535.1 Nocardia cerradoensis NBRC 101014 | reverse complement strand
CCTGGGGATTGATGGACACACGGCCAGGCGTCACGGCGATGAGGGCGGGCGCAATATTGAGACCCTGGGGCTGCACGTTGACACCGACGGGGAAGATGGCGACGAGGACGGGCTGGATGTTAAGACCCTGGGGCTGGATGTTGACACCCTCGGGGGTGATCACAGCCAGAGAAGGCGCAACGCTGACACCGGTGGCGGACACAGCCACACCAGCGGGGGCAACGTTGATGAAGCAGGGGGAGTAAGAGAAGGCGGCTCCGCTACCGGCAACAGCGATGGGGTTCTCCAGGTCGTTCACCAGCTTCTCGAAGGACTCCATGAGGTAGGTGCTGTTGGCCAGCTGGGTCAGGTCGGGCTGGTTGGACAGCGCAGCTGCGTCTGAGATATTCTTGGGGAGGCCTGCCAGCTCCTCAGGCAGGTTGGTGACGAGCCCGATGGTTCCTGTAATGTAGTCCTCAACTTGGGTGAAGAAGCTTGTGAGGCCCAGCTCTGCCGCCAAGAGGACCGATGAAATGTTGAGGCTCTTGAAAGACTGCAGGTTGGATCCGTGGTGGACCAGGAACACTGTAGATATCATATCTGCCAGCTCATTCACCTGGGCCTCATAAGCCTGCTCTAGGGAGATAGCCTTCTCGCTCTTTGCGTGCAGATTCCGGGCTCCGTATGCACCTGACACTGCACATGATACCAGCAGGGTGCACACAAACCTTGCCACTGACACCATCTTGCCTTGCTTGTCGTCCACACGCCAACTCTGTAGGAACTAAACCTTTGCTTCCTTACAATGCTTAGCG
>NZ_BAFW01000290.1 GCF_000308535.1 Nocardia cerradoensis NBRC 101014 | reverse complement strand
CAATCCGCTGCGCTGCCGCTGGGAGGCGGCCGCGGGCACCTCGGTGACCTTCGAATGGTTCCGCGCCAGCCCGATCGCCGCGCACACCGCCACCGATCCCGCGGCCCAGGTGTCGCCGCTGCGGGTCGGCGACCACACCGGCCGGCTCGTCTCCACTCCGCAGTGGTGTGAGGCCGCCGTCGATTCCGGTGCCGCGGATTTCGTCGATTGGCGCGCCGACGAGCCGCAACAGCCTGCGGCCCAAGCATGTTCGGCCGTGCGGCAGCTGGCCGCGGCGACCCTGGCGAAGGCGGGGTGAGGTCGGTGCGCCGAGCACGCCGTCTCGTCGCCGCGGTGGCCCTGATCGCCGCCGCGGCCGGATGTTCCTCGGACCCGACGCCCGCACAGCGGCCGGTGCGGGCCGAGGACGAACTCCTGCAGGGCTGCGGTCCGGAAACCGATGCCGAGATCGCGAATCTGGTGCACGCCACCGCCGTTCACCGCGAGGGCGGACCGACCATCTGCGCCTGGGAGGGCAACTACCCCGGCGGCGGCATCGTCGATATCACCTACGCCTGGTTCGCGCAGGACTCGTTGCTGCGCGACGGTCAGGTGGCCGCCGCCCTCGGCTATCGCACCGACCATCTGGTCGTCGCCGATTTCGGCGGCCTGATCTGGCACGATCCGCGCGATCCGGGCAGTTGTGGGGTATCGGCCGCCGATTCCGGGACCGTCACCTACTGGGTGCAGAACCGCTCCCGCCTCGCCACCCCGGATCCGTGTGCGGCGGCGATGAACGCCGAGAAGGCCACCGTCAAACTCGACGGATGATCCGCGGCCCTCACTTCCCGGGAACGGTTCGGCACTACTGCCCGCGACCTCCA
>NZ_BAFW01000291.1 GCF_000308535.1 Nocardia cerradoensis NBRC 101014 | reverse complement strand
CTGTCCGCGGTCGCGCGCGACCCCCACCGATGACGGATCGACCGCGCGTGCGTCACACAGGTGAAGACATCGAATTCACCGAGTAGGAGCACAGCATGTCCGTACCAACCACAGTGGCCGGCAAGGCGATACTCGTCACGGGTGCCGGGCGCGGCCTCGGGCGCGCGCTCGTCGACGAGGCGCTGCATCGCGGCGCGGACCGGGTCTACGCCGCGGCCCGGCGACCGGTCGGCCATCCGGATCCGCGGGTCACCGCGGTGCGGCTCGACATCACCGATCCCGACCAGGTCCGCGCGGCCGCCGAACTGGTCGGCTCACTCGACGTCCTGGTGAACAATGCCGGCGTCTCCACACCGGACGATCTGACCGACTCGGCCGCCATCGAGGACCATCTGGCGGTCAACCTGTTCGGCACATATCGGGTCACCCACGCCTTCCTCCCGCGATTGCGCGAATCCCGCGGGGCCGTCGTGAACGTGCTCTCGCTGGCCGCGCTGGCGACCGTGCCCGTCACGCCGGCGTACGCCATCTCCAAGGCCGCCGCCTTCTCGATGACGCAGTCGCTGCGATTCCTCTCGGCCGCTGACGGTGTCGGCGTGCACGCCGTCCTGCCCGGCCCGGTCGATACCGACATGATCCGCGACTGGGACATTCCCAAAGCTGAGCCGGCGGCGGTGGCCCGCGCGATCCTGTCCGGGCTCGCGGACGGACGGGAGGAGATCTTCCCCGATCCGATGTCCGCATCGCTCGCGACCAGCTGGGCGGACGGGATCGTCAAGAGCCTGGAGCGCGCGAATGCCGCCGCCGTGCAAGCAGTGGCGGTGGCGTCGTGACCGGCCCCGGCGGACGATGGTGGTCGGCGCC
>NZ_BAFW01000292.1 GCF_000308535.1 Nocardia cerradoensis NBRC 101014 | reverse complement strand
GAAATCGGTGCCGGACAGCACAACTGGTCGTACACGCCGATCCGGACCGACACCGCGGAATACACCATGGACACCCCGTTGCGGGTGCTGGCCGACGACGTGACCACCTGGCGGGCACTGACCGACGTTTTCGCAGAACATCTGCCCGGAATCCCGATCGACGGCAAGGCGCCCGAGGCCGCCGCGGTCTCACTGAACACCATCCTCGAATACATCCCGGGCGGTGCGCCGGCGTTGCAGGCCGATTTGCAGGCCGCGCTGCACACCGCCGGAAAGGCGAACTGATGTCCGCATCCCACGACAACCCCGACGCCGTCACCGATCTGTCGCTGGAACAGCAGGCGTTGCTGCTGACCGGCCGTGATATGTGGTCCACCGCCGAGATTCCCGAAGCAGGCATCGCCTCCTTCGTGCTGTCGGACGGCCCGCACGGACTGCGGTGGCAAGACGGTGCGCACACCGACAATCTCGGCATCTTCGCCAGCAGGCCGGCCACCTGCTTCCCGGCCGAGGTCGCCGTCGGGTCGAGCTGGGACCCCGAGGTCGCCGAGCGGATCGCCGCGGCCATCGCGCGCGAATGCCGCGCCGCCGGAGTGCGGGTGAGCCTGGGCCCCGGGGTGAACATCAAACGTTCCCCGCTGTGTGGCCGCAACTTCGAGTACTACTCCGAGGATCCGTTGGTGGCAGGCGTGCTCGGTGCGGCGCATGTGCGTGCACTGCAGCAGCAGGGTGTCGCCGCCTCGGTGAAGCATTTCGCGGCCAACAACCAGGAAACCGACCGTATGCGGATCAGCGCGGAGGTCGACGAGCGCACACTGCGCGAGATCTACCTGCCCGCCTTCGAACGGATCGTCACACAGGAGCGCCCGGCCACGGTCATGTGC
>NZ_BAFW01000293.1 GCF_000308535.1 Nocardia cerradoensis NBRC 101014 | reverse complement strand
CGAAGGCGCGCGGACCCAGTAACCGCCGGATCCCGTCGGCCGCGCGGTCGGTTTCCGCCACGAAGGGCCGCAGCTGTGCGATCTCGACCCCGAGCCGACGCCGCAGGGCCGCGGCGGCGCCGAGCAGTCGCGCGATCTCCACGGCCGTCGCGCGGGGCAGGGCCGGATGGGGCGCGTCGAGGGTCAGCCGCGCCAGTGCCCACGCCCGCGCGTGGACCGACCACACCACGCCCCACGTGTCGCGGGTCGCGACCTGCCTGGCCAGGGTCGCGGGTGCGGCCGCGGCAGCCCACCGGGCGTCGCCGTGCAAGGTTTGGGCGATGATGCGGGCGATCTCGGCCCACGACTTCGCCCAGTCCGCACCCGAATCCGCCGCCTCGAGGTGGCGGGCGGTCACGGCGAGGGCCTGCTCGGGCGTACCGAGGAAGGCGGCGGCCAGCGCCTCGAACAGCGCGCAGATCGCCGAGTGCCCGTAATCCGCTGCGGTGGTGAACATGTCGTGAGCGCGGGAGAGGAGCACCAGCGAGCGCACATCCTGCTCGACGAGCATCAGCCGGCAGCCCAGAGTGAACACCACCGGCGCCGGCAGCGGCACCTCGGCGGTGGGGTCGGCGGCCAACCGTTCCCGTGCCGCCGGCTCGGGCACCGCGGCCGCCACACAGCGGTCGAGCAGCTCCTCCGCCTCGCCGGGCAGCCCCTGGCACAGGCAGATCCAGGCGATCGTGGCCATCGCGCGGATCCGCAGCGGCTCGGGCGCGGATTCGGCGACGGCCAGGGTCTTCTCGGCGCGGCGGCGGGATTCGCGCAACGAACCCCGGAAGAAGGGCACGTGCAACGCGATCATCCCCAGCGCGATCTCCAGCCCTGCCACCGCGTCGTCGGGCGAGTCCAGGCTGCGGTCGATGGCGAGCAGCAGGTTGTCCCACGACGCGCGCGCCCACTGCGGCAATCGGCCGTCGCCGTCGTCGGAACTGGTGATCCGGTCGCGGTAGTAGCGGCGGTGGCGGTCCGCCAGGCGCCGCGGCTCGCGCGGATCGCGTTCGGCCAGGCGCTCCCGGGCGAACAGCCGCAGACTCTCCAGCAGTGAATAGCGCACCGCGCGGGCGCTCAGATGCACGGTGACCAGAGATTGG
>NZ_BAFW01000294.1 GCF_000308535.1 Nocardia cerradoensis NBRC 101014 | reverse complement strand
GTACGCGCTACCTCCAGCTCGGCGTCGAGATTCTCGCTGTCGTGCAGCGCGGCGCGGAAGTGGTCCTCGGCCGCGCCGTCGGTCCCCGCGAGCAGCGCGCGTGCACGACGTGCCAGCATCAGATCCAATCCGCCGAATCGTTCGGCCTGTTCCTCGATCTCGATCAGCTGTGGTCGGACAGCATCGGCTCGATCGCATCCGGCCGCTGCCTCGGCGAGGTCCGCCACTGCCCACCGCCGGCTGGTCCGGTGCCGGGTCATCCGCAGTAGTTGGTGCAAGGCCTCCGCATGATCGGCCTCGCACAATGCCGCCAGGCCGGCCGCCCAGTGTGCGTCGTCGTTCCACAGAATCGTAGGCACCGGCGCCAGCAGCTCTCGTGCCCGCGTCAGTGTGTCCCGGGCGTGCGACGGCCCGCCCTGCCACACTTGTGCCCGAGCCAGGGTCGCCGCAGCCGATGCGGCGGTCATCGGCAGGTTCATGTCCTCGGCCATGCGCAGTGCGTGATGGGCGGTGATCGCCGCCGCCCGGATGCGTCCCTGCTGGATCAGCAATTGCGCCGTGCCGCGCAGGCCTTCGCATTCGTCGGCCGTCGAGTTCCGCGCTCGGGCGAAGTTCTGTACATGCGTCCAGCATCGTGCGGCGTTGGACCGGTCGGAGACCGCTTCGGCGGCGAACGCCAGCGACATCGCCAGCAGGGGATCTTCCCCGAGTCCGTCGATCAGCACAGGGAGTCGACGCCGTAATCGCTGTCCCGCGCCGACGTCGTCCACCAGCGCCGCCGCGACGTCGGTGTGCGGATCGTCCCACGTTCCGACGAGGCGACGCAGGGCGGCGGCGATGGTACGGCGGGAGCGCTCATCGCGTCCGTGCATCCGCCATTCGATGGCCGCCGCCCACAACAACTCTCGCTGCCCGGAATCGCCGTCGGGGTATCCGGCGGCCAGCGCGGCGAGGACCTCGGCGGGATGACCCGGTATCGCCGCGGTCATGTTCAGCACGAACCGGGTGATCGCCAGGCGCTGGGCGCCGGACTGTTCTTCGGCCAGCGGCTGCGCTTCGGTGAGGATGCTGATCGCCTCCGCGGTCGCACCGGCGCCACGAGCCGCCTCCGCGGCCGCCGCCAGCCGGCGCACGCGATCCTTGACCTCCGGCGACAGCAGC
>NZ_BAFW01000295.1 GCF_000308535.1 Nocardia cerradoensis NBRC 101014 | reverse complement strand
TGTGAACTACGGGAGGCTGCACGATGAGCAACGGCGACGGATGGATCCAAAAGAAGGTGCGTGTATCTCCGCGTACCGGAAAAACCACCACTCGATTCATCGCGCGCATCACCCCACCCGGGCTGCCCGAAGAATCGAAATCGTTCATAAAACACGGGCGGCCGAACGAACCCGGCACCGCGGCGCATTGGCTGGCGCAGCGCCGGGAAGAAATTCGTAGTAACACTTTCGTCAGCAAAAACGATAGGGCGTGGACATTGGGGGAATGGGCCGAAGAATGGCTCGCCGGAGTAACAGGCGTCGACAAAGACACCCTCGACGCATACGACACCGCCATCCGCCTCGACATCAAACCCGCCCAGATCGGTGACCGGCTGCTGTCCGAACTCGACCGCAAGGCCATCGTGGAGTGGATGAGCGACCTCACCGCCGCCAGGTCATGGGATGACAACTTGAAACCGCTGGCAGCGAGCACCGCCAACGGCCGCCGCACCGTGCTGGCGATGATCCTCAACGCCGCCAACGACGAAGGCCTGATGACCCGCAACCCGATGCGCCGGGTCAAGATGCGCGACGCCGATATCGACGTCGACCCCATCGACCCCGAAGAACTACCCACCCGTGACCAGGTGTGGGAGCTCTACGAGGTCGCGAAATCGGTGTCCCCTCTGATGGCCGAACAGATCATCGTGTCCGCAGGCACCGGCCTGCGACCGGGGGAGTTGCTGGGGTTGCGCCAGCGCGACATCCGGGACGGCGAAATTCATGTCGTGCAACAGCGGAAACTGAAAAACACCAAAGTCAAATTCGGTGCGCCGAAATCGCGAATGTCGCGCCGCCGCGTACCGATCGGCGACGAGGTCGCCGCCGCGATCGACCGCCACCTGGAGAAGTTTCCCGAAGAACGGGACGAGGGCGTGCTGTTCATGTGGAAGAACGGCAAGCACTGGCACCGCAACACCTGGGCAGCCAACTGGCGCAGAATCCGCGATAAGGCTGGCATGTCCGGGATGAGGTACTACATCCTCCGCCACTACTACGCATCTGTACTCATCGATGGCGGCGCATCCCCGCGGCTCGTGATGGAGCGGATGGGCCACACGTCCTCGGTCTACACCTTGGAGCGGTATGCGCGGCTGTGGCCCGGCGCCGAAGACGGGACGCGCGAACTGATCGACTCCGGGCTGAGACGGGACAAAAACGGGACAAGCGAGAATCCGGCGACCGACGAGCCGGTCGAGCTGGACGCCGACGACTGGGAAGATGAGGACTGATGGACGCGAATCGTGTTGACTGGGATCTGTTGCGTAGCAAGGCATTCGACGTCATGAGCAACGCCTATGCGCCCTACTCGAGATACCCGGTCGGGGCCGCCGCGTGGACTGATCGCGGGGTGGTCACC
>NZ_BAFW01000296.1 GCF_000308535.1 Nocardia cerradoensis NBRC 101014 | reverse complement strand
GACTATGTCGTGCACGGATGGGATGTGGCCCGCGCGATCGATCTGCCCTACGACCTGGATCCGGAACTGGCCGGGCCGGCGCTGCGGATCGCCGAGGCGGTGCCCGATGGGGACTTCCGGCTGCAGCCCGGTTCGGCGTTCGCGCCCGCGGTGCCCACTGGCGAGACCTCCGATCCGCTCGCCCGGATCCTCGGTCTGCTGGGCCGTTCGCCGTCCTGGCCGGCAGAAGCGAAATAACCACTCGCACAAGCGAATCGCACATTGCGGCGTCCGTGCTTTCGGCGGCGCCGGCGAAGTCGGCCGGACCGTGACGGAAGCGGATCGGTGAGGACGTATCTTGTTCGGCATGGCGGATGCGCAGCGACCCGATCTGGCGGCGATGATCGTGCCGCTCGGACGTGCCCTGATGGCGGCCGAGCGGCCGGTACTCGAATCGCACGGGCTGACCATGTGGGCGTATTCGGTGCTGCTGGCACTGGGCCGGGGGCCGGCGCGCGGGCAGGGGGTGCTCGCGGAGGAGATCGGTGCCGACAAGACCCGCATCATCGCCGTCCTCGACGATCTCCAGGAGCGCGGCCTGATCGAGCGCTATCCGGATCCGGCCGACCGGCGGGCCCGGCTGCTGGCGGTGACCGCGGCGGGGCGGGCCCTGGCGCAGGCGGCGCAGTCCGATATCCAGTCCAAGGAGGAAGAGCTGCTCGGCCGCTTGGACGCGGCGGACCGGACCGGATTCCTCAACGCGCTGATGGTGCTGGCGGCGGTTCCGCGCGCGGCCATCGTGGGCGCGGGCGCGGATCCGCAGTAGAAGTATCGAGTTGTTGCGGTAATGGGTGAATCTGCTGGTCGGAGGCGGTGACGACCGGTTGCCCCGTCGCGCCCGTTGCCGAAGATCGCCGTTGATCTCCCGTGGTTCGCCGTTGAACCTTTTCTCCGATGCTTGCTCATCGCCGGCGGTGCCGGCCCTGTTACCGCGCTCTCACTTACTACGACGGCGGGGGAAACGGATATTCATCGGCGCCGGATCGCGCAGTTGGACGCGTTCGCGAGGTGCGGCCACGATGACGGCCGCGGCGAGTGCCGGCAGCAGTGCGGCGGCGATCAGGCTGAGCGCGAAGTTGGCGCCGCTCATCTGTTCCGGCTTGTGTGCGGCGTGGTAGACGAGATGGGGGATTCCGAAGACCAGCCAGCCGATTCCGGCGACCCGGGCCACCACACTGTCGCGGTAGTACAGTGCCGCGAGGCTGAGCGCGCCGAAGCCGAGGAAGAACGCCCCGACGTCGGTGGCCAGGTGGTGGTTGTACGGGCCGTCCATCGCGACCCAGTTCAGCCCGAAGCCCGGGAAGCTGCGAAACCACGGTTCGGGCAGCAGCACCGCCCAGAGACCGACCACGATCCCGTTGATCGCCAACAGCCACAACGAGATTCTGGTGATCAGCCGGCGGCGACGGTTGGCGTCCAGACGCATGCGCACCTGGACCCCCTCGCCCGTGCCG
>NZ_BAFW01000297.1 GCF_000308535.1 Nocardia cerradoensis NBRC 101014 | reverse complement strand
CGGCCTGGGCGGCGACGGAATACGCGCCGGTGATCACCGCCTGGGACGCGATGACCGTGGCGGCGGTGGCCAGCAGCACCAGCAGCAGCCGTGCCCACCCGGGTGCGAGCAGGAAGAAGGGGCTGCTGATGTTGCGGGCGTCGTCGAGGATGAGCGCGCCTTGGCCGAGGTAGCTGAGCGTGCAGGCGGGAAAGACGAGGATCAGCCATGCGCGGGTGATGGAACGGCGGCCGAAATGTCCCATGTCCGCGTACAGCGCCTCGGCGCCGGTCACCGCGAGCACGATCGCGGCGAGCGCGAAGAACGCCGTTCCGAAGTGTCCGATCAGAAAGCCCAGCGCGTACGTGGGCGACAGCGCCTCCAGGATGCGGGGATTGCGCAGGATGCCGCCGATTCCGCACGTGCCGATGGTGAGGAACCACGCGATCATGATCGGGCCGAACATCCGCCCGACCGTGGCGGTGCCGCGGCGTTGCACCACGAACAGCGCCACGATGATCACGACCGTCGCCGGGATGACGAAATCCTTCAACGCCGGCTCGACGACCTTGATGCCTTCGACCGAGGACAGCACCGAGATGGCAGGCGTGATCATGCTGTCGCCGAAAAACAGTGAGGCGCCGAAGATTCCGAGCGCGGCCAGGCCTATGGCCGTCTTTCGCCCGCGCGGTGAACTCCACCGGCGAAGCAGCGTGATCAACGCCATGATGCCGCCTTCACCGTCGTTGTCGGCGCGCATCGCGAGCAGCACGTAGGTGACGGTGACGATGATCATCACCGACCAGAACACCAACGACACCACGCCGAACACGTTGTCGGTGGTCACCGGTACGGGATGAGGGTCGCCCGGATCGAACACGGTCTGCAGGGTGTAGATCGGGCTCGTCCCGATATCGCCGAACACCACTCCCAGCGCGCCGACCACCACACCCCAGCGCACCGCATCGGTGTGGCTCGGAGGCCGGTCCGGCTCCACCTCGAACGCGGGACCGCCCCCGATGGTGCCCTTCGCCCGTGCCATACTGCTCCTCCACATCGCGGTGCCACGCCCATCGGACGATACAACGCACCGCTCCGCTGCCGGTGAGAGCACGGCCGCGCGGCTACCGCGAACCGATGTGTTGCCGGCTCGGGACCGGCGGTGGAGGCTGAAAGACTATTGCGGCGCGCAGCAGCATATCTGTCGCAGGCAGAGTCACCGGGGGAGCGCCTTGCCGATCGTGAAACAGCTTGCCGCAGAAGGAACATTCCCGGATATGGCGTGCCGGGTCTTGCGCGCTCGCCGAACTGTTCCCGATCCGGTGCGGCGAAACTTCACCGCAGAGGCCAAATCGTCTGTGGCTCAGCGATTCACTGAACACCGCATCGGCGAAAGAAATGTCTACCTGGGTACTGCGAAGAATGGGTTCTGCCACCAGGTCGTCGGTTATTCCATCGATCCGTACATGAAGTCGCCGGCGGTGATCTAGCTGAACGCTGCTGTTGCGCGCCGCGGTGATGTCGCCGGTGGTGGTTCCGCG
>NZ_BAFW01000298.1 GCF_000308535.1 Nocardia cerradoensis NBRC 101014 | reverse complement strand
TGCGGCGCCGCGGTCACCGTTCGCGGTCATCGTCGCAGTCGGCGTGATTCTCGTGCTCGCGCCGCTGTTCACCGGGATGTTTCCGCGAGCAGTCAAGGGGGAGGCCATGATCGGCAGCTTCGCGCCCTTCGTCACCTCGTCGAGTATCGATGGCTATCGCAGCGATCTCGCGGTGCTCGACGCCGCTCGCACGAACGTCCTCACGCTGCGCTCGCAGGGGATCGGATCCGGCTCCTACGATCGGATCGACGCATTCGTCCGCGACTATCCCGGCATTCGAGCCGATCTGAGCGGCACGCTCGATTCCATCGACCACAACCGCGGCGACTATCAGCGCGTCGCCGATCTGCCGCCGCTGGGCACGCTGCCCTGGTTGCTCGCACTCGCCGGTCTGGCGCTCGTGGCGACGGGGGTGTTCGGCCTGCGGCGCGCGGAAGCGGGGAATCGCGCGCCGGGATGGCGGATCTCGGCGGCGCTGGTGGGACTGGCGTTGATCACGATCTCGCTGGCGGGAGGCTTGTTCACCGCGACGTCGGCGGGGCAGCCGCTGATCGACGGCTTCCGTCCGGTGCTCACCCACGACGAGGTGCGCAAGGTCCAGGGCTATTTCGTCACGCTCGTCGCTGCCGACGGCGAGCTGAACAGCCGTTTCACCGGCGACGTGCGGGCCGCTCGTCCCGACGCCGACCTCAGCGCGATCACCGCGCTCGAGCAGCGATGGCAGCCGATGACCTCGCACTTCGCCGCGCTGATCGGCGCGATGAACGACAACGTCGCCCGGTTCGATGCGGTGGCGGCGTTGAACGATTCGACGAAACCTCTGGGATTCACCGCTTTTCGTGGTCTCGGGTGGTTCTTCCTGATTCCCGGAGTCGTCGTGGTCGCCGCCTCGGTGTGGGGCCTGCGGACCGGTGATCGCACGAGAGATTCGGGAGAGCGCGCATGAGGATGTCCCTTCACCGCCGGGTCGTGGTACCGGCCGCCGCACTGGTGCTCGCCGCGCTGGTCTCGGCCGGTTGCTCCGCCGAAGACCACTCCGACCGGCCGGCCGGAGCACCGCAGCAGTTGGTCGGCCTGTTCCGCTTGACACCCGGTGCGGCGCAAGGCAATACGGTGACCGGCACCTGGTTCCGCATGGTGCAGCCTGGCGGTACACCGGACAAGGGTCCGTACATGCCCAACGGTGACTCGCCGGTGCAGGGCGGTTCGACCACGCTGCTCGAACCCGGTAGCGGCGGTGGCCTGCGCACGGGTGGATTCCAGAGCGAACCGAATCCCGGGTTCTCGGGCGGCAATTCACTGGCGGCGGCGATCACGAAACCGACCAAGTTCTTCGCCGTGGAATTCGGCGTCTCCACCAATCCGACCGATCCACAGACCCAGCGCACCGTGGCGCCGCCGACGGTGGTGAACAACGACGGCACCCTCACCGCCGACCTGTCCTCGTGGGCCGCCTCCTGGAACGACCAGGAATTCAACCAGGGCGCACCGAAGCCGCCGGAGCGCCAGGACGCCCAGGTGGCCGGCGCCCAGCAGGCGCAGAAGGTGTGGGACTGGGTCGCACAGAAATGGTTCGATCAGCCCAGATCCGGTGCACCGCAGGGTCCTTCGGCAACGGGAACCTACGACGCCGCGACGCGCGCGTTCACCCTGCAGTGGACCAGCCTGATCGTCGGCGGTCCGTTCAACGGGTTCACCGGCGTCTGGCATCTCGAGGGCGTGTTCGAGCCCGCCGCAGCTCAGCCGAATTCGGTTGCGCCACCGAGCAAATAAGGAGAATGCATCCGATGTCCACTCGTACGACCCGGCTCGGGCTCGTCGCCGGCATCAGGGTCGTCGCCGCCCTGGTCGTCGTCGGCAGCGCGGTGGCGGTCACCGCACTCACCGTCCAT
>NZ_BAFW01000299.1 GCF_000308535.1 Nocardia cerradoensis NBRC 101014 | reverse complement strand
CGGGGAACCGCTGCGCACGACCGTGGTCGACTCACCCGACGACCTGCCGTCCGCGGAGGTGGACGGCGCGGGCGCCGGTCTCGTCGTCACCGCCGACCCCGACCTCGCCCGCCGCGCGCCGGCCGGCTCGCCGATCGCCTTCGTCTGCGGCGCCGGTCCGGCCGATCGGCCGTGGCTGGCGGAACTGCCCGACATTCCGCTGCGCTACGTCGTGGTGAACTCCCCCGCGCAGCGGCGCTTCGTCTGCACCCTGCTGGCGATCCGAGAAACCCTGTCCCCCAGATCGGAGACGCAACGATGACCACCGCCGACGACGCGCTCGTGGTGATACCCCGGCGCACCCGAGTCCTGCACACCCTGCGGGTCGCCGGGTGGCTGGCCGCCGACCATTTCGGTGCGGACGCTCCGCTGACCGACGCGACCCTGTTCACACAGGTCCCGACCCCCCGCGGCGACATGATCACGCTCACCCCGGCGGGCGAACACGCGGCCGAGGTGGAGCTCACCGCCGTCTGCCGTCACCTGACCCCGGCCGGGCGGGACCGCATCGTCGCCCTGCTCGATCGGTTCGAACAGGCCGATCCACGAATCAAGAACGCGGTGACCGCATTTCAGCGCGATCGCGGTCCGGTGGCCGCGCGCGGCGTGCTCGAACTGCACGGCGAGGTCGCCGATCTGCTCACCGCTATCGGCGACGCCCTGCCGCTGTGGGACGACTACCCGGCACGGTTCGCGACCGTGGTGGCACTCATCGAGTCCGGCGATCTCGACAGTGTCGCCTCGCCGTTGCGGGACAGCTACCACACGGTGTGGCATCTGCTCCATCGCGATCTGCGACTGGTGGCCGACTGCCGGTAGCCGTGCCGGCTACTGCGACGAGTCGGCGGCCACCGCGTGCTCGTCGCCCTGCACGACCAGCGCGACGTGCAGGCGGGAGCGGCAATCCAGCTTCTGCATGATCTGGCGGATGTGGTTGACCACGGTCCATTCCGAGAGGTTCAGCCGCTTGGCGATCATGCGGTTGGTCAGTCCGGTCGCCACCAACTCGGCGATCTCGCGCTGGCGGGCGGTCAGCACATCCAGCCGGGAGTCCGCCGGTTCGAGGGTGGCCGGTGCCGACAGCGAACAGGCGGCGGCATCTGCCACCGTCCAGTGGTTCACCTGCGCGGCGATCTCCCGAAACCGCTCCGGCCCCAACATCGTCCGGAGGCGATGGACCGATCCGGGCACATCCTCGGGATCGAGCTGCGGAATGCTGTGCCGGGCGCGCAACCGCCGCGCCGCCAGCCACAATCGTGCCGAATGCTCGTGGTGGGCGGCCCCGGCCCGGTCGTAGACCCGGGCACAGCCTTCGATCGCGATCACGGCCGATACCACGTGGTCGGCGATGCCCTCGTCCGCGAGCACTTCGCGGTAGACCGCCAGCGACCGGTCCGGCGTCGGCCCGCCGATCTGACTGCGCGCCAGTGCGTTCAGCGCCGACAGGCGAATCGATCCGGCGCAACGCCGGATCCGTGCCGCCACCTCGTCCCAGCCCTCGGCGCGAGCCGGAAGACCGGCCAGGGCTTCGGTGATCCACATCCAGTCGGCGAATCGTTCCGACAGCCGACCCGCGAATCGCGACGACAGCGCCAGGCAGTGCCGCGCCGATTCCACGTCACCCAGTGCGCACAGCGCGGCGGCGAGTGGCACACCCGTCCGGGCGGCCCGGAATTCGTCTCCCGCCTCGCGGTAGGCCTGTCCCGCCGCGGTCAGCATGCGCATCGCCCGATGCAACCGGTCGGTGCGTAATGCCCACAGCCCCAGCAATTCCCGGCACAGCGCCGCCGACACGCCGGCCAGCGGCTCGGTGCGCGGCGCCAGCAGTCCGGACAGCACCGTCTCCAGCTCGCGCACCCGGCCGTGCTGCGACCACACCGGATCCAGCAGGGCGATCGTCTCGATCGCGCGCTCGGCCTGCCCCACCGCGATCAGCTGGTTGATCGTCGTGAGCAGGCTGTCCGGTGCC
>NZ_BAFW01000300.1 GCF_000308535.1 Nocardia cerradoensis NBRC 101014 | reverse complement strand
ATGGTGGTCAGGGTGGTGGTTTCCGGGATCCGTCGGACCCGAATTACATGACACCGTCGCGACCCGCACCGCCGCCGCCGGTGAATGGTGGTCAGGGTGGTGGTTTCCGGGATCCGTCGGACCCGAACTACATGACACCGTCGCGACCCGCACCGGCCCCGCCGGGCGGTGGTGGCGGTGGTGGTTTCCGCGATCCGTCCGATCCGAACTACATGACGCCGTCGCGGCCGGCTCCGGCTCCGCCCCCACCGTCCGATCCGGCCGAGCCGCAGGATCCGGGAAGACCGCTGGGCCCGGGTAAGGACTATCGCGCGAAGTCGCGGCCGAAGAAGGTGCCGGAAATCGGTCCGATGCCGGCGCATTACGACGCTCCGGATGCGCCGGGCGAGCAAGCGTGGCTGGACGCCGCCGAACCGCCACCCGCACCGCGCGCGGCGGCCACAGACGATCCAGGCGGCGACAATCCGGGTGGGGACGATCCGGGCGCCAGCGATCCGGGTGGGGGCGATCCGAATGTCGACAAGCCGTTCCAGATGTAGGCACACAGGTAGGGACTGACAATGGCGGAGAAGATCGAGGTGGATGTCGACGCGCTGACCAGAGCCGCCGACCTGCCCGAGGAGGTCTCACACAAAGTGCGGGGCGTGATCGACACCTTGCACAACACGCTCGCCGGAATCGAGAACGACTCCACCAACCAGCCGTGGGGAAACGACAAGTCCGGCAAGAAGTTCGCCGACGGTGACAAGGGGTACAAGACGACGCGGGCCAATATGGTCGAAGGCGGCTACGGCATGGCCGATGCCCTGTTCCAGTTCGCCGAGGGTGAGCGTTCGGCCGCCGACCAGTTCCGAGCCGCCGAACAAGGTTCGACCCAAGGTCTCGGAGGCTGATCATGACGTTGCCGAACGCGGATACCACCGAGTGGACCCAGATTCTCGGTGCGGCGAATTCCGGTGTGCTGCAATTCGATACGAAAGATATCAAGGCCGCCACCGATGCCGCGGCGCAGCTGATCGCCAATCTGGAGGCCTTGGCGCAATCGGTGCACGATACTCGCGCGCACGAGGTCGGCGCCTTCAGTATTCTGCAGTCCAGCCGCGATCTCGCCGGCGTCTACAGCAATCACGGTGCGGCACTGTACAACTCGCTGATGACACATGCGAATGTGGTGCGCGATCAGTTCGACACCTTCGTCGCCGCCGGTAAGACGTTCGCCGCGCACGAGAACAGTTCGACATTCAATTTCGACACGATCGCCAAACCCAAGGACGTCAAGAGCAATGTGACACCGCCCAAACTCTCCTCGAACGGGGGGAGCCTGGTCGCCGACCTCAGCCAGGATCTCGTCGATGACAGCTGGTCGATGCCGAGTTTCCCCGAGGCGATTCAGGGCTACGGCGGTAAGACCGATTCGGTCACCATCAACATCGAGAATCCGGACAGCCTGGACTGGGATCAGATGATTCAGCTGGGCCAGACGATTCACGCGCAGCCACCGATGGATCTGTCCGGGTTCTGGGATTCGATGTCGAAACTGATATCGAGCAATATGGCCACCTACGCGGACCAGATCGCGAAGTTGCAGGCCAGCTGGACCGGTGCCGCGTCGGCGGCGGCGGTGACCGCCGTGCGCAATTACAAGGACAGTACGCAGGATCTGATCGACGCCATCAAGGTGACCGGCGCGAGTTTGCGGTACACCAGCGACTGGCTCGAGGCGACCCGCAAGTCGATGCCCACTCCCGGACAGCCGGAGAAGACGGGCTGCAAACATCACCACACCGACGAATACCGCGCCAATTACAAGAAGTACTACGCGGATCCGATGAAATCGACGATCTCGACGATTCCGACGATCGCCATTCCGGGGCAGGCGGGCGGTGGCAGTACGTCGGGCAGTGGGTCCGGTTCGGGCAGTGGTTCGGGCTCGGGTAGTGGATCCGGTAGCGGCTCCGGGAGTGGTTCGGGTTACGGCAGTGGTTCCGGCTATGGAAGCGGCTCGGGTTATGGCAGTGGTTCCGGCTATGGGAGCGGGTCGGGGTACGGGAGTGGGTCGGGTTACGGGAGCGGGTCGGGGTACGACAGCGGTTCCGGTTACGGGAGCGGGTCGGGCTACGGCAGTGGCTCGGGGTACGGGAGCGGGTCGGGTTATGGCAGTGGTTCCGGCTACGGC
>NZ_BAFW01000301.1 GCF_000308535.1 Nocardia cerradoensis NBRC 101014 | reverse complement strand
GCGCATATCCATGGTCTTGCGCCACAGCACGTACAGCGCGGCGGCCGCCACCACCGCGACCGCCACCCAGCGCAGCACCCCCGCCAGCGAGTTCAGCACCCGGCTCTGCCCGACCGACCCCTCCAGCAGTTTCGCGACCACCTCGAGCAGCAGCGACGACGACATCACCCACGCCGCTCCCAGGAACCCTTGCCAGACAGAGGATTTCGGGGTGGCGATGAGCTGCGACGCGATGTCGTGCTCGGGCCGGTGCGAGTGGCCGCTCATCGCACGATCCCGCCCGTCAATCCCGGAACCAGGAAGCGGCGCCAGGTCATCAGCAACAGCAGCACCGGCGGGACCGTCGACAGCAGTGCCCCGGCCGCGAGATGGGCGGCGTTCTCCTGGAATTGCCGCGCGTCGCCCCACAGCAACAGCGACCACGGACTGACATCGGCGCCGCTGACCATCAAGCCGATGAAGAAGTCGTTCCACACCTGGATCAGTTCGAGCACCGCGACCGCGCCGACGGCGGGCCACGCGGTCGACACCACACGGCTCAGCACGGCCCACGGTTTGGCCAGACCGTGCAGGGCGTCGGCCGCCGGACCGTCCGAGGGCGCGAGCAGCGCTCCGCGCAGAATCAGGATCGCGATGGGCAATCCGATCGCGGCGTGCACCACGATCAGCGAGGAGAACGACGTCCCGGTCAATCCCATCCGCTCGATGACGCGCCGGATCGGCCCGACATAGAGCTGCGCGGGCAGCACTGTGAACACCACCAGCACCACCACCGCGATCCGCGAACGCAGCGCGTCGGCGGGCAGCGCGGCCAGCTGATGGGCGACCGGGAACGCCGCGCCGATGACGAGAACGGTGGCCCACACCGCCACCCAGCCGGTATTCGCCATGGCATGCAACAACTCTCGGTGCTGCCACACCGATCCGGCGCCGGCGAGGGCGGGCCCGTCGGCGCCCACCCAGCTGAACACCACCAGCGCCAGCAACGGCCCGAGCGACAGCGACGACACCGCCACGAGCCGAACGACGCCGCGCGCGGTGCGTCGCGCGCGGACCGGATCGGCGCTCGGGCGGCGCATCCAGCCGACGCGGTGGCGGCGCACGTCGGTCTGCAGAATCCACGCCGCCGAACCGACCAGCACCGCCAGTGGCAGCGAATAGGCCGCGGCCACACCGGGATCGGCGTCGGGATCCGAGACCAGCCGCCACCAGTGCACGGTCGCCGAGTCCAGCGAATACTGCAGCGATCCCGGCACCGCGATCAGGATGATGTCGAAGATCCGCGCCGCGGCGACGGCGACGACGAGGCCGAGAATCAGGAAGACCGGGCGTACCAATTCGAACAGCCGGGCCCGGGTCCGGCCCGCCCCGCGCGCGTCCTCGAGGTAGCCGCGCCGCACCGGATCGGCTTCGATGGCGGCGATCGCGGCGCGGAACAGCGCGAACAGCGCTCCCAGCCAGCACCAGACGAAGGCGGCGATCAGCAGGGACATCAGCCACACGCGTTGGCCGGCCACGCCCGGGACCGGCATCCGGTAGTCGGGATTCTCCGCCAGCAGGCGCAGGGCCAGTCCGGCGACGAACGCGGAAACGCCGAACGGCAGGATCAGCGGTGGCCACGGCCACCACCCCCGGCGGCCACGCCAGGCCAGTTCCAAGGCCAGCGCCAGCACGGCCAGCGCGCACAGCACCCACACGAGAGTCCGGACATACGCGCCGCGCCCACCGGGCCCAAGTTCGACGCCGATTCCCCGGATCGTCACCACGAGCGCGACCACCACGACCGGCCACCACAGCGAACGCCGGCGAATCCGCGCGACGAGGCTCGCGCCGTCCGGCGCCTCGCGGCGAAAGACGGTCGGCCACAATCGATGGCGCAGCAATGTCCAGCGACCACGCACGGCCGCCGCCACCAGTGCGCGCACCGCGTCGTCCCGGCGCCACAGCAGCGTGCTCGCCGCGACCAGTACCACCAGCAGCGCACACCAGCCGACCATCGCCCACTGTGCGCGGACCGCGGTCCACACCGTGGTGGCGGCGGGCCCGACCAGCAGCAGCAGAATCAGCACCAGTGCCGGCAACTGCGCGGGCCACATCGACCACCGCCGAGGGTGGCGTCCCGGGATCACCGGACCGGCGATGCGTGTGAGCGCCGGCTCCAGATCCAGTCCGTGCGCGTGGATGTGCCCGGCCGTCATCGCGCTCTCCGTTCGAACTCGTCGAGTGCGCGCACCGCGTGATCGACCGCCGCGTCGAGTCGCTCGGCGTGGCCATCGCCGACGGTGATGAGCAGGTCGGTCAGCACCCGCCACAGGCCGTCGCGCCGGCCGGCGGCCCCGATGAGGTCGGCGAAATCGAAGGCGGACCACGAATGCAGCTGGCCCGCAACCGGATCCAGCATCGGCGCGTGATCCGGGACGGTGCGCGGGCTGGGCGCCAGGAAGCCGCCGTAGTCGCC
>NZ_BAFW01000302.1 GCF_000308535.1 Nocardia cerradoensis NBRC 101014 | reverse complement strand
GTGCTCCCAATACGGCCGACCGCAGGTGTCGCAGTGGGTGAGCGCTTGGCCGATCCATGCGAATGTCTGGCACACCGGGCGGCGCGCTGTGTCGTCGCATCCGCAGGTGTCGGTGTGGCGGTCGCCGTGCTTGCCGTCAGGTCCGGTCGGACGTTGCCGCCCGACATCACGCAGTAGTTCGGCGATCACCGCGGCGTAGCGGTCGCGCTGTTCGCCTTCCGGGTAGAAGTTCAGGACGGCGCATTCGGCGTAGCTGAGTGCTTCGCCCACGGTCTTCATGCTGCGCGGCGAGTGCAGGGCGCTGCCCTGTGTGTGTTCGGCGCTCATCCGTACAGCGCGGCGGTGATGATCGGGGTCCAGTAGACGGGGCCGTGGCCCTCGAGGGTGATCACCGGGTGATGCAGCAAGGGGGCGAGCAAGCAGCGCAGCATTACGAGTTCTCCGTGTTCTCAGTGGTGGTGGGCCGGGTCAGGCAGACGCGGCAGTGGCAGTTGTCGGCGCCGGGTCCGGTGTGGCCGAGAGCGCCGGCGGTCGCGGCGGCGGCGAGGTAGGCGAGAGTCGATGGAGTGCCGGCCATCAGGTGTCCCCATCGGTGACGGTGGTCTTCTCGTCGGTGGTGATGTATCCCCGTGCGAGGAAAACGCGCAGCACAAGATCACGAATGTGGTCCCAGCGCCGCGCCTTCGCGTCCTGGCGGCGATGCCAGTCCGCATGCACCTCCGGACGGATCACGTACACACCGCACGGCTCACACACCGACGACACCGGCGGCAGTCCCACCGGTGGGGACATGCGCGGGAGTTCGGCCGCCGGCGGAGCGGGGGTCGATTTTCGGCGGCTGATTGTCAGCTTCGAGCGGTTCACAGGTCAGCGAACCGCCGCGTGGTTGCGTGGTAGTCGGAGAGCGGTTCGGATGCCTGCTCACTCACTGTCGCCCACCGCCTCGATCAGGTCGGCGAGCGCGCGCAACGTGGAGGGTGTGGCCGCCCAGGAGGCGAACGGGTAGGGCTGGAATCCTCCGTCGATGATCCGGCCGGCTTCGGTGTTCCGCATGTCGTCCGGGGCTTCGGGATGGTCGAGCAGCACCAGGGTTTCGCCGCCCTTCTCGGCGACGGAGACGATTGTTCCGGTGTCAGTGGTGATGGACTGGGCGGGCATCAGATCCCCTCGGGGTGGTCGGAGGTAGCGAAGCGGACGGCTTCGATCGCGTGATCGAGAGCGAGTTCGTCGCGGTTGCGGTAGCCGGCCTGGAATCCGGTGCAGTACAGGGCGACGAGCGAGAAGACGGCGAGGATGTCGGCGAGGGCGACGAACCCGACCGGCCAGGCGGTGGTGATGAGCAGCAGCACCGGGAGGCCGAACGCGACGGTGACGAAGCTGGCGAATGCCGCGCGGGTGAACGCGCGGCTTTCGGTGCGGATCACTGGATCGGCGCCAGGCGGACGTTGCGGAGCTTGATCGAGTACGCCCAGGTGGGGATGTTGACGACGCCGGGGCCGTCCACGTTGTCGTTGTCGATGAGGCCGGTGTGGTCGCTGCCGTCGAAGTCGATGTCGCATCCGGCGTCGGCGCAGGTTTCCCAGTAGCCGCCGCGGCTGTTCTTCGGGATGACGCGGTAGTTGCCGGGTGCGATTTCGGCCGGCACCAGCCAGGTGCCGTTCGTGCTGTACGGGTCGACCAGCGGGGGCGGGGTGGTGGCGATGCGGGACACGGCGGCGGGGACGAGTCCGGCGGTGCTGGACAGGCTGGCCGGGCTGGAGTTGCTGTCGTCGGGGTCGCACGCGGTGACCGCGAAAGTGGTTGCGGCGGCGGCGATGAGAGCGATGGCGGTGCGGCGCAGGGCGCGCATGACGATGAGTCCTTTCGGAGAAGGGAGTGAGGGAAGGGGATGTGGGCGGGCCGCCCGCAGAGCGGCCCGCCGAACGGGGGAGCGGGATTACTTGACGGGTTCGATGACGGCCGGGGCGGGACCGAACACGAGTTCGTGGCCGTGGCCGCTGTCGAGCTTGCTGGCGATCTCGTCGGTGACGTGCTCGAACGCGGCGCGCATCAGGTCGTCCAGGTGCAGGATCTTGTAGCCGATCCGCAGCTGCTGGTGTTCGATGCGGTAACGCAGCGCGGCCTTCACCTCCACCACCGCGCCGCCCCGCCAGATCGAGATGTGGAGGGTGAACTGCTCGGGCACCTCGAGCTGTCCGGCGTTGCCGGCCTGGGCGTCGATGGTCTCGCGGTAGGACAGCTGGACCTGACCATTGCTGATCCGGTTGGAGCTGGTGAAGTCGACGCTCTTCGTAGCCTGGAACGACTGCGCGAGTTCCAGCATGTCCGCAGCGGTCGGGCTGACGATGTCGGCGGCAGAGTCCTGGATGAACTCGGCGAACGTGGTCTGCGCGACGTAGTCGCCGTTGCCCTTCTTCCAGCGGGCGAACTGGTCGGACAGCATCATCTGCAGGATGATGCGGTGCTCGCGCCATCCGGTGTAGTCGATGACCGCAGTGAGCCGTTGCTGTGTTTCGTCGGCGAAGATCACCGACTCCTCGTGTTCGGGTCGGGCGAGCAGCAGCGCGAACGAGTCGACGGCGG
>NZ_BAFW01000303.1 GCF_000308535.1 Nocardia cerradoensis NBRC 101014 | reverse complement strand
TGACAGCCCGGATCGCGGTGCGCTCGGCGCCGAACTGATCGAGATCGGCCGGCGCAACGATCACCATGCCTACCTGCTGCTGGGCCACACCGTAGCGGTGCAGGCCGCCGCCTTCGCCGGCGATCTCGAGGCGGCCCGCGCACATCTCGAGGCGGCCACCGGGCCGGCCGACCGGTATCAGTGGCGGCAAGCCCAGGCGGCGAACGCGATGGCGCGCGGACTGCTGGCACTGGTGGGCGGTGACGCCGACGACGCCGAGCGGCGCTACCTGGAGGCCGCCGAATTGCTCTCCCGCACAGGAATTTTCAATGCCGGCACCCTTCCGCTCATGGCGCTGTTCACGGTCCGCCTGTATCAGGGCCGGGCCGGGGAACTGGCCGAGACGATCGAGGAATTCATCCGAAGCGCCCCGGCGGACACCGCGGACGCGACCGTCGACTTCCACGCGCTCGTCCTGCTCGCCGCCGGTGACCGGGCTGCGGCGGCTCGCGTCCGGCGCCGGGCACGACCGGTTCCGGAAGACCTGTTCCGCTCGCTGTTCCTCACCCTGCGCGGCATGGTGATCGCCGCGCTCGGCACGGCGGAGGAGGCCGCCGCGATCTACCGTGACCTGCTGCGGTATCGCGATCGTCTCGGTGGCGCCGACACCGGGTCGTTCACCGTCGGCCCGGTCGATCTCGTGCTCGGAGACCTGGCGGCGCGGTACGACGATCCGGATCTCGCCGCCGAACACCACCGCGCCGCCCTGCGCATCGCCGAGGGCTGCGCGAACCAGGGGTGGATCGATGCCGCCCGCGCGCGTCTGGACCACTGATCGGTCACTGGTCGCTCACAAGCCGGACCCGGATCGTCGGTACCCGACCGCCTTCCGACCCGAGGAGCTCCCGTGCCCGACACCCGCCGCATCGCCACCGACCTGCGCCTGAAGACCGTGACCGGCCTGCACCGCACACTGCTCGACGTCACCGGTGGCCGCCTCGGTACCCGCTTCAAGAACATGCCCACGCTGACCCTGACCACCGTCGGCCGGCGCAGCGGGCGGCCGCACACCGTGGTACTCACCGTCCCGATCGTGGGCGGCGACCGCTATCTGGTCGTGGCGTCGCGGGGCGGAGACGCCGTCTCGCCCGCCTGGTACCACAACCTGTGCGCCGAACCCCGCGTCGAGGTGTCCTTCCGGCACGGAGCGGCACGGCCCATGACCGCGCGCGTACTCACCCCGGCCGAACGCGAGGCACGGTGGCCGCAGGTCGTGCGGGCCTATCCGGGCTATGCGGACTATCAGAAGCGCACGGCCCGGCGGATTCCGCTGATCGAGTTGTCCCCGCGCGGCGAGTGAGCACGCCGTGTGCCGCGCACCGGAGGTGCTGCGGCAATGTGTTCGGTCTTACGGGAACCGAACCATGGCTTCCTGCGCGAAAGAGGCGACCAGTGAACCGTTCTCGGTGAACACGTCCCCGCGGCCGAAGCAGCGGCCCTGCGCCATCACCGGGCTGTCCTGGCGCAGCAACAGCCACTCGTCGGTGCGGAACGGCCGGTGGAACCAGAGGGTGTGGCTGGTGACCGCGGAGTGGAACGCGGTGCCGTTGCCGCGCTGGCACACTCCCTCGAGCGGGCGCAGTGCGGTGCCGATCAGCGTGAGGTCGGTGGCATAGCCGGTCAACGCCGGCGCCAGCGTGGCGTCGGCGGCCGGTGTCCGCATCCAAAACTCCAATTCCGGTGCGGCCGAACCGGTGTCGTCGAGGTCGACGTTCGTCCGTGTCTCCCAGGGGATGATGTCGAATCCGGCCTTGTGCTCGGCCGACAGCAGCGGCCCGATCGGCGCGGTCGCCTGCTGTTCGGGACCCTCGTCGGCGGCATGCAGTGATATCGCCGCGGTGGCAGCGACTCTCGAGCCCTGCTCCGCCAGCACCGTGACCGAGGCGAAGCTCCGCCCCTGATGCTGGACCTGCACGCGGTATCGCAGCGCCTCGTCGGGTTTACCCTCGCGGGGAAACAGCGCGTGCAGCGATTTGACTGATTTGTCCGGACAGGTCAGCTGCGCGGCGCGCACGAACTGCGCCAGCAACTGGCCGCCGAAGATCCGGTGGTACCCCAGGCTCTGGTTGGGGCCGGAGAACACCGCGGTATCGCGGCCGTCGCCGGCCGGAACCGAATGCAGGTCGAGACAAGCGAGAAGGTCGCTCCACAGATCGGGCATGAATCCGAGTGTAAGCGACCTTCTCTGATGTGAGAATGGAATTCTCAGTCTTGAGCAAAGCCGTGAGCGCAGAAGTTCCAGACTTCCTCGGCGGTGATCGGGTGGGTGGTCTCCTCGTCGGTGCCACCGGTGGACTGCGCGGTGAACATCACCGTCTGCATGACCATCGCCGCGGTCCGGCGCGCGTTGAGTTCCTTGCGCAACCGGCCCTGTTCCTGGGCCTTCTCCATCAACTCCGTGATCAGGCTCAGCAGCGGCGCATGCGCCACCTTCACCTGCGCGGGATGTGAAACCAGCAGCTGCGGAGCGAAATCCGTGAACAGCGGCCGCTGCGCGGTCGGATCCGGCCGGCTCAGTTCGAACAGCAGCTCGATGGTCACCCGCAGCTGGTCGATCGGATCGTCCTGCCCGTCGGCGGCCGCGCGGAGCTGGTCCGCGGTGCGGCTGAGCGCATCCTCGAACAGGGCCAGCAGAAGTTCGTGTTTACCGTCGAACTGCAGGTAGAAGCTGCGCAGCGATT
>NZ_BAFW01000304.1 GCF_000308535.1 Nocardia cerradoensis NBRC 101014 | reverse complement strand
TGGGTGAGCAGGTCGGTGAGGTTGGGGTCGCCGGTGAGATCGACTCGTAGTACGAGGGTGTTCACGAAGAAGCCGACCAACTCGTCGAGGGCGGGGTCGTCGCGGCCGGCGACGGCGAATCCGACCGCCACGTCGGGGTTGGCGCTGATCTTCGACAACAGGATCGTCAGGGCGGCTTGGATCACCATGAAGTTGGTGGCGTTGTGTTCGCGCGCTGTCCGGGTGATGTGTTGTTGTAGTTCGGCGGGCCAGTCGATGGTGACGCTGGCGCCGTGTTGGTCGGAGGTTGCTGGGTAGGGTCGGTCGGTGGGGAGGTCGAGGTGTTCGGGCATTCCGGCGAGGGTGTGTTCCCAATATTCGAGCTCGGTGGTGATGCGACTGTGTGGGTCGTGGAGTTCGCCGAGTTGGGTGCGTTGCCAGAGTGTGTAGTCGACGTATTGCACCGCCAAAGGTGCCCAACCCGGCGCCCGGCCCGCGCAGCGGGCGGCGTAGGCCGCACTCAAATCGGTGGCCAGCGGCCCCAGCGACCAGCCGTCCGCGGCGATATGGTGCATCACGATCACCAGCACGTGTTCGTGATCGGAAACATCGAAAAGCATTGCACGCAAAGGAATCTCGGTCGCCAAGTCGAACGGGTAGCGCGCCGCCTCGTTCACGGCGGCGTCCAGCCGGGTCTGCGACCATCCGGCCGCATCGACGACCTCACACTCGAAAGGGACCCGATCGGCGGGGATGACCACCTGCCGGGGTGTTCCGTCGGTCGCGCTGAACACCGTGCGCAGACTTTCATGACGGCCCACCACATCGGCCAGCGCCGCACCCAGCGCGTCGACATCGAGCCCGCCACTCAACCGCAACGCCGCCGCCACGTTGTAGACCGCGGAGGGGCCTTGGAGTTGGTCGATGAACCAGAGTCGTTGCTGGGCATACGACAACGGGACCGCATCGGGTCGTTCCATCGGTGTCAGTCGTGGGAGTCGGCTCGTATCCGCATTGTCGATGCTGGGGGCCAGGCGGGCGACGGTGGGTGTGTCGAATACGGTGCGTACGGAGAGGTCGGTGTCGAGGGTGGTGTTGATCGCGGCGATGAGGCGCATCGCCGACAGTGAATCTCCGCCGAGGTCGAAGAAGGAGTCGTCGACCCCGACGTGGTCGAGCCCGAGTATCCGAGCGTAGATGGTGGTGAGGATTTCCTCGACGGGCGTGCTGGGTGCTCGATATCCGCTGGTGGTGTATTCGGGTGCCGGTAGGGCGCGGGTGTCGAGTTTGCCGTTGACGGTCAGTGGGAGTGCGTCCAACGTCATGATTGCGGAGGGGATCATGTAGGTGGGGAGTTGTTCGGCTAGTTGGGTGCGTATGTCGGTGGGGTTTGCGGTGCCGGTGATGTAGGCGATGAGTCGTTTGTCGCCGGGTCGGTCTTCGCGGGTGATGACGGCTGCTTGTTCGATGCCGTCGAGTTGGGTGAGGGCGGTTCGGATTTCGCCGCATTCGATGCGGTAGCCGCGGATTTTGACTTGTTCGTCGGCGCGGGCGACGTAGTGGAGTTGGCCGTCATGTGTCCAGCGGACGAGGTCTCCGGTGCGGTACATGCGGGTGCCGGTTCCTCCGAACGGGCACGCCACGAACCGTGACGCCGTCAATGCGGGCCTGCGCCAATATCCGCAGCTAACACCGGCGCCGGCCACGTACAACTCGCCCGCGACTCCCACCGGCACCGGCCGCAGCCATTCATCCAGCACGAACAGCGCTGCTGCGGGCACCGGTGCCCCGATCGGCGGTGCCCCCGATCCGGGGGTCAAGGGGGTGGTGAGGGTGACGCACATGGTCGTTTCGGTGGGGCCGTAGCCGTTGATGACTGTGTGCGTGGGCGCCCATTGGTCTATTACTTGGGCGGGGCAGAATTCGCCGCCGAGTATCAGGGTGATCGATTCCAGGCCTTGTGGTGTCAGCATCGCTGCGGCGGTGGGGGTTTGGGTGAGCACGGTGACGTGTTCGGCGGCGAGGGCATCGTGAAAGTCGGTGGGGGAGCGGGTGATCTGGTCGGGGATCACGACGAGTCGTCCGCCGTGGAGCAGCGGGCTCCAGATTTCCCATACGGAGACGTCGAAGGCGAGCGAATGACATTGCGCCCACACCTTTTCCGACGTTGGCGTTACATCCGAGGACGCAAGTAGCTGGGTGACGTTGTGATGGGTGGCGGCCACGCCTTTCGGAGTTCCGGTGGTGCCGGAGGTGTAGATGAAATAGGCGATGTTGTCCGGGCTCGGTGCGGGAAGTGGGGTGCTGGGTTGGTTGTCGAGTGCGGGGTCGTTGATGTCGATGGTCGGGATGTCGATCCCGTTCAGCCGCCGGGCTAGGTCGTTGGTGGTGATGACGGCGACGGGTGTGGTGTCGGTGAGCATGAATTCGATTCGTGCTCTGGGGTGTTCGGGGTCGATGGGTAGGTAGGCCGCTCCGGTTTCGAGCACTGCCGCTATCGCGGTGATCGCTTGTGCCGAGCGTTCCATCAGTATCCCGACGACGCATCCGGGACCCACACCGCGGTCGGTCAGCAGGTGCGCCAGCCGGTTCGCTGCTTGTTCCAGTTGCCGGTAACTGTAGGAACGAGCACCGCAGCTGATGGCTATGGCATCCGGGGTGCGGGCCGCTTGCGCCGCGAACAACGCCGGAATCGATGGTGACGATGATCGGCTCGTGCGCAATACCGCGCGATTTCCGAATTCGTCTATG
>NZ_BAFW01000305.1 GCF_000308535.1 Nocardia cerradoensis NBRC 101014 | reverse complement strand
GATCGGCCAGTTGCGCGCGTAGTGACCGTCGAGGATGTGGCGGGCCTTGTCGGCCAGTTCCTGATCGGACAGATGTTCCGGGTTGCCGGGAATGCCGTCGTCGAGCAGGTCGCCGGAGGTGGCCACCGAGCGGTAGATCGCGTCGATCGGTTCGGGCGCCGCCAGGATGAGCGGGGTGTCGCGGCCGGAGAGAATGTCGCGCAACGCCCGGTCGACGCCGCGCGTGTATTGGCGGACCAGTATCTTCTTCCCTTCGCTGCCGGTCAGCCGCCGCTTGGGCGAACGATCGCCGATCGAGGCCTTCCGCGCGAAATCGGCGGCGTCACTGGGCATGTCGGGCACCCGCACATCCTCGGCAGGGCGATCGGGGGTCACCTCGACCAGCCGCGCGGACCCCTCGGCCAGCGCGAGGACGAAGGCGGTTTGCGGGAAGGTGACGGCCCGCAGCAGCGGCTTGAGCAGGAACCGATCCGAGACGGTGACCGCGGCGCCGAGGCGGTTCGGGATCCGGAAGGTCCACATCCGCTGTGGCGATACGTGCACGACCAGGGTGTGCGACTGGAAGCGCCAGAAGTCCTCGTCGTCGGTCAGATCGTCGAGCTGATCGGCGATGGCCGCGCGACTGTCACTGTCGGTGACCAGGTCGACCGCCTCCCGGACCTGATTGGAGAACGCGATCCGGTTCGCCTCCGGATTCGGGGTGGCGGCCTCGGTGGGCAGATAGATCGACACCGACCAGGGGCCGGTCCATTCGGCGAGGGTTTCGATCTCGCGGCGGGTCGGGATGTCGGTGTGCAGCACTTCGATCCTCCTTCGTTGCCCCGAACTGTTCGACGGGCGCACCGGCCGCGCGAAGAGCGGCCGCAGTGTTTGCCAACTCGTAACCACATCGACGCTACTGGACATCGGCACCGGCAGGCACGCATACGGGCATCGGATGCCGAACTGTTGCTGCTTTCGTGTCGATCGGCTCACCGAGTGGGCGTCGGCGCGCCGGTCGGTGACAGCGGGGTCGGCGTGGCCGGGGTTGCAGCAGCCGGGGTGGTGGCGGTGGCGGCACTCGTCGGGCCGGGCGGGACGGTCGCCGATCCGGCAGGCAGCGTGCCCGTCCCGTACAGATGCTCGATGATCTGCTTGGCGATCGCACTCGCCGCCGCGTTCCCGTCGGCGGTGGGTTCCAGATTCGCCCACACCACCACGGTCACCTTGTGCGCCGGATCGGAGCCGGCGAAGGTGTTGAAGCCCGGCAGCTCACCCGTATGTCCGTACAGCGCACCGAATTTCGCGATGGCGAGGCCGTACTGCGGCGCCTCCGGCGGATTGGCCGGATCGGTCGCTTGCAGGCTGCCCATGCGCTTGCTCTGCATGTCGACATCGAGGACCTTGCCGTCGCTGAGCGCCTCGGCCCAGGTGGCCAGATCCCCGACCGTGGAGATTCCCGCGCCCGCGGCCCACGCCCAGGACGGATTGTCCGCCGTGCGATCACCGGGCAGCAGCCGGCCCGCCTTGGCCTCGGCCTGCATTTCGGGCGGTAGCGCCGGCGGCGTCCCCATGGTCAAGACATTGGTGCCGTACATGTAGCCCTGCGGGTGCGGGTCGGGTATGGCCGCGGAGGTGCGCGCGGGGAAGGAGGTCTGGGTCAGGCCGAGCGGCCCGAAGAGCCGGTCTCGCATGATCTGCTCGAGCGGTTTGCCGTCCAGCTGTTCGGCGATCAGCCCGAGCAGGATCGTATTGGTGTTCGAGTAGTGATAGCCCTGTCCCGGTGCGAAATACGGCGGATGCGCGTAGGCCATGGCGAGCAGTTCGTCGGGTTGCCACACCCGGCCCGGGTCGGCGTCCATGGCCTCGGCCAGTTCGCGGGTCTCGCTGTAGTTGTAGAGGCCGCTGCGCATGTCGAGCAGCTGCGCGATGGTGATCGCCGCGCCGCCGGGCACATCGGTCCGGTACTTCGAGACCGGATCGTCGAGGGCCAGTTTGTGTTCCTGCACCTGTTGCAGGATCACGGTGCCGGTCCAGGTCTTGGTGACCGATCCGATGCGCACATGGTCGGCCGCCGTGACCGCCGGGCCGCCGCCGAAGGTCCGGGTGCCGTAGGAGGTGCCGACCTCGCCGGCGGCGGTGCGGACGAAGGCCACGACTCCCGGCACCGACGCCGGACGCGCCACCGACTCGACGATGCCGCGCAGCGTGGGCTCGTCGAGCGGATGGACGGCCGGGGCCGGCGAGGTGGTCGCGGCGGCGGGCGACGTGCTCGCGGGCGCGGGTTTCGACGACGAACCGCATCCGCACGCGACGAACAGAACTGCGACGCCGGTCAGCGCCGCGGCAATCAGCCGGGGCCGGATCGGCACGGAAACCACTGGCACTGCACGACCTCCCTCATCGGGAACGGTGGAGCCGGGATTGAAACTCTACTGCGCCACCGCCTCTCGCGGACGCGGTTGGCGAATGCTCAGCGACATCACCGCCGCCACCGCGCACAGACCGCCGGCGATGAACCAGGCGAGCTGGTAGCTGCCCTGCAGGTCCCGAATGACGCCGGCGCCGGAAGCGGCGATCGCGGCGCCGATCTGATGTGAGGCGAATACCCAGCCGAAGGCGATCGGCCCGTCCGCGCCGAAGTGTTCGCGGCACAGCGCGACCGTGGGCGGCACCGTCGCGATCCAGTCCAGGCCGTAGAAGATGACGAACACCCACATGCTCGGCCGCACATCGGGAGCGAACAGCATC